>NZ_JBQEMM010000005.1:0-292302 GCF_053470025.1 Arthrobacter sp. CP30
GAAGCCCCCTCAGCGCTTCGTCGACGGACGGCTCTGAGTAGCCATCGAGTGTCATGACAGTGAGGAAGTAGCCCGCCGCGCGTGCTGCTTCCTGGATGCCCATCAGTACGTTGGAGGGGCCGTACTGTCCCAGCTCACCGGCGAGGACACCGAAGGAATGGGTTCTACCCGTGGCAAGCCAGCGAGCCGCAGCATTCGGTCTGTAGTCGAGTTCAGTAATTGCGGCGCGAACCCTGGCCCTGGTGGCTTCACTAACGTTCGGATGGCGATTGACCACACGGGACACCGTCTGATGGCTCACCCCAGCCAGAGTCGCCACGTCCGTGAGGCTCGGCCCCCGCAGAGCACTTACATCAGTCATCAACGCCACCCTCCTGCTCGGGTCCAGTATGCATGAATGGCGACAGCTCCCTCCTACAACGTTGCAGACCGGACGGTAACGGCGGCGTTACGAAAGTGTGACTCAGAACACTTGACGCAGGAATTGTTAGCGTTCACACTCGGTCGCAGGGCATGACGCCCACGCAGCAAAGATGGTGCAAATGCTTCTTGCTGTGATCCACATTTCAGGAGGCAGCAGTGTTCAAGAAATCTTTCGTCCCGGTTCTCGCCGTGACCGCCCTGGTTCTCACCGGCTGCGGTGGAGGCACCGATGCCGGCAGCGGCGGCGGGTCGGGTGACGGCATCACCATGGGCTTCGCACAGGTGGGAGCCGAGAGCGGCTGGCGTTCGGCGAACACCAAGTCGATCCAGGACTCGGCGGAGGAAGCAGGCGTGGACCTCAAGTTCTCCGACGCCCAGCAGAAGCAGGAGAACCAGATCAAGGCGATCCGCTCCTACATCCAGCAGCAGGTGGACGTCATTGCTTTCTCCCCCGTCGTGGAATCGGGCTGGGACACGGTGCTCAAGGAAGCCAAGGACGCTGGTATCCCCGTCATCCTCACCGACCGCGCGGTCGACTCCGCCGACACCTCGCTCTACAAGACGTTCCTGGGGTCCGACTTCGTGGAGGAGGGCAAGAAGGCCGGCGATTGGCTGGTCGAGGACTCGGCGTCCACCGAGGGTCCCGTGAACATTGTGGAGCTGCAGGGGACCACGGGAGCAGCACCGGCGATCGACCGCAAGGAAGGTTTCGAAGCTGCGATCGCAGCTGACCCGGACCTCACCATCGTGGAATCCCAGACCGGTGACTTCACCCGTAGCGGTGGCAAGCAGGTCATGGAAGCGTTCCTGAAGAACACCCCAGACATCGATGTCGTCTACGCGCACAACGACGACATGGGGCTCGGTGCCATCGAAGCCATCGAGGCTGCCGGCAAGGTACCGGGCAAAGACATCAAGATCATCACCGTCGACGCGGTGAAGGATGGGATGACGGCGCTGGCCGAGGGGAAAATCAACTACATCGTCGAGTGCAACCCCCTCCTCGGCGAACAGCTGATGGACCTCGCAGCGAAGGTCGTCGCCGGCGAGGAAGTGCCGGCCCGCGTCGTGACCGAGGAGTCAGCGTTCACTCCCGAGCAGGCCAAGGAAGTCCTCGCCAGCCGCGAGTACTAAGCCCCTTGACTGGTTTCGTCCGTCAAGAAGCCGGCGGACGGACTGCCGACGAAAGGTATGCGGTGGGCGGCAGCCCACCGCATACCACCACAGGAAGATGCAAACATGAATGAGATCGTCCCCGTCGTGGACATGAGCGGTATCTCCATCGAGTTCCCGGGGGTCAAAGCGCTCGACGGCGTGAACCTTCGTCTGTTCCAGGGTGAGGTCCATGCGCTCATGGGCGAGAACGGCGCCGGTAAATCGACGCTCATCAAAGCCCTGACCGGCGTGTACGCGATCGACAGCGGCACCATCACCGTCCTCGGCAGGGAGCACAGCTTCACGACCCCCGCCGAAGCTCAGGAAGCTCGGATCAGCACCGTCTACCAGGAGGTGAACCTCTGCCCGAATCTCTCGGTCGAGGAGAACATCCTCCTCGGTCGGGAGCCGCGTCGTCAGGGACGGATCCATTGGCGCGAAGTCCGCCGACAAGCGCAAGACGTACTCGAACAACTTCAACTGGGGCACATCAACCCAGGCTCCGTGCTGTCCTCCCACTCCATCGCCATCCAGCAACTGGTCGCGATCGCCCGCTCGGTCCAGGTCGACGCAAAGGTGCTGATCCTGGATGAGCCGACGTCCAGCCTCGACGCCGGCGAGGTCCAACAACTCTTCGAAGTTATTCGCTCCCTGCGTAACCGTGGCGTCGCCATCCTCTTCGTGTCCCACTTCCTCGAACAGGTCTACGAGATCTCCGACCGCATGACCGTGCTGCGCAATGGCCGGCTCGTGGGCGAGTACATGACCCGTGAGCTGCCCCGCATGTCGCTCATCTCCAAGATGATGGGTAAGGAACTCGACGCCCTGACCGAACTCGACCAGGCCGAACCCCGCCTCAGCCACGACAGGGCCGGCTCCACACCGCTCCTGCAGGCGGAGAACCTCGGCAAGAAGGGATCTGTCGAGGGCATCACCTTCAGCCTCCACCCCGGAGAAATCCTCGGATTTGCGGGCCTCCTAGGTGCTGGTCGGACAGAGACCGCACGCCTGCTCTTCGGAGCGGACCGCGCAGACCAGGGGCACCTGAGTATCAGCGGCACCGAACAAAGCCTGCGCACTCCCCGCACCGCCATCGACCACGGCATCGCCTTCTCCTCCGAGAACAGGAAGGAGGAGGGCCTGATCGGAGACCTGTCCGTCAAGGACAACCTCGTCCTGGCGATGCAGGCAACCAAAGGGTGGCTGAGAAGGGTACCCAGC
The DNA here is from genome assembly GCF_053470025.1 of Arthrobacter sp. CP30. NCBI lineage: Bacteria > Bacillati > Actinomycetota > Actinomycetes > Micrococcales > Micrococcaceae > Arthrobacter > Arthrobacter sp. CP30. The sequence continues at coordinate 2,800 of NZ_JBQEMM010000005.1, forward strand.
CATCAGCAGGACCAGCTCACCGAGGAGTTCATCAAGACCCTGGACATCCGGCCTGCGAACAAGGACGCACTGATCCGCAACCTCAGCGGCGGGAACCAGCAAAAGGTCCTCCTGGCACGCTGGCTGATCACGAACCCCAAACTTCTCATCCTCGACGAGCCGACGCGTGGCATCGATATCGGCGCGAAGACCCAGATCCAGAAACTCATCAGTAACCTCGCCGCCGACGGCATGTCGATCATCTTCATCTCTGCCGAACTCGAGGAAGTCCTGCGCCTCAGTGATCACATCGCCGTCCTCAAGGACCGCCGCATGGTCGCCGACCTACCCAACGACGGAGTCACCATGGAAGACGTCATGACGATCATCGCGGGATCCGCCGCATGAACGCGATCTTGAAACACCGCCTCACCTGGCCGGTCCTTGCCCTCGTGCTCCTGCTTCTGCTAAACCAAGTCTTCCGCGCAGACTTCCTGTCCGTCCGCATTCAGGACGGCCACCTCTACGGCAGCCTGATCGACATCCTCCGCAATGGCGCCCCCACCATCCTCATTGCGCTCGGTATGACCCTCGTCATCGCGTCCCGCGGCATCGACCTGTCCGTGGGAGCCGTGGCCGCCATCGCGGGAGCCGTCTCCTGCACCTACATCTCCACCTCCGCCGACCCAACCTCGCTGCAGACCGCCGCAGTAGCAGTCGCCCTCGCGGTCGGAGCGGGATTGATCCTCGGACTCTGGAACGGAGTTCTCGTCTCCATCATCGGCATTCAGCCCATCATCGCCACCCTTGTCCTCATGACGGCCGGGCGCGGCCTGGCGCAACTGGTCACGGACGGGCAAATCATCTCCGTGTCCAACGACCCCTACCAGGCGATCGGTGCGGGCTTCTTCCTGGGCCTACCCATTGCCATCCTCATCGCCGCCGCTGCCTTCATCATCGCCGGGCTCCTGACCCGTCGCACCGCCCTCGGCACCCTGATCGAAGCCGTCGGCATCAATCCCGTCGCGAGTCGACTCGCCGGCCTCAACGCCAGGAACATCACGTTGACCGTCTACGTCTTCAGCGGATTGTGCGCGGCGGTCGCCGGCCTCATGATCAGTTCCAACGTCACCGCAGCCGACGCGAACAACGCCGGTCTTTACATCGAGATGGACGCCATCCTCGCCGTCGTCATCGGAGGGACGTCGCTTGCGGGTGGCCGGTACAGCCTCATCGGGACACTTGTCGGGGCGCTGATCATCCAGACCCTCACCACCACCGTCTACACACTCGGCATACCCCCGGAGGTCACGCTCGTGTTCAAAGCACTGGTCGTCATCATCGTGTGTCTGCTGCAGTCCACCAAGGCACGAACGCTGCTCAAGCAACGCAAACGCCCCATCACGGCGACGTCCGACGTGAAAGTAGCCATCTGATGTCGACCCTGACCCGCACCCCGGCACCTCTGACACGAACCCGCATCAGCAAACTGGAAGGTAAAGCCCGCTACGCCCCCACCCTGGCGACCGTAGGCCTGTTCCTGGCGATGTTCGCCGCCGGCGCGGTCATGTATCCGGGATTCCTCTCCGGTCAGGTCTTCCTCAACCTCCTGGTCGACAACACCTTCCTGATCGTGCTCGCCGTCGGAATGACATTCGTGATCCTCACCGGCGGTATCGATCTGTCCGTTGGATCCGTTGTAGCGCTTTCCATGATGATCGCGGCTTCTCTCCTACAAGCCGGCTGGAACCCCGTCGCAGTCATCGCCCTAGTCCTCCTGACCGGAGCCACCTTCGGACTCCTCATGGGCCTCGTCATACAGGTCTTCGAGATCCAGCCGTTCATCGTGACACTGGCCGGGCTCTTCCTCGCCCGCGGCCTCTGCTACGTGATCAGTGTCGACTCCATCACCGTCACGGATCCCTTCTTCACCGCCATGGCTCAGGCCCGCATCCCCCTCGGCGGCCGGATGTTCATCTCCCCCGGAGTCGTCATCGCACTCCTCGTGGTGGCTCTGGCGGTCTACCTGCTACACCAGACCCGCTTCGGTCGCACCGTCTACGCCATCGGTGGCGGAGAATCGTCAGCCCTCCTGATGGGACTGGCCGTGCCCCGCACCAAAGTTCTCGTCTACGGCATCAGCGGACTGTGCTCGGCCATCGCCGGCATCCTTTTCTCCTTCTACAGTCTCTCCGGGTACAGCCTCGCAGCAACTGGATTGGAACTCGACGCCATCGCCGCCGTCGTCGTCGGCGGCACGCTTCTCACCGGCGGCTACGGTTACGTCCTCGGATCCCTCGCGGGCGTCCTCATCCTCGGCATCGTGCAAACCTTCATCTCCTACGAAGGCACCTTGAGCTCGTGGTGGACGCGGATCGTCATCGGCGCTCTGCTACTCGCCTTCATATTGCTGCAGAAACTCTTCTCCCGGAAGGTCAAACTCACCTGATCGGCGAACGAGGCGCGCTCCGGGAGATCCTCGACCCGGTGTGCCGTCGAGGGCGCGATACCCCGGCGGCACACCGATGTACAGATCGGATAGTAGAGCTGGCTGCTCGATAACTGACCTTCTGTAAAGCTAGCTTGACGGGACGGAACCACGATAAAACTTGTTTCGATCGACTACCGCTGGTCAAGGCGCTGGGGACATCTCTCTGGGCTGCCAGCCATTGCAGCGTCGAGTTGCGAGCCTCTGCAGAAAGTACCCGGATGGATGATCTGGATCAGTACGACGGCGCCGCCGGCAGCCCGAAGTGCTCCTCGAGGGTCCGGGTCCCGGCGTCCTGCATGGCGAGCGAGACGTCCCGTCCCACGAAGCGGAAGTGCCACGGCTCCGCCGAGAACCCGGTGGTCCCGTCGGAGCCGAGCGGGTAGCGGAGGATGATCCCGTACTCGGCGGCGTTCTCGGCCGCCCACCGGGCCGCCGCGGTGCCCGCGAAGCAGGAGACCAGCGTGCACGCGCCGTCCGCCTGGCCGATGTCGAACGCGAGCCCGGTCTGGTGCTCCGAGTGCCCCGGCCGCGCGGAGACGGTGTCCGCGCCGGCCTGGTCACCGTACTGACCCACCCAGTACGCGTAGGTGGACTCCTGGTTCGCGTAGGACCGGTACCCGCTGACCAGGACGAGGCCGACGCCGTCGGCCGACGCGGCCGCGAACATCTCCTCCACGGCAGTGGCGGTGTCCGGCCGGAGCAGGCCGTTGTCGGTGGCCGTCGCGACGTCCGGCTGCCGCAGGCCTGACGGCGCGAAGTCGACGGGAACCAAGGGCCGGCGCTTGTTGACGACGACGTCGGTGGCTGCCGGATCCAGGTGCGTGTCGGAACTGCGGGCGGGAGCCGCCGGCGACGGCGTCGCGCGTCCTGCGGCCGCCGTGTCCTCCGTCACGGCGGGACCCGGGGTGCGCTGCGCGGGCGCGGGGAGCACGCCGGGTGGCGCCGGCAGGTCTGCCGCGCCCTGGGGGATGCCGGCCGGGGCGGACGCGGCCGCCGTCGAAGTATCGGCCGCCAGGACATCAGCGGCGGGGGAGGAGCAGGCCGAGAGGCCGACGGCGAGCACGAGTGCCGCCGCCAGCGGTGCCGCCCGCACCGTCAGGTCTTCCGCAGGAGCATGCGGCGGACGGAGTGGTCCGCATCCTTGGTGAGGACGAGCTGGGCGCGCCCGCGCGTGGGCAGCACGTTCGCCACCAGGTTGGGCTCGTTGATGCGCTCCCAGATGTCGGTGGCCTTCAGCCGTGCTTCCTCGTCGGTCAGTGTGGCGTACCGGTGGAAGTAGGACTCCGGGTCGGCGAACGCGCTGGAGCGCAGCGACTGGAAGCGGTTGACGTACCACTGCCGGATGTTGCTGGTCTTCGCATCGACGTAGATCGAGAAGTCGAAGAAGTCGCTGAGGGCGAGCCCGGTGATGCCGTCCGGCCTCGGCCGGGCGGGTGCGAGCACGTTGAGCCCCTCGACGATCAGGACGTCCGGCCGCCGCACCACGACCTCCCGACCGGGGACGATGTCATAGGTGAGGTGCGAGTACCAGGGCGCGGTGACCTCGGCGGCGCCGCTCTTGACCTCGCTGACGAACCGCAGCAGGCGGCGCCGGTCGTAGGACTCCGGGAAGCCCTTGCGCTGCATCAGGCCGCGCCGTTCGAGTTCCGCGTTCGGGTAGAGGAAGCCGTCCGTGGTGATCAGTTCCACCTCGGGGGTGTCCGGCCACCGCCTCAGGAGCTCCCGCAGCACCCTCGCCGTCGTCGATTTGCCGACCGCCACGGACCCGGCGACGCCGATCACGAACGGCGTGCGCGTCGTGGTCTCGCCGAGGAAGGTGTTGGTGGCCGCGTGGAGCCGGCCGGCCGCCGCGATGTAGAGGTTGAGGAGGCGGGAGAGCGGGAGGTAGACCTCCCGGACCTCGTCGAGGTTCAGCGCGTCCCCGAGACCGCGCAGGCGCTGCACGTCCTCCATGTTGAGCGGGCTCTCGATCTCATGGGAGAGCCGGGACCACATCTGGCGGTCCAGTTCGACGAACGGTGTGAAGGATTCGGCACTGGTGGCCTGCTGCGTCCCCGTGCTTCTGTCACTCACCCGACGATTCTGCCCGGTGGCCTGCGCAAGAACAAACACGGCCCCCGGTACGCTTGGACCCATGTGTGGAATTGTGGGGTATGTAGGCCGGGACCACGGCCAGGGATCATCGGCTCTCGAATCGGTCGCTCCGGCGTTCGATCAGGAAGCGGCGGACGCGCGGCACGGGGCGCTCGACGTCGTCATGGAGGGGCTCCGGCGCCTGGAGTACCGCGGGTACGACTCGGCAGGCGTCGCCGTGATCACGCCGGCCGGCATCGAGTCGCGGAAGAAGGCGGGGAAGCTCACCAACCTCGTCGCGGAACTGGCAGCGGACCCGCTGCCGCGCTCGCTCACAGGGATCGGCCATACGCGCTGGGCGACCCACGGCGGACCGACGGACCAGAACGCGCACCCGCACCTCGCGGACGGCGACCGGCTCGCGCTGATCCACAACGGCATCATCGAGAACTACGCCGAGCTGAAGGCCGAGCTGACCGGTGAGGGGCTGACCTTCCTGTCCGACACCGACACGGAGGTGGCTGCCGGCCTCGTCGGCTACATCTACCGCGGACTCGTCGACAGCGGTGTCCAGGGCGACGTCCTGACCCTCGCCCTGCAGCAGGCCTGCCAGCGCCTCGAGGGCGCCTTCACCCTCCTCGCCATCCACCAGGACCAGCCGGGCGTCGTCGTCGCCGGCCGCCGCAACTCGCCCCTCGTGGTGGGGCTGGGCGACGGCGAGAACTTCCTCGGGTCCGACGTCTCGGGCTTCATCGACTTCACGCGCCGCGCCGTCGAGCTCGGCCAGGACCAGATCGTGACGATCACGCCCGACGCCGTCGCGATCACCGACTTCTTCGGCGCGCCCGCCGAGGGCACGGAGTTCCACGTCAGCTGGGACGCCGCGGCCGCCGAGAAGGGCGGCTTCGACTCCTTCATGGAGAAGGAGATCCACGACCAGCCCGACGCCGTCGGCCAGACGCTTCTCGGCCGCTCCGACGTCTCCGGGAACCTCGTCCTCGACGAACTGCGCATCGACGAGTCGATCCTCCGCTCGGTCGACAAGATCGTGGTGCTCGCCTGCGGTACCTCCGCGTATGCCGGCCAGGTCGCCAAGTACGCGATCGAGCACTGGTGCCGTATCCCCACCGAGGTGGAGCTCTCCCACGAGTTCCGGTACCGCGACCCGATCGTGAACGAGAAGACCCTCGTGGTGGCCATCTCGCAGTCGGGCGAGACCATGGACACGCTCATGGCCGTCCGCTACGCCCGCGAGCAGGGTGCCAAGGTGGTCGCCATCTGCAACACCAACGGGTCCACCATCCCGCGCGAATCCGACGCCGTCCTCTACACGCATGCCGGACCGGAGATCGCCGTCGCCTCGACGAAGGCGTTCCTCGCCCAGATCACCGCCGCCTACCTGCTGGGCCTATACCTGGCGCAGCTGCGCGGCAACAAGTACCGCGACGAGATCGCCGACGTGCTGACCGACCTGTCCGCCATCCCGGCGAAGATCCAGGCGATCCTCGACGACGCCGATAAGATCAAGCAGCTCGGCGCAGACATGGTGAACGCGAAGTCGGTGCTGTTCCTCGGCCGCCATGTCGGCTTCCCCGTGGCCATGGAGGGTGCGCTCAAGCTCAAGGAGCTCGCGTACATCCACGCAGAGGGCTTCGCCGCCGGCGAGCTCAAGCACGGACCGATCGCCCTGATCGAGGAGGGCCAGCCCGTCGTCGTGGTCATGCCGTCCTCGAGCGCCCGCGACTCCCTGCACGCCAAGGTCGTCTCCAACGTCCAGGAGATCCGCGCCCGCGGCGCCGTGACGATCGTGATCGCCGAAGAGGGCGACACCTCGGTGGAGGCCTATTCCGAGCACGTCTTCTACGTGCCGGCCTCGCCGACGCTGCTGGCACCGCTGCTGACCACCGTCCCGCTCCAGATCTTCGCCCTGGCCCTGGCCAGCGCGAAGGGCTACGACGTGGACCAGCCGCGCAACCTGGCGAAGTCGGTCACGGTTGAGTAGATCCGTCGGGATGCCGCCGCGGCTCCGTGCCGCGGCGGCACCGTGCGGGGCGTCCTGGTGATCGTCGGGATCGGCGTCGACGTGGTCGACATCGAGCGCTTCCGGAAGCAGCTCGAACGTACCCCCGCCCTCCTGGAGCGGCTCTTCGTACCGTCCGAGCGACTGCTGAACACGCGGTCCCTCGCCGCGCGCTTCGCTGCCAAGGAGGCCATCGCGAAGGCGATCGGCGCTCCCGTGGGGATGAACTGGCAGCACTGCACCATCGACGTCGACGCAGCGGGTGCGCCCTCGGTCGTCGTCGACGGGACGGTGGCCGACGCCGCCCGCGCCCGCGGGGTGGAGACGTGGCACCTGTCCATCAGCCACGACGGCGGCCTCGCCACGGCGATGGTCGTCGCAGAAGGCCATACACCGTCGGGCACCAGATAGTAACCGTACTGATGACCGGCCCGCGAACCGCTAAGCTCGACCATATGCTTGAAGCTTTCTCCGGGGGAGACGTCCGCGCCGCGGAAGCTCCCCTCATCGACGCCGGGCAGGGTGACGCCCTGATGCAACGGGCGGCGCACGGGCTGTTCGGCGTCGCGCTCGGGCTGCTGCGTGAGGCCGGCCGCAGCACCTACGGCGCCACCGCCGTCGTCCTCGCAGGCAGCGGCAACAACGGTGCGGACGCCCTGTACGCGGGTGAGCGGCTCCTCCGCCGCGGCGTCGGCGCCACGGCCGTCCTCCTGTCGCACCGCGTGCAAACCGCCTCGCTCGATGCCTTCCTCCGTGCCGGGGGCACGAGCGTCAGACTCGACGACGGCGCCGACGCGGAAGCGCTCGCCCTCCACGCCGCCAGTGCCGACCTCGTCCTCGACGGCATCATCGGCACGGGCTCGGGCGGGAACCTGCGCGGCACCGCCCGGAGCTTCGTCGAAGCCTTCACCACCGTCGCCGGACCCCGAGGACGGCGGACTGCGCTCGTGATCGCCTGCGACCTGCCGAGCGGGATCGGCGTCGACACGGGGCGCGTCGACGGACCGGTCATCGGCGCGGACGCCACCGTCACGTTCGGTGCCGCCAAGCCCGGACTCCTGCTCGGGGACGGTGCCCTGGCGGCGGGGGAGCTGAACGTCGTCGACCTCGGGCTGGATCTCTCCGCCCTCACCCCCGCGGTCCGGAGCCTGCTCGACGCCGATGTCGCCGCCCTCCTGCGCCGTCCCACGGCCCAGGACCACAAGTACTCCCGCGGGGTCCTCGGCGTCGCCGCCGGTTCGGCCCGCTACCCCGGCGCTGCGGCCCTGGCCGTCGGCGCGGCGATCGCCACGGGTCTCGGCATGGTCCGCTATCTCGGTCCCGACGCCGTCGCGGCCCTCGTCCACCAGCGCAACCCCGAGGTGGTGGCCTCCGGCGGTTCCGTCGGCGAGGCCCGGTCGCAGGCCTGGCTCGTGGGTCCGGGCGCCGTGGACGACGAGGACCAGCGCGTGCGCGCCGTCGAGGCGATCGCCGCCGGACTGCCCGTGGTGGTGGATGCCGGTGCGCTCTCCGAAGTGCCCGAGCGCGTGGGACCCCAGGTGATCCTGACTCCCCATGCCGGTGAACTCAGCCAACTGCTTGCCGGGCGCGGTGTCGACGCCGACCGGGCGGCCATCGAGGCCGAGCCCGCGCACTATGCTCTCCGCGCAGCCGAGATGACCGGCGCCACGGTGCTGCTCAAGGGCTTCACCACCGTCGTCGCGGCGCCGTCGGGCACCCTGTTCGCGCAGACCGACGCGAGCCCCTGGTTGTCCACCGCGGGCTCGGGTGACACCCTCGCGGGCATCATCGGGGCGCTCGCCGCGACCCTGGCCGAGGACGACGACGCCGCCGGTCGCGTCGGCGTCGCGCAGGAGGACCTCTGGGCGGCGGCCGCGGCCGCCGGGGCACTGCTGCACGGCCGTGCCGGACAGCGGGCCGCGCTGCGCGGACCCGTCGTCGTCTCGACCCTCCCGTCGGACATCGGAGCCGTCGTCGCCGACCTCCTCGAAGGGCGTCGCCTAGCCGCCGTCCCGTAGGAGAGGGTCGACGCCGTTGACCGCGTCGACAGACGAATGCGCTATGTATGGAGCAGGCGCTCCGGGGCACCAGGACCCCGGAGACTGCGAGCACCACCGCCACGGCCCCGAGGGGATCGTGGCGTATGACACCAAGGAGAACCAATGGAACTATGGCCCGGCGATGCTTACCCCCTGGGAGCCACCTATGACGGCACCGGCACGAATTTCGCGCTGTTCAGCGAGATCGCGGACTCCGTGGTCCTCTGCCTCTTCGACGACGACGGCACCGAGACGTGCGTCGAGCTGAAGGAGGTCGACGGCTACGTGTGGCACGGCTACCTGCCGCACGTGACCCCGGGCCAGAAGTACGGCTACCGCGTGCACGGCCCCAACAATCCGGCCGAGGGACACCGCTGCAACCCGAACAAGCTCCTGCTGGATCCCTATGCGAAGGCGATCTCCGGTGACCTGGACTGGGACCAGGCCCTGTTCGGCTACAACTTCGGTGACGAGCACTCGGTCAACAACGAGGACTCCGCCGCCCACATGATGCTCGGCGTCGTCGTGAACCCGTTCTTCAACTGGGACGGCGACCGCATGCCGCGGACGCCCTACCACCAGTCCGTCATCTACGAGGCCCACGTCAAGGGCCTCACGCAGCTGCACCCGGACATCCCCGAGGAGCAGCGCGGTACCTACGCCGGCGTGGCGCACCCGTCCGTCATCGCGCACCTGCAGAAGCTCGGCGTCACGGCGATCGAGCTCATGCCCGTGCACCAGTTCGTGAACGACAGCACGCTGCAGGAGAAGGGCCTCTCGAACTACTGGGGCTACAACACCATCGGCTTCTTCGCGCCGCACAACAAGTACAACTCCTCCGGCGACCAGGGTGAGCAGGTCCAGGAGTTCAAGGCGATGGTGCGCGAGCTGCACCTCGCCGGCATCGAGGTCATCCTCGATGTGGTCTACAACCACACCGCCGAGGGCAACCACATGGGCCCCACCATCTCGATGCGCGGCATCGACAATGCGGCGTACTACCGCCTGGTGGAGGACGACAAGCAGTACTACATGGACACCACCGGCACCGGCAACTCGCTGAACGTCGGCAACCCGCACTCCCTGCAGCTGCTCATGGACTCGCTGCGCTACTGGGTCACCGAGATGCACGTGGACGGTTTCCGCTTCGACCTCGCCTCGGCCCTGGCCCGCGAGTTCTACGAGGTGGACCGGCTCTCGGCCTTCTTCGAACTCGTCCAGCAGGACCCGATCGTCTCGCAGGTGAAGCTCATCGCCGAGCCGTGGGACGTCGGCCCCGGCGGCTACCAGGTGGGCAACTTCCCGCCGCAGTGGACCGAGTGGAACGGCAAGTACCGCGACACCGTGCGCGACTTCTGGCGCGGCGAGCACTCGAGCATCGGTGAGTTCGCCTCGCGGCTCACCGGCTCGGCGGACCTGTACGAGCACTCGATGCGCCGCCCCGTCGCGTCCATCAACTTCGTCACGGCCCACGACGGCTTCACCCTGCGCGACCTCGTCTCCTACAACGAGAAGCACAACGAGGCCAACGGCGAGGACAACAACGACGGCGAATCGCACAACCGCTCCTGGAACGGCGGGGCCGAAGGGCCCACCGATGATCCCGAGGTCCTCGCGATCCGGGTGCGCCAGCAGCGCAACTTCATCGCCACCCTCCTGCTCTCGCAGGGCGTGCCGATGCTGCTGCACGGCGACGAGCTCGGCCGTACGCAGGAGGGCAACAACAACACCTACTGCCAGGACTCCGAGCTCAGCTGGGTGCACTGGGACAAGATGGACCAGCCGCTGCTCGAATTCACCGCGGCCGTCAACCGGCTGCGGTCCGAGCACCCCACGTTCCGCCGCCGCCGCTTCTTCGACGGACGCCCCGTGCGCCGCGGCGAGGGCGAGGCGCTGCCGGACATCGTGTGGCTGGACACCGCCGGCGAGCTCATGGCCCCCGAGGACTGGGACAGCGGCTTCGGCCGTTCGATCGGTGTCTTCCTCAACGGCCAGGGCATCCAGGGGCGTGACGCCCGCGGCCAGCGGATCGTCGACGCCAACTTCCTGCTGTACTTCAACGCGCACGACGAGGCCGTGGACTTCACGATCCCCTCGGACGAGTACGGGACGTCGTGGGACGAGGTGATCGACACGGCCGGCAAGTACGCGGACAGTGAGGCGATCCCGGCCGGCAAGACCATCGCGGTCGAGGGGAAGTCGATGGTCGTCCTGCGGGCGCACTCGGAGGTCGAGGACCTCGACCACTCGGTCGCGGCGTCCCTGGCCATCCTCGCCAACGAGGTCACGGCGAAGACCGGCACCCCCTAGCACCACCCGGCACCACGCAGCACCACGGGGTGCACCCGCGCAGTCCAGCCGGGTGCACCCCTCGCGCTCGACCCGAGCGCACCACCGCCTTCACCACCGCCCGTCCAGGAGGACCCCCACCGTGCTGACACCGACATCGACCTACCGGCTGCAGATCCGGAGCGAGTTCGACCTGCACCGGGCCGCGGCCCTGGTGCCGTACCTGCACGACCTCGGGGTGGACTGGGTCTACCTCTCCCCGATCCTGACGGCGGAGAAGGGCTCCGGCCACGGCTACGACGTCACCGACCCCACCGCCGTCGACCCCGACCGCGGTGGACCCTCGGCCCTTGCCGCGCTCAGCGGGGCCGCCCGGGCCGCCGGGATGGGTGTCCTCGTGGACATCGTCCCGAACCACATGGGCATCGAGACCCCCGCGGACAACGCCTGGTGGTGGCAGCTCCTGAAGGAGGGCCGCACCTCGCGCATGGCGGAGGCTTTCGACGTCGACTGGGACGCCGACGGCGGCCGCCTCCGCGTGCCGGTCCTCGGTGACGGTGACGGCGAGCTCGATCAGCTCACCGTCGTCGACGGCGAACTGCACTACTACGACAACCGCTATCCGATCGCGGACGGCACAGCACACCCCGGTGACACCGGCGCCGCGGTGCACGACCGCCAGCACTACGAACTCGTCAACTGGCGCCGGGCGGACAGCGAACTGAACTACCGGCGCTTCTTCGGCGTCAACAGCCTGGCCGGGCTCCGGGTCGAGGTGCCCTGGGTCTTCCAGGAGAGCCACAGCGAGGTGAAGCGGTGGTTCGACGAGGGACTCGTGGACGGCCTGCGCATCGACCACCCGGACGGCCTCGCCGATCCGAAGGGCTACCTCGACGACCTGCGGGCCCTCACCGGCGGCGCCTACGTGCTGGTCGAGAAGATCCTCGAGCCGGGGGAGAAGCTCCCCACCGACTGGGCCACCGAGGGGACCACCGGATACGACGCCCTCGCGGACGTCGACCGGCTCTTCACGGACCCGGCCGGCGAGCACGCGCTCACGGCCACCGTCCCCGTCGACCCGTTCCACGAGATGATCCACGGGACCAAGCGCGGCATCGCCGACGGCATCCTGCGCTCCGAGGTGCTGCGCCTCGCACGCCTCGTGCCCGCCGAGGCAGGGCTCGACGCCGCGGCGACGGCGGATGCGATCGCCGAACTGCTCACCTGCTTCCCGGTCTACCGCAGCTACCTCCCGGGCGGCGCCGAGTACCTCGCCGAGGCCGTGCGCGATGCGCAGGTCCGCCGTCCGGACCTCGCCGACACCATCGCCGCGCTGCACCCGCTGCTGAACCCCTTCCTCGAGGGCGACGGTGTGTGGACCGAACTCGCCCAGCGCTTCCAGCAGACCTCCGGCATGGTCATGGCGAAGGGCGTCGAGGACACCGCGTTCTACCGGTACTCGCGGCTCGTCTCGCTGAACGAGGTGGGGGCGGATCCCGCGATCTTCGCGATCGACCCGCTCGAGCTGCACCGCCGGCTGCTCGAACGCCAGACCGAGGCTCCCCTCGCCATGACGACGCTGAGCACGCACGACACCAAGCGCAGCGAGGACACGCGGACCCGGATCTCGGTCATCTCCGAGCTCGCCGACGAATGGACCGGTGTCCTCGCGCAGCTCGAGGAGCTGGCGCCCATCGGCGACCCCACCTTCGCGCCGCTGCTGTGGCAGTCGCTCATCGGCGCCTGGCCGCTCACGCGCGAGCGGGCCCATGCCTACGCGGAGAAGGCCTCCCGCGAGGCAGACCTCAGCACGCACTGGACAGCACCGGACGAGGACTTCGAGCGCGGGATGCACGCGGCCGTCGACGCCGCGTTCGACGACGGCGCCGTCTCGGCCCTCGTGTCCGCCTTCGTCGAGCGCATCCGGCAGGCCGGCTGGTCCAATTCGATCGGGCTGAAACTGCTGCAGCTTACCATGCCCGGCGTACCGGACGTGTACCAGGGCACCGAGTTCTGGGACACCTCGCTCGTGGACCCGGACAACCGCCGCGAGGTGGACTACGACGCCCGCCGGAAGGTCCTGACCGACCTCGCCTTCGGCGCGCTGCCGCAGCTCGGTGAGGACGCCCACGCCAAGCTGCTCGTCGTCACGCGGGCGCTCACCCTGCGCAGGGACCGTCCCGAACTGTTCACCGGGTACGCCGCCGTCGTCCCGTCCGGCGAGGCCGCCGACCACGTGTTCGGCTTCGACCGTGGCGGGGCGATCACGCTCATCACGCGCCTGCCCTACGGGCTCGACCGGCGTGGTGGGTGGGGCGACACCACCGTCGACCTGCCCGCCGGCAGCTACACGTGCGCGCTCACCGGGGCCTCGGTCTCCGGGGGGACCGTCCGCGCGGCAGACCTCTTCTCCACCTTCCCCGCAGCCCTACTGGTCCAGGAGGACGCAGCATGAGCCCCTTCGATGTCTGGGCGCCGCGCGCCCGATCCCTCACCCTCGTCGTCGAGGGGACGCAGTACCCCATGACGCAGGGCGACGGCGGCTGGTGGAAGCCGGCCGAGCCCCCCGCGTCGAGCGACGACGTCGCCTACGGGTACCTCGTGGACGGGTCCGACACCCCGGTCCCGGATCCGCGTTCACGCCGGCAGCCAGAGGGCGTCCATCAGCTGTCACGGACCTTCGACCCCTCCGCGCACGCGTGGCAGGACGGCGCCTGGCAGTCGCCCGGGATGAACGGCGGCGTCATCTACGAGATGCACCTCGGCACCTTCACGCCCGAGGGCACGCTCGACGCCGCCATCGGGAAGCTCGACCATCTGGTGGACCTCGGGGTGCAGTATGTGGAGCTGCTGCCCGTCAACGCCTTCAACGGCACGCACAACTGGGGCTACGACGGCGTGCTCTGGTACGCCGTGCAGGAGACGTACGGCGGTCCGGCGGCCTACCAGCGGTTCGTCGACGCCGCCCACCAGCGCGGCCTCGGAGTCATCCAGGACGTCGTGTACAACCACCTCGGTCCCAGCGGCAACTACCTCGGGCTCTTCGGTCCCTACCTGACCGAGGGTATGTCCAACACCTGGGGCGATTCCCTGAACCTCGACGGCCCGCAGTCCGACGAGGTACGGGAGTACGTCCTGCAGAACCTGCTCATGTGGTTCACCGACTACCATGTGGACGGGCTGCGGCTCGACGCCGTGCATGCCCTGCACGACGAGCGCGCGGTGCACATCCTCGAGGAATTCGGTGCCCGGACGGACGCCTGCGCCGAGGAGCTCGGGAAGCCCCTGTTCCTCATCGCCGAATCCGACCTGAACAACCCTCGACTGATCCAGACCCGTGACGTCGGCGGGTACGGCCTCGCCGGCCAGTGGAGCGACGACTTCCACCACGCGGTGCACGTCAACCTGACGCGGGAGACCGAGGGGTACTACCTCGATTTCGATTCTGTCGGCGCGCTCGCCAAGGTCCTCGAGAAGGGCTTCTTCCACAACGGGACCTACTCCTCGTTCCGCGAACGCCACCACGGCCGCGAGATCGATCCGGCGCGCGTCACACCCCTCCAGCTCGTCGTCTGCACGCAGAACCACGACCAGATCGGCAACCGGGCCGCAGGGGACCGCATCAGTGCCACGCTGAATCCGGCACAGCTGGCCCAGGCCGCGGTCCTCAACATCCTCGGGCCGTTCACCCCGATGCTGTTCATGGGTGAGGAGTACGGCGCGTCGACGCCCTGGCCGTTCTTCACCTCCCACCCGGAGCCGGAGCTCGGCAAGGCGACGGCGGAGGGACGGCTCAAGGAGTTCGAACGCATGGGCTGGCGCCCCGAGGACGTCCCCAACCCGCAGGACCCTGCGACGTTCGCCTCGGCGAAGCTCGACTGGGCCGAGGCGGAGCAGGGACACCACGCCGAGCTGCTCGCCACCTACCGGCACCTCATCAGCCTCCGCCGTGACCGCGCGGAACTCCGGGATGCCGATTTCACCACCGTCTCCGTCGAGTTCGACGAGGACAGCCGCTGGATCGTGCTGCACCGGGGGCACACCTCGGTGCTGCTGAACCTCGGTGAGCACCAGGCGTCGGTCCCCGTGCGCGCAGCCGGCGCCGAGGTCCTCCTGTCCACCGTCGACGGGGTCGGACTGCTCGATGACATGGTCCAGCTCCCGCCGTACGCCTCCCTCGTGCTGGCGCGGGCGGAGGCCTAGCCCGCGGGCTCAGGAGAACGGCAAGGTTGGGGCAGGACCGTCCGCCGCGGGCCGTGAGGGTCGGTGCGCTCCTGCATACTGGGCTGGAGATTCCTCCCGGCTGGGGGGCGGACCGCGTGGCCGAGTGTCGGCCGGGTTCGGGAGAGGCGAGGCGGATCACATCATGACCCTGGACATCACGACCCTGCGGGTGGCTTTCGGAGCCGTTTCCGTCACCCTCTTCGTGCTGTTCTACACGGTGTCGTTCCGCCAGACCCGCTCCGCGTACAGCGCCTGGTGGTGTGCCGCGATCGCGTTCTTCTTCACGGGGTCCACCGGCTACCTGCTGGACGGCACGGTCCACCAGGTGTGGGCGAACCCCCTGTCCAACACGCTGCTCGTCATGGGGACGGTCAGCGTCTGGGCCGGCGCGCGGACCCTCAGGACCAGCAAGCCGGCCTGGCTCCAGCTCTCCGTGGCACCGCTGCTGACACTGCTGGCGTCGGTGGTGGACACTCCGGCAACGAACACGTGGTCGGGCGGGCCGGTCTTCCTCGGGATGATGTCCCTGACCATCGGGCTCGCCTCCTGGGAGCTCTGGCGCCTGCCGAGCAGCTACAGCCGTGTCGAGGCACCCCTCGCGGTCGTCTCCGCGCTGGTGTCCGTGCTGTACCTCGTCCGGTGCGTCGTGTTCATCGCCGAAGGGCAGAACGGCGACGTCTTCACCACCTACGTCGGCTCGGGTGTCACCACGCTGATCACCCTGGTGCTGCTCGTGGTCGTCTCCTTCAGTGCCGCCGCCCTCAGCGCCGAGCAGATCGCCACCGACCTGCGGACGCGGGCTGACCGCGATGCCCTCACGGGGCTGCTCAACCGTTCGGGGTTCCTCGATCTCGCAGCGCTGCACACCGATCGCCTCGCGCGGACCGCCCGTCCGGGCGCCCTCATCCTCGCGGACCTCGATTTCTTCAAGGCCGTCAACGACACGTACGGGCATGCTGCGGGCGATTCCGTGCTCAGGGCCTTCGCCGAGGCCTCGACCGAGACGGTGCGTTCCACCGATCTCGTGGGCCGCTACGGCGGCGAGGAGTTCATCTTCCTGCTGCCCGGCGCGTCGGCCGCGCGCAGCGAGGACATCGCGCGGGACGTCAGTATGGCCCTCCAGGGCCGCAGTGCGCCGGACGGATTCGAGATGCCGACGGTCAGCTATGGCATCGCCGCCCTCGACGCCCTGAACTACGATCTCGACGCCGCCATCGCGGCGGCCGATCAGGCCCTGTACGCGGCGAAGGCGGGTGGCAGGGACAAAGCGGTCCGCGCCATCCGCCCCGCGGACACCACCGGAGGGTCCTCCGCCGAACCACCGAACGGTCCAGTCCGCACCCCCTGAGGGGTGACCTCCGAAGACGGTGGGCGACGTACCGCTCACCTAGGATGAGGACATGACCTTCCACCCCGCCGAAGACCGCTACGACTCCATGCCCTACCGCCGCGTGGGGAAGAGCGGCCTGCAGCTCCCCGCCGTCTCCCTCGGCCTGTGGCACAACTTCGGGGACGACAAGCCCTTCGATGTTCAGCGTGACATCCTCCGCCGGGCCTTCGACCTCGGCGTCACCCACTTCGACCTCGCCAACAACTACGGACCGCCCTATGGCAGTGCCGAGACGAATTTCGGCCGGCACCTGAAGGACGACTTCCGCCCGTTCAGGGACGAGCTCGTGATCTCCAGCAAGGCCGGCTATGACATGTGGCCCGGACCCTATGGCGATTTCGGGTCCCGCAAGTACCTGCTGGCGAGCCTCGACCAGTCACTCGGGCGCCTGGGCCTCGAGTACGTCGACATCTTCTACAGCCACCGCCCGGATCCGGCGACGCCCCTGGAGGAGACGATGGGTGCCCTCGACACCGCGGTCCGCTCCGGGCGCGCGCTCTACGCGGGGATCTCCTCCTACTCGCCCGAGCAGACCCTGCAGGCGGCGGCCATCCTGCGGGACCTCGGGACGCCGCTGCTCATCCACCAGCCCTCCTACTCCATGCTCAACCGCTGGGTGGAGAACGGCACCCCGAACCTCCCCGAGGCCCTCGAGCAGGTGGGCGCCGGGTCCATCGCCTTCTCGCCGCTGGCCCAGGGGCTCCTCACGAACCGCTACCTGCACGGTGTCCCCGCCGACTCCCGCGCGGCCGCGCACAAGTCACTGTCCGAGGACTCGCTGTCCGAGGACAACCTGCGGCGCATCCGGGGGTTGAACGCGATCGCCGAGGGCCGCGGGCAGACCCTCGCGCAGATGGCCATTGCCTGGATCATCCGTCCGCAGCCCAAGGGCACCGCCGTCACCTCGGCGCTGATCGGCGCGTCCAGCGTCCGCCAGCTCGAGGACAGTCTGACGGCCGTGCAGAACCTCGACTTCACTGCGGAGGAGCTGCACGCGATCGACGAGTTCGCGGTGGACTCGGACATCAACACCTGGACGAAGGGCCGCCAGGGCTGATGCTTCGCTTCCGGGAGGCAACGGCCGGGGACTGGCCGGCCGTCTGGGCCCTGATGGAACCCGTGGTCCGGGCAGGGGAGACCTACTGCTGGGACCGGGACATGGACGAGGAAGCCGCCCGGCGGGAATGGCTCCCCGGACCTGCGGGACCCGATCCGACCCTCACGGTGTTCGTCGCCCTCGACCCGGCCACGGACCGTGTCCTCGCCACCGCCCAGGTGCATGCCAATCGCGGCGGACCGGGGGCGCACGTCGCCAACGCCTCCTTCCTGGTCGCAGCGGAGGCGGCAGGCCGAGGCGTCGGACGGGCCCTCGCCGGTCACGTGCTGGCAGAGGCCCGGACCAAGGGGTACACGGCCATGCAGTTCAACGCCGTGGTGCAGACCAACGAGCGGGCGGTGGCCCTGTGGACGTCGCTCGGGTTCGGCATCATCGGTACCGTGCCCCGTGCGTTCGATCACCCCGTCCTCGGCCCCACGGGCCTGCACATCATGCATCGCTTCCTCGAGTCGCCTGTACCGGCCGGCGGGGCGGGCTGACCGTCACGCTCGGAGTCCGTGGCGGTGGGGGCCACAATGGGAGCATGACTGCCGATGCGACCGTCCATGATCCGCTGCTGGGTGTCTGGGCGACACTCGGCGAAGCCCGCCTGACCCGCGAACTCGCCGGCGCGGGCGCCGGCTGGGTAGGGCTCGACGCGCAGCACGGGCACTTCGACGACCGCTCCCTCCGCGAAGCGCTTCTCCACCGCCCTGCGGGCTCCGCCCCGATGCTCGTCCGGGTCGGGGCGAACGATCCCGCCCTGATCGGGCGTGCCCTGGACGCGGGCGCCGACGGCGTCGTCGTCCCCCTCGTGGACAGTGTCGCCGACGCCCTGGCAGCGTCGTCCGCCAGCCACTATCCGCCGCTCGGTACCCGGAGCTGGGGTCCGCTCCACGGCAGCCTGCCCGTCCATGCGCCGGGTGGCGACGCCGGGCCTCACGCGGTACCGCTCTGCGCCGTGCTGATCGAGACCGCCGCGGGACTCGACGCGGCCGGGGAGATCGCTGCGCTCGACGGCGTGGACATGCTGTTCGTGGGGCCGTTCGACCTGTCCCTGGCCCTGGGGCTGCAGGTGGACGAACTCCTGGCGGCGACCGACGACGACGCGCCGCTGCCGAGGATCGTGCGGGCCTGCCGCGACGCCGGGATCACCGCCGGCGCGTACGCCGGCTCGCCAGAACGGGCAGCGCTCCTCGCGGCGTCGGGTTTCCACTGGATCGCCTCCACCACGGACGCGGCCCTGCTCGCGCTCGGCGTGTCGGGTCTCCGCGAGAACCTGCGCCGGGCCGCCTCCGATCAGTCGGTCCAGAACTCCGCCAGTGCGGGGAACGCCCTCTCGTAGCCCGCGAGGACGGCCGTCGCGGCGTGGAAGGAGTCGATCAGTGGATGGCCCGCGAAGGCACGGAGGGCCGCCGTTCGATCGCGGTGCACCGCAGCCCGGACGGTGTCCTGCTCCACGGCCTTGACGGCGGCCATCAGCCCGAGCTGGTGCGCGGTCAGCGGAGCCGCGGGACGCGGCGCGGCCCCGGAGGCGTCGACGACCGCCGGCACCTCCACGACGGCGGTCTCCGGCAGTTCGGGGAACGTGGTCCCGTTCCGCACGTTGAGCACGAGTTCGGCCGGCCTGCCGGTCAGTAGTGCCCGCATGACCCGCAGCGCCACGCGTTCGTAGCCGCCACCGGCGAGATCGGCCTCGTCCCGCTGCTCGTCGGCGGGACGCGCCTCGGCGAGGTAGCCGGATTCGCGCTCGCGGCGCGCATCCTCCCAGGCACCGAACGGGTCGACGGCCTCGGCGAGGCGGGGGTAGAGGCCCTGCTGCTGATCACGGAGGATCTCGCCGCGCGTCCTGTCCGCACCCCGGATGGCGCGCAGGGCCTCGCGGTGGAAGTAGTAGTAGAACAGGTACTCGTTCGGCAGGGCGCCGAGACTGCTCAGCAGGTCCGGTCCGAACAGCCGGCCCTCCTCGAAGGAGCCGAGCCGCAGGGGATCCGCGAGCAGGGCCGGCAGCCTGTCGCCGTCCCGTGCGGCGGGCGACGGCGATCCGCCGTCGTGCCCGCGTTCCTGCCCGGCGGACGCGCCGCCGTCGAGCCCGCGCAGCCACCCGAGATGGTTCAGGCCCACGTAGTCGACGCCTTCGAGCGAGTCCCCGAGGTCCAGGCCGACGGCGCGGGCGGCGCGGGTGACGAGCCCCGAGGCGGAGTCGCAGATGCCGATGACCCGGTGGCCCAGGACGGCGGAGACCGCCTCGGTGACCATCCCGGCGGGGTTCGTGAAGTTGATTAGCCAGGCCTCCGGGGCGAGCTGCCGCATCGCGGTGGCCAGCCGCAGCATGTCGGGGATGGAGCGCAGGGCGTAGGAGATCCCGCCTGCTCCGACGGTCTCCTGGCCGAGCAGGCCCGCCTCGAGGGCCACGCGTTCGTCCAGCACGCGCCCGTCCGCCCCGCCGCTGCGCACGGCCGCGAAGACGATGTCCGCGCCGGGGAGGGCGTGCGCGAGATCGGTCTCCACGCGGACCGCCGGGGCGGGGCTCCCCGTCGGCGGGGGCATCGCGTGCAGCACCCGGGCGATCGCGCGCGCCCGTTCCGCAGAGGCGTCGAGCAGGACGACGTCGGACACGAGGCCGGCGAACGGCCCGTCCGCCAGCGCCCGGTACACCAGTGGCACGCGGAAGCCGCCGCCGCCGACGATCACGAGGGTGGCTCCCGGTCCGGTCGATGAGCGCACTGCTGGACCCGCTTCCGTCATCGTGGGGGGCGGCCGGTGCTCCGCCGCCCGTGGTGGTGCGGGCGTTCATGGCCCGCTGCCCGCGTCTTGCAAGTATTGTGCCGTACATGTCCCCACAGCACCGGTTCGATCCGCTGGCGGCCACGCGTGGCCCGGACGGCCCCGAGTTCGACCTCCTCCTCGCCGGGCAGGTGTTCTTCGACATCATCTTCACGGGCCTCGAGCAACTGCCGTCGCCGGGGACCGAGGTGTGGACCGACGGGATGGGGTCCGGGCCCGGGGGGATCGCGAACCAGGCCATCGCGGCGAGCAGGCTGGGCCTGCGCACCACACTCGCGGCTGCCTTCGGCGATGACGGGTACGGACAGTTCAACTGGGACGTCCTGCAGGACCAGGAGCACGTGGACCTGTCGCGGTCGCGGGTGTTCGGGCAGTGGCACTCGCCCGTCACGGTGTCGCTCTCGGTGCACCAGGACCGGTCGATGATCACGCACGGGCACCCGTCGCCGCTGCGCGCCTCGGAACTGATCGGGACGCCGCCGTCGTGCCGCGCCGCCGTCGTCGGTGTGGAGCAGGAGGTGGAGCCCTGGGCGCGTGCCGCCGCAGCTGCGGGGACGAAGCTGTTCGGCGACGTGGGCTGGGACCCGGAGGGGGAGTGGGCGCCCGAGACGCTGGCTTCGCTCGAACACTTCTACGCGTTCATGCCGAACGCCGTGGAGGCCATGGCGTACACGCGGACCGAGGACCCGTGGGCCGCGCTCTACTCCCTCGCCGATCGCGTGCCGGTCGCCGTGGTGACGGTGGGTCAGCAGGGCGCCATCGCGATCGACTCGCTGACGGGTGAGGAGGAGTGGGTGCCGGCGCTCCCGGTCTCTGCCTACGATCCGACCGGAGCGGGGGACTGCTTCGGGGCGGCATTCGTCATGGGCGACCTCGCCGGGTTCCCCCTGGCGGACCGGTTGAGCTTCGCCAATCTGTGTGCCTCCCTGTCGGTGCAGCACGTGGGCGGTTCCCTGGCGGCGCCCGGGTGGGGCGACATCGCCGACTGGTGGCACCGGGTCAACACCGGGCGCGACGGCGTCCGGAAGCAGTGGCTGCGGCGCTATGCCTTCCTCGAGGACCTGGTGTCCGACGTCCCCACGGAGGCCGTGCGCCGGGCTTCGGCGACCATCGCCCGGCATTCCGACGCCGCGCCGTCGTCGGGCCCGGCGGAGGCGAGGCGTGAGGGGATCGCCGACCTGGGCTGAGCGGTGGCGCCCCGGGGGCCGAGCCGTGCCGGGCGTGGATCGACGGCCGAGGGAGTACCGCCCACCGGTCGGCCGACGGAAGGCGTCGGCACGGACCGTCGCGTCTCCCGGGTCCTAGGACTCGTCGAGGACCTCTCCCACGTACTGGATGGTCAGCACCGGCGATTTCAGTTCGTCAATGCCGGCCACCAGGGCGACATAGGCCTTCTCGCCCTCGAAGCCGGGCGCGATGTAGTGATAGCTCTTCCAGGCCGGGTGCTCGGCCGCCCCGTGCCATGCGATGTACAGGAGGAGGTCCTCCCACTCGGAGTCGGGCGGGAGTCCGGTGAAATCCAGGGCCTCCAGGACGGCCTGCTCGACGGCGACGGGGCACAGGAAGTAGTGCCGCGAGGCGTAGGGGCTGATGTCGACGAGCTCACCGTTCCTGAGCGCCACCTGCCGCGAGGTCCCGGGGTACTTCTCGGGCACCTCGCTGGTCACCTGGTGCTCGAGGAGGTCGATCTGCTCCGTGCTGGGCTGTCCCTCCGGATGGAGGTACGGATTCACGCGGGCCGCGGCGTCGTAGGGCGTGAACCACGATGACGCCGCGTCGTCGTCGCCGGACATGCGCTGGTAGGTCCCCTGCAGCGCGTCCGTGTCCTCCAGGAGCCCGCTCACGATGCGGTCGATCCCGATCGCCCCGAGCTTCGTGCCGTACTCGGCGTCGGCGTGCCGGACCCCGCTGCGGGCGAGACAGTAGACGGCAAGGCCGTGCGCGAACGTCCGCGCCCGGTCCCAGCCCAGCTCGAACTCCGCGGCGACCTCGGAGAGCACGACGGCGAAGCGCTGCAGGAAGCCGGAGGTGTAGTGGGACCGGTACGCGCGGGGCAGGGTGTCCACCACGCGGGCCGCGGCCGAGGTGACGTAGGCGCCCACGTCATCGTCGGCGGTCTCGAGGGTGCGCAGGGCGAAGATGTCCTCGAAGATGCCGTCGAGGACGATCGGGATGGATCGGCGGAGGGCGCCGCGCAGCAGTTGCGCCTGGACGAGGGCGTGGAGCCGCTCCTCCGGCGAGTCGTAGTTCGACGCGGGCAGCTGCCCGTCCTCGTCGAGCTGCATGCGGCCGATGCACGCGCCCTGCAGTTCCGGTCCACCGAAGTAGCCGAAGAGGGTGATGTCGATCCCCTCGAGCCTCCGGCCCTCGTTGATCAGGTCGATCTGCCGGGGCGGCAGGTTCTGCGGGTCGATCTCGGGTACCACTGTGCTCCTTGCTCGGCGTGGCGCCAGACTAGCAGCAGCAGGGCCCGTCCTTCGGGCTGCGGGTCGACGCAGCCGGGCCACCGGGCTGGGTCGTGATGTGTGGGAGGATGCGCCCGTGCGTCCACGGGCCGTCATCCGTCGCCAGGTCCAGTGGTTCCGCGTCGCGGACCACCGGCTCGAGCCGCTGCCGCTCACGGTCGGCAGGCATGCCGATCCGCCATTCCTGGGCCGTCCCGCACCTCCGATCCTGGCCCGCGTCCGGTCGACAGAGCAGGCCGGGAGGAGCCGGCACCAGCAAGCGTCCGACCGGACCGGTCGATCAGGGCCCGAGGTCCTCCTCCAGGTCGGCACCGCGGGGAACAGCTCAGCCTCGCAGGGCCGCCGCTTCGCCGAGCCAGCGCGCATACAGCGCCCAGGGATCGACGACGCCGGCGGACAGGCGCCCCACATGGGCCTCGAGGTCCGGGGTGGTGGTGAACCATTCCGACCTGTCGCGTCGTGACGCCGCGAATTGTGCGTGACGGCGGTGTTCCACGAGCCGGTCGCCCCGTTCGAAGGCGAGGAGTTCGTCGTGCCAGATCCGCGCCAGGCGTCGGCGCGGGCTCGCCGTGGTGCCGATCTTGATGCGGTCCCGGAAGCGGAGGTAGTAGACGACGTCCACCCTCGGGGGTGGGAGGCCGTCGTCGAGGACCGCGCCGACGGGCCATTCGCAGGCAGCGCACACCCAGCCCGACGGATACCGGACGCCGAGCCGAGACCCGCAGGCACGGCAGGCGGAGGGCAGGAGGTCGGTGATTCCCGACGTCGTGTCCGACCATTCGGCGACGAGGGCCACGTGCACAGCACAGAGGGCGAACGGTGCATCCTCCACCGGACGCCCGCAGGGCCCGCCGCCGCCGTCCGACAGGACGCAGCCGGGTGGGGATTCGACCACGTCGTCGATCTTCCCGGCCGGTGGCAGGGAATGCAGGGTCGCGTCGAGCAGCGGCCCGAGCCGAGGTGGCGGCATTACTGCTTGCCGTACTTCCGGTGCACCGCCTGCTTGCTGACGCCGAGGGACTGGGCGATGGCTTCCCAGGAGAGACCGGCCTGACGGGCCCTGCGGACCAGCCCCGCCTCCGCCCGCCCGATCGCCCTCTGCAGTTCCGCGACCGCCTGCAGTGATGCGGCAGGTCCTTCCCCGTCCATCGAGCCGATGAGTGTCTTCATGTGCTCCACCTCCATTCGTCAACATTAGTTGACAAATGGCAGGAAGGGCAAGGGTGCCGTGCGGGTATCGGGCGGCGGGCCGGGGAGGGCCGGCGTCATCCCTGGCCGCCCGGCACGTCGTCCTCGCGAAGCGACCGGACCATGCGCTGCAGCGCATGGAAGGCGTGCGACTGCTCCTCCCGCGTCATGCCCCGGAGCATCCGTGCCTCCACCGACCGGACGGCCGTGCTCGCCTGCTCGAGGCGGCGCCTGCCCAGCGGGGTGAGCGTGACGGGGAGGGTCCTGCCGGCTGGAGCCTCGGCCGGCCGCGTCACGAATCCGTCCCGTTCCAGCGCATGCAGCAGGACGTTCATCGATTGTCGGGTCACGAAGGCCCCGCGGGCGAGGTCGGAGTTGGACAGGCCGGGGCGCTGGGCGAGGAGTTCGAGGCAGGAGTAGTGCGTGACGGTCATGTCGAGGGGTCGGAGGACGGCGTCCATGGCCGCCCGGAGGCTGCTCGATGCCTCCTTCAGCAGGTACCCCACGGAGGATTCGAGCTCGATCCGGTCTTGACCCATGTCAGAATTCTGACATACAGTCTCTTATGTCAGATTACTGACATGAGAGAAAGCAGTTCCCATGCCCGTACCGGCCCCGACTTCATCTCCCTCCAGGTCCAGCACCTCGACGCCTCACGGGCGTTCTACGAGCAGTACCTCGGTCTCGTCAGGTCCCCGACGGGACCACCGCACGCCGTCGTCTTCGAGACGACGCCCATTGCCTTCGCGCTGCGCAGCGTGATGCCCGGAACCGATCTCGCCTCCGCGTCGCACCCCGGGGTCGGAACGGCCGTCTGGCTCCACTCCACCGATGTCCAGGCCATCCACGACGCCCTGGTGGCCGACGGCCACACCATCGTCACGGGTCCCGAGAGCGGGCCCTTCGGCCTGACCTTCACCCTCGCCGATCCCGACGGATACCGGATCACCCTCCACGACCGCGCGTGAGGCAGGCCGCGCGGTCCACCCGGATCTGCGGCGGCACACCACCCCACAGAGCCCGCGGCCGTCCCGGCGGTCGTCACCGGGCAGCGCGGGCACAAGCTGGCAGAATGGACCGCGTGAGTTTCCCCGAGCGTGTTGCAGAGATCGATCTCGATGCACTGCGACACAATGTCCGCCAGCTGCGCGATGTGGCGTATCCAGCCCGCGTGATGGCTGTCGTGAAGGCCGATGCCTACGGACACGGTGCTGTCCCGGTGGCCCGTGCGGCCCTCGAGGCCGGCGCCGCCTGGCTCGGTGTGGCCCACGTCAGCGAAGGGGTGGCCCTGCGCAGGGCCGGGATCGAGGCGCCGATCCTCGCATGGCTGCACACCGCCGGGACCGATTTCACGGCCGGTGTCGAGCACGGGCTCGATCTGGGTATCTCGGGCTGGGAACTCGAGCACATCGTGGCATCGGCGAGGGAGCTGGAGCGCCCCGCCATCGTGCACCTGAAGATCGACACCGGGCTGGGCCGGAACGGCTGCCCGCCGGACAAGTGGGACGCCCTGCTGAGCCGTGCGGTGGAGTACCAGGAGGAGGGACTCATCCGCGTGGTCGGGATCTTCTCGCACCTCGCGGTCGCCGACGAGCCCGCCCGCCCGGAGACGGACCTCCAGGTCCACGCGTTCCGGGAGGCCGTCGCTGCCGCCGAGAACGCCGGGATCGACGTCGAGGTGCGGCATCTGGCCAACACCCCGGCCACGTTCTCCCGGCCGGACTGCCACTTCGACCTCGTCCGGGTGGGGCTCGGCATCTACGGGCTCTCGCCGTTCGCGGACCAGGGCTCCGCCGATCTCGGGCTGAAGCCCGTCATGACCTTCAGCACCGTGGTCTCGCACTGCAAGGAGGTGCCCGCCGGCCAGGGGGTCTCCTACGGCTACGCGTACCGCACGCAGAAGGCGACCACGCTGGGCCTCATCCCCGTCGGCTACGGCGACGGCGTGCCACGCATCGCCACCGGAGCACCCGTGCTCGTCGAGGGACGGATGTATCCGGTGGTGGGCAGGATCGCGATGGACCAGCTCGTCGTCGACTTCGGTGCAACGGGCCTCGCCGACACGCCGAACAGCCTGCTGGGCCGGCGGGCCGTCCTCTTCGGCGGAGCGGGGGCGCCCGCCGTCGAGGATTGGGCAGCGGCCGCCCAGACCATCAACTACGAGATCGTCACGCGGATCAGCGACCGCGTGGAGCGCGTGTACCTCGAAGCGTCCCGGGAGAGCGATGACGACGCCTGAGTGGTCCGTGGCGTTCGAGGTCGCGTCGGCCGCGGAACTGCAGGCACTCGCGGAGCGGCTCGCGCACCAGCTGGCTCCGGGCGACCTGCTGGTCCTCTCCGGGGAGCTGGGGGCGGGCAAGACCACGTTCACGCAGGGGCTGGGGCGCGGGCTCGTCGTCGAGGAGCGCATCATCTCGCCGACCTTCGTCCTCGTGCGCCAGCACCCCTCCACCGTGTCCGGACCGGGGCTCATCCACGTCGATGCCTACCGCCTCGAGAGTGCTGCCGCGGTGGACGACCTCGACCTCGAGGCGACCCTCGCGGCGAACGTCACCGTGATCGAGTGGGGAGCGGGCCGCGTGGAGCACCTCAGCGACAGCCACCTGCTCGTGGACATCATCCGTCCCACCGGTGGCGCGGCGGCCGGCAGCGCGGGGGAGGCCGCCGTCCTGACCACCCACTTCGACGACGACGGCGAGGACGAGGTGCGCGGCGTCACCCTGGCGGGCGTCGGCCCGCGCTGGCGGGGCGGGCCCCCGGCACTCGCGCTCGACTAGGCTGGACCGGTGCTTCTCCTCGCCCTCGACACGTCCGCCGCGGCCACCGTCGCGCTCCTGGCCGACGACGCCGTCGTCGGTCGGTTCAGCAGCGGCGACACCCGCTCGCACGCCGAAGTGCTCGCGCCCGCCATCCAGGACATCCTGGCGGCTGCCGGCGTCTCCGGAGCCGATCTCGACGCGGTCGTCGCCGGCGTGGGGCCGGGTCCGTTCACCGGGCTGAGGGCCGGCCTCGTCACGGCGCGGACCCTGAGCTTCGTCTGGGACGTCCCGCTGCACGGCGTGATGAGCCTCGACGCCCTCGCCCTCGATGCCGTGGCGGCTGGCGCAGTCGACGCCGGAAGCACGTTCCTGGTGGGCACGGACGCCCGTCGGGGCGAGGTGTACTGGGCGTCCTACCGCGCGGGCGCCCCGCAGGGCAGGGACGCGGCGACACCGGAGCTGCTGGACGGCCCGCACGTCGGCGCGGCCGGTACCCTCCCGCCGGGCGTGCCGCTGGTCGGACGGGCGGCGAGCCTGTACCCGGCCGACGTCGTCGGTGTCCCGGCCTTCGCCGCGGCTGATCCGGACGCCGTGTCCCTCGGCCGCGTCGCCCGGTCGCGGATCCTCCTGGGTGTGCCGTCGCTGGACACCACGCCGCTCTACCTGCGCGAATCCGATGCGCGCGTCCCCGGACCCCGGAAGCGGGCGACGGCGTGAGCTTCACCCTGCGCGGCCTCGCCTTCGAGGACATCGAGACCATCGGGCGGCTGGAGAACGAGCTGTTCCCCACCGACGCCTGGCCGCTCGAGATGTTCTACACCGAGTTCTTCCAGCCGGACACGCGGCGCTACATCGTCGCCGAGGTCGACGGGGCGGCGGTGGGTTACGCAGGGGTGATGGTCATCGACACGACGGCGGACATCCAGACCATCGGCGTGCTGCCCCGCTTCGAGGGGCAGGGCATCGGGCGGGCCATGCTGGCGGAACTGCTCGACGAGTCCCGACGGCGAGGTGCGGAGACGGTGATGCTGGAGGTCCGCGCCGACAACCCGCGCGCCCAGCAGCTCTACGCCAGGTTCGGCTTCGAGCAGATCCACACCCGGAAGACGTACTACCGGGACGGGGTGGACGCGTGGGTCATGCGGCTCGTCCTGGCCCCCGCGGAAGGGGCGGCGTCATGAGCGCGCAGCCGCTCGTCCTCGGGATCGAGTCCTCCTGCGACGAGACCGGCGTCGGCATCGTCCGCGGGACCGAGCTGCTGACCAACACCGTGTCCTCGTCCATGGACGAGCACGTGCGCTTCGGCGGCGTGATCCCCGAAATCGCGTCGCGGGCCCACCTCGAGGCCTTCGTGCCGACGCTGCGCGCCGCACTCGACGACGCCGGGGTGACGCTCGGGGAGATCGATGCCATCGCCGTCACCGCGGGGCCGGGCCTCTCCGGAGCCCTGATGGTCGGTGTCTCCGCGGCCAAGGCGCTCGCCGTCGCGACGGGCAAGCCGCTCTACGCGATCAACCACCTCGTGGCGCACGTCGGCGTCGGGGTCCTCGGCGGGACGTTCCCCGAGGGGCTGCCGCCGAACCTCGGCGCCCTCCTCGTCTCCGGCGGCCACACGGAGATCCTCCGCGTCGGTGACCTGGCGCACGACGTCGAACTGCTCGGGTCCACGATCGACGACGCGGCGGGCGAGGCGTACGACAAGACCGCACGGATCCTCGGGCTCGGTTATCCGGGCGGTCCTGCCATCGACCGGGTCGCTCGAGACGGTGACCCCAGGGCCATCAGGTACCCTCGCGGGCTGTCCCAGCCCAAGTACATGGGGACGGCCGACGAACCAGGGCCGCACCGCTACGACTGGTCCTTCAGCGGACTCAAGACCGCCGTCGCCCGGAGTGTGGAGCAGTACGAGGCCGCCGGACGCGACCTGCCGGTTGCGGACATCGCCGCGTCCTTCCAGGAGGCCGTGGTGGACATCATCACGTCCAAGGCCGTCCTGGCCTGCCGCGAACACGGGATCACGAACCTCCTCCTCGGCGGCGGGGTCGCCGCAAACCGTCGGCTGCGCGAGCTCGCCGCCGAGCGCTGCGACGCTGCAGGGATCACGCTGACGGTCCCTGCACCGTCGCTGTGCACCGACAACGGGGCGATGGTCGCAGCGCTGGGAGCGCAGATCGTCCTGGGAGGCCTACCGCCGAGCGGCATCACCTTCGGGACCGATCCCTCGCTCCCGGTCACGCGCATCGCCCTGCCGGATGGGAACCATCAGTAGGCGTACCGCTAGGCAAACTAGCTTTACATAAACTGTACTAAGGGCTAGGTTGGGTGCAGGTCGAGAAGACGGCCTGACCCCCTTTGACCTCTGGTGACGCCATGACCATTGCTCCAGCCTCTTCACACCCCTCCACCATCGCTGCCGGTGCTCCGGCCGACCTCCTGGAGATGTCCTCGCAGACCACGCACGGCGACGACGCCGGCTTCGATCGGTGGCCGGGGATGGCCTCGACGGGCGACCTCGGGGCCGTGTCCGCCGAGGCCGAGCCGACGACCCTCCCGTGGTCGCTCGATGATGCGACGACGCGCCAGCTCCGTCGATGGAGCAACCAGCTCTACAGGATCCTCGATTCCGATACCCCGCCCTTCTGGGCCTCCGACGACTACGAGCGGGTCGTCGACGAGCTCGGACGCCGCGAGGAGCAGGCGCGCGAGGGGTCGGCCGGGACCCGCCGTCGGGATTCCTTCCGCGACAATCCGCTCAACCGCCGCTTCGAGCTGTTCCAGGACGGCATCCTGGCCGGCTACGTGTCCTACTCCATGCGGGCCGGGTGCCTGCGGCTGCACCGGACGGTCGTCGCCGAAGCCTTCGAGGGGGCAGGGCTGGAGCAGATCCTCATCCGCAACGTCCTGCTCGACGCCCATAGGCGGCGCCTGTCCGCCCTGCCCTACTGCGGCGAGGTGCAGGCCTTCCTGGCGGGCAACCCGCAGTACAGGGCGCTGCTCGCCGGTTGACCACAGCGTTCCCGAGGGATCTGCCGGCCAGGATGCGGCCGCCGACCACGAGGGCGCGAGACGGGCAAGCGCACGGCAGGGACGCTGCCATGACGGACCCCGTAATCCCGACAGCGTTCCGGGCACCGGGCGGTCTCGTCGGGTGAAGGCACGTAACCTGGGGTGCTGCACCCCAGGAAGCGAGCAGGCCGTGTCCACCCGCGATGATCCCGCCGTTGCGCGCGACTACCCTGTCAGCGCGGCGATCCTGTCGATGGGCCACGGCCAGCGGGCTCTCGCGGCGTCGTACCTGGGCGGCCTGGGTCTCTTCCCCGGACAGGAACTGCTTCTCATGCAGTTGTGGGAGGAGGACGGGCTGTCCCAGAAGGCGCTCGGGATGCCTCAGGGACTGGACCACTCGACCGTCGCGAAGTCCGTCCGCCGGCTCGAGGCCGGGGGACTCATCACCCGGTCGCGGTCTCCCCGGGGCGGCCGGGTCACCCTCGTCCATCTCACCGAGGCCGGCCGCGCACTGCGCGGACCGGTCACCGCGGCCTGGGCAGAGCTGCAGGCGGCTGTCGCCGCCGAGCTGACAGTCGCGGAACAGGTCGACGTCCAGCGGCTCGCCCGGAAGATTGTGGTCGGGATCGACCGGGATCGACCGGGCGAGTGCCGGACGGGACCCTCAGGGTCCCTGAACCACGACCTTGCCGCGCAGGTGCCCACCCTCGCTGAGGCGGTGGGCGTCGGGGAGCGCGGCGAGGGCGAAGGTGGCGGCGATCGACGTCGTGAGAACTCCCCGTGCGGCGAGATCGAGTGCGTCGGCGAAGCCGTCCGCCGTCAGCCGCATGGGGTCCCCGGCCGCCACCGCGACGCCCAGGCCCGGGGCAACATAATTCCGCGACGGCCAGTTCATGGAAGAGGACCGGCCCCCGAGGGGGTCCGGTCCTCTTCCGGCGTTGCGGTCCGTGCCGCATCCCTACCGGCAGGCGGCTACAGCGTGCCCCTGCGGTCGGTGCCGTTCCCCTCGAGGACGGTGCCGTCCTGCAGGCCGCCGGTCTCGGACGGGACCCCGGTCCCGGGGATGCCGTCGACGGCGGGGACGGGATCGACATCCACGACGTCGTCGTCCGCGACGATCGGCGTGGTCTCGGGCACGACCGGGGCGGTCTCGGGGACCACCGGCGCGGCATCGACCACGGGCGTGACCTCCACCGTGGTGTCCTCGTCGTCCTTCTTGTTGGCTGCTGCCGCTGCGACTCCTGCGACCGCGGCGGCCGCGGCGACGCCCACTCCGGCGGCAACCTTGCCGGATACGCCGGCCTTGCCGCTGTCACCACGCGACGAGTCGGCGTCCTCGACCGTCGGCGTGCCGCCGATGCCCGGGACGGTGCCGCGCCACGCGCCGGTGGCGTAGCTCTCGGACTCGATGAACTCCTTGAAGTTCTGCAGGTCCTTCTTGGCCT
This sequence comes from Arthrobacter sp. CP30, assembly GCF_053470025.1. Classification (NCBI taxonomy): domain Bacteria; kingdom Bacillati; phylum Actinomycetota; class Actinomycetes; order Micrococcales; family Micrococcaceae; genus Arthrobacter; species Arthrobacter sp. CP30. The sequence goes on from NZ_JBQEMM010000005.1 coordinate 34,051, forward strand.
GGTTCTCGACGACGTTCAGCTTGTCGCCGACCTTCTCCACGAGCCCCTCGGGCTCGTACTCCAGGACGAGGTTGATCCGCGTGGTCCCGCCGAGGTCCTCGAAGGACACGGTGCCCGCGTTGGTGGCACCCTCGGTCGCGGCCCAGGAGACCTTGCGATCGGGGACCTGCTCGACCACCCTGGCTTCCCACTGGCGGCGGATCCCGCCGATCTCCGCGACCCATTCCATGCGGTCGTCGCCGAGCTGGGTGATCTGCTTGACGCCACCCATGAAGTGCGGGAATTCCTCGAACTGCGTCCACTGGTTGTAGACCGTGGTCACTGGAAGATTCACTACGACGGTTTCTTCGACCTTGGTGCTCATTGTGCCTCCCTGGCGTTGTGCGTGCGGTCGCCGACAAACATCATCAGCATGCTTAGCTTATGGGTTGGGCACGCGTCCCGCCAGTACTTCACGCCGGAACAAGGGGGGGAGCGATCTGGGTCAGGAGCTGGGCGGTGGGGTGTCCCCACGCGTCGACGAGCTCCTCGGCGCCTCAGGGCAGATCGCCCACATCCGCGTACTTCCGGCGCCAGTCGCGGCCCTCCTCGCCGCCGTACATCGTCCAGTACTCGCGGCCGGAGGTGATGACGCCGTCCGCCACGGTCCAGAAGGAGACCACGCGGAAGATGCCCACGTCCTCCTGCGGGACCTGGACCTCAGAGACCACCGCCTCCCCGGCGTCGTACACGTTGAGGACGTCGATGCTCCAGCCGTTCGGGTGCTCGGAGTTCACGGCCACCATGTTCGCGCGTCCCCGGATGATCTCGCGCGTGACGGGCCAGAAGACCTCGACATCCTCGGCGAGGGTCCGTCCGACGGCCTCCCAGTCCCTGCTCCAGACGGACTGCCAGTACTGCCGCACGACCTCGATGGATTCCATACGCCGATGCTACTGGCGCAGACCCGCAGGCTGCTCGGCGAGGTGGGGTGCGACGGCCTGCTGGAAGCCCTCGACCGTCCGCGCGACGGCGGTGGCGGGGGCGGTGTCCCAGATCTCCTGGTTGAAGATCTCCACCTCGACGTCGCCCGCGTAGCCCGCACGCTCCACCTCGGCCGTGATCGCGGCGAAATCGATGACGCCGTCCCCGGGGTAGTGGCGGGAGAGCAGCACGTCCGCCGCCAGGGGAGTGCGCCAGTCGCACACCTGGTAGCTCGCGATCCGGTCCTCGCGCCCGGCGCGGACGATCTGCGCCGTGAGGTCCGGGTCCCACCACACGTGGAAGGTGTCGACGACGACGCCCACCACGGCGGGGTCGAACGGGGCGGCGAGATCGAGCGCCTGCCCGAGGGTGGAGATGACGGCCCGGTCCGCTGCGTACATGGGATGCAGCGGCTCGAGGGCCAGCCTCACTCCTGCTGCGCGCGCTTCCGGCGCGAGCTCGGCGAGGGCATCCCCCACCATGGAGCGGGCGCCGGCCAAGTCCCGCGATCCCTGCGGCAGGCCGCCGGCGACCATGACCAGGACGGCGACCGACCCCGGAGCGCCCGCGGCGGCGAGCTGCGCGGTCTCCTCGATGGCCCGGCGGTTGTCGTCCATGGCGGTGCGCCGGGCAGGTCCCTCCGGCACGGTGAAGAACCCTCCACGGCAGAGGCTCGAGAAGCGGAGCCCGGAGCCGGCGAGGAGCCGGCCGGACTCGGGCAGGGAGGCGGCCTGCACCGAGTCCCGCCACAGTCCGATGCTGCCGATCCCCGCGGCGGCGGTGACCTGCAGGGCCTCGGCGAGGGGTGCGTACTTGATGGTGGCCTGGTTGATGGACAGCCGTGGATCCGGCGCGTGGGTCATGCCGGGACCCCGCTGACCGACAGGAGCCCGTGCCAGCGCTCACGGGCGAGCTCCGGCTGCTCGAGTGCACCGCAGTCGTTCGCCAGCCGGACGATCTCCGAGAGGTGCGGCAGGCTGCGGGCCGCGTGCAGTCCGCCCACCATCCCCACGCCGGGCTGGTGCCCGTTGAGCCAGCTGAGGAACGCCACGCCGGTCTTGTAGTAGAACGTCGGCGTGCTGAAGATCTGGCGGGACAGCGCCTCGGTCGGCCCGAGGATGCGCTGGTACGCGTCGTGATCGCCGGCGTCGAGCGCCTGGACCGCCGCGGAGGCGTGCGGGCCGAGCGCCGCGAAGGCGCCGAGCAGGGCATCCGAGTACCCCGAGGAGTCGCCGCCGATGAGCGAGACGTAGTTGAAGTCGTCGCCGGTGAACATGCGCGTCGGCGCGTTCAGCCGGCCGCGGACCGCACGCTCCGAGCCGGCGTCCAGCAGGCTCATCTTCACGCCCGCCACCTTGTCGGGGGCGTTGGCGATGATCTTCAGGAGGGTCGAGGATGCGGCGTCGGTGTCGGGGGACCCGAAGTAGCTGCCGAGTTCAGGATCGAACGCGGCGCCGAGCCAGTGGAGGATCACCGGGGCGCCGGCGGCGGCCAGGACCTCGGCGTACACGCGCTCGTAGTCCTCCGCGGAGCGCGCCGCCCTCGCCAGGTGACGGCTCGCCATCAGGACCACCGACGCACCGGCGTCCTCGGTCAGGTGCAGCTGGTGCTTGAAGGCGTCGACGACGGCATCGAGGGTGATGACGGCGTCGTCCACGTGATCCGTGTTCACCCCGACCACGAGGCCACCGCCCACGGACTGCGCCTCGGCGGCACTGCGGGTGATCAGCTCGCGCGTCGCGGCGGCATCGAGGCCCATGTTCCGCTGCGCGGTGTCCATGGCGTCGGCTACACCGAGTCCCCAGGACCACAGGTGGTGGCGGAAGGCGAGGGTGGCGTCCCAGTCGAGGTCGGCGGGAGCGCCCGGGACGTTGTCCGCCGTCGTCCGCGGCACCACGTGGGCGGCAGCGTAGACGGTGCGGCTCGCGAGGGGCGCCGTGGGCCGGTCGAACGACGGCGCGGCGTTGAGTTCGACGGCGGAGGTGCGCCCCGCCGCATCGACGAGCGTGATCATGCGGAGGCGACCGCATCCTCGAGGGGGAGCGGGGTGGTGCGGACGTCCTCGAGTTCGAGGCGCCGGCCGGAGCGGGAGCTCTCGAGTCCCTGCTCCGCGAGGTACATGCCGCGGGCACCGGCGAGGAAGTCGTACGGGTGGGGGCCGTCCTCGAGGACATGGCGGAGGAAGTCCTCCCACTGCGTCTTGAAGCCGTTCTCGAACACCTCGTTGGTGGGGACGTCGATCCAGTCCGCGTCGTAGTCGTGGGTGTCTTCGAGATCGGGGTTCCACACGGGCTTCGGTGTGGCGTTACGGGGTTGGATCTTGCAGCCGAACAGCCCGACGACGGCGGAACCGTGGGTGCCGTCCACCTGGAACTGCACCAGTTCGTCGCGGTTCACGCGGACCGTCCAGCTCGAGTTCAGCTGGGCCACGATGCCGCCCTCCAGCTCGAACACGGCGTACGCGGCGTCGTCGGCCGTGGCGCGGTAGGTCCGGCCCTGCTCGTCGACGCGCTCGTCGATGTGGGTGACGGCGCGGGCGTACACGGACTCCACCCTGCCGAAGAGGTTCTCCAGGACATAGCTCCAGTGCGGGAACATGTCGACGACGATCCCGCCGCCGTCCTCGGCGCGGTAGTTCCAGCTGGGACGCTGGGCGTCCTGCCACCCACCCTCGAAGACCCAGTACCCGAACTCGCCGCGTACCGAGAGGATCTGCCCGAAGAAACCGGAGTCGATGAGGCGCTTCAGCTTCTGCATGCCCGGAAGGTAGAGCTTGTCGTGCACCACGCCGTTCTTGATGCCGGCCGCCTCGGCCAGGTCGGCCAGCTCGAGGGCGTCCGCCGCCGTCTCCGCGGTGGGCTTCTCGGTGTAGATGGCCTTGCCCGCGGCGATCGCCTTGCGGATCGCGGCCGAACGCGCCTTGGTCACGAGGAAGTCGGCGTAGACCTCCCATGTCGGGTCCGCGAGCACGCTGTCGAGATCGGTGGACCAGTGCTCGATCCCGTGCTTCGCGGCGAGTTCTGCCAGTTTGGCCTCGCTCCGGCCGACCAGGATGGGCTCCACCTGGACGCGGGTGCCGTCCGAGAGCAGCACCCCGCCCTGGTCGCGGATGGCGAGGATGGAGCGCACCAGGTGCTGCCGGTACCCCATGCGCCCGGAGACGCCGTTCATGATGATCCCGATTGTCCTCGTTGACATTGATGCTCCTTGGCTTGCGGCGCGGCTGCTGTTCCCAGCGGCCTTGGAAAACGCTTACCGCGAGTGTAGGTCAAGATCGTGGGAGCGGCAATAAGCCCGGTTCCGGCGGGGTGGCGCAACGGCCGGGGCAGCAGTAGCCGGAGGCGGAGGGCGCGTCAGATCCCGGGGTCGGACCGACGCGGGATCTCACGCCGGGTGCACTGGTCCGGACGCACCCAGGCCTCGCGGGCTATCGAGAACTCGATCCACTGGGCCAGCACCGCGGTCCGCGTCCACGCCATCGCGAACCCGCGGACGGTCTGCCGCGACCCGTCGGGGTACTCGAGGTCCACCCAGAGGGCGGGCGAGGGCGGGACGGACTCCGTGATGCCTTCGGTGGGCGTCTCGAGCTGCACCGGCGGGAGGTACTGGTGTGTCGTGGGCGGCAGCCCGTGCCATCCCGCCGCCTTAGCCACGGCGTCGTCCCGTCGGCTGTCCTCCGCAGCGGACCGTGCGCCGCGGGGCGGGCGGACGGCCGGACGGGCTCGACGGCGGTGCGGTGCTCGTCGTCGTCCGGTCCATGGCACCACTGTACGAGGGGGCGGGAGCCGGCAGGGGGAGGGGCCGTCAGGCCGGGTGGGTGGTCCGCGTGGCCAGGTCCCGTCGCCGGCAGCGCGTCGCCTCGACCCACGCCTCCCGCGCCCGCGAGTACTCGATCCACTGCGCCAGGACGGCGGATCCGGTCCATGCCATCGCGAAGCCCTTCATGGTCCGCCTCGACCCGTCGGGATAGTCGAGGTCCACCCACAGCGCCGGCGACGCGGGCGGCTCGGTGACGTGCCCGCCCGGCGTGTCCAGCTGCAGGGGAGGGACGTAGCGGTCAGCGCTCGGTGGGATGCCGTGCCACCCCGGTCGTTCGGCCATGCCACGAGGGTACGCCGCTGGTCCGACACCCTGGCAGGGCCCTCCGGTGTCCCGCCGCACGCCGCTCGCCGGGACCGCTGGTTCCGAGCGGCCGGCCCGGCTCGCGACGGCGCTACTGCTCTGTGTCGTCCTCGGAAGCCGAGTGGGCCCGGACCAGGTCGTCGCAGAAGCGCGCCCTCCGCCTCGGCGGCAGGTCGTCGACCATCTCGTTCACGGCGAGCGCGAGCAGATCGCACTCGAGCGGCGGCAGGGGGATCAGACCGGCCAGGTAGGCCTCGACCTCGTACTCCTCGACCTCGCCGCCGAGCGAGAAGTAGCGCAGCCACACCTCACCGGTCGAGAAGCCGGCCTCGACGATGGCGGCGTTGATCGATGCCCGCTGCTCCTCTGCGTAGGGGAATCCGGCCACTAGGCGTCACTGCCCTCGGAGGTACCGTGGCCGTTCACGATCTCCGCGGTGAGCCGGCGGAACGGAATGCCGGTGCTGCGGGCGCGGGCCGTCAGGGAGGCGAGCGCCTCCGCCTCCGTCAGGCCCTCACGCTGCATGATGATCCCCTTCGCGATGCCCACGAGGTCCCGCGATCGCAGGGACTCCCGGAGCTCCCTGCTGATGCGCGTGGACGTATCGGTGGTCTGCACGTGACCGAGCAGCGCCGAGGCTGCGACGGACAGGCTGCGGAGCCGGGTGCGGTCGGACTCGTCGAAGGCCGCCGGGGTGGTGGAGTAGACCTTCATGGCGCCGATCGCATCGCGTCCCCGCATCAGCGGAACGCTGAAGCAGGCCCTGATGCCCGCGGCGTCCGCGGCGACGCTCCACGCCGGGAAGCGGCTGTCCGAGGCGGTGTCCTCGACGGTGACGGGCGACCGGGTGGCCCAGGCCGCCAGGCACGGGCCCTCACCCAGGCTGTACTGGAGGTCGTCCGCCGTGCGCACGAGGGCGTCGGTGGCACCGACGCTGGTGCGCTCCGCGTCGTGGATGAGGGAGACGCCGGCGCCGATCGCGTTGGGCGTGGTCTCCTGCGCGACCTGCGCGAGGAGGTCCACGGCATGCTGCGCGGTCTCCTGCGTCAGCGTCAGGCCGCGGATGCGGCCCAGGGTGGCACCCAGCTCGCTGGAGAGGGGAAAGGAATCCATCAGTAGCCTCGAACGTCATGCCAGGCTTGATCCTGGCGCTGCGGGCCTCCTGCTAGACCACGATCGCACGTTTCCGGCGATCAGCTGACCCCATCGTAACCGTGCAGGTGCCGGGACCCGTCGCCGCTGGGAAATTGCTCCCCGAAAGCCGCGATCGTCTGGTTAGGATTGTCGCGACGACGCCACGGTCGCCGTGCCCACGGTCCCTGATCGATGGAATGGACGTGTCGGCGTCGTGCCGTCCCCAACGAGTGTGAGGTGCTCCGCGCCATGACGAACGACGATTTGCAGAAGATCCGCGTGGCCGCGGCGGACAAGGAGGACGTCGAGTTCGAGCTCGACCGCGCCGAGCTGGTCCTGCAGGAGGCGGTGGCAGAGGCGCTCGTCCACGGTGAGGACATCGCCGTCGTCGCGGAGCTGGCAGAACTCCCGGTCGAGGACGTCGCAAAGCTCGCGGCACAGGAGGCTGCCCCGGGCTCCGTCCTGCCCTTCTGACGGGATCCGGCCGGGGCCGGACGTGCCCTACCGCGGCGGAGTGCTCTCCCGGATGACGGTCTCCGTCGGAATCGCGCCGGGCCCTGCCGAAGCGCCGGTCCCATCGCCGTCGTGGGCGGTACCCGTGGCGAGCCGGAGGGCGCGGCGTCCCACGTCCTCCAGGGGGATCCGCACCGTGGTGAGCGCGGGCGCGATGTCACGGACGGTCGGGATGTCGTCGTAACCTGCCACGCCGATGTCCTGTCCGGGCACCAGGCCCGCGTCGCGCAGTGCCGAGACGACGCCCACGGCCATGACGTCGTTGACCGCGAAGATGAGGTCCACGCCGGCGCCGGCGGCCAGGAGTTCCTGCGTGCCGCGGTATCCGCCGTCGCGCGTGAAGTCGGCGTGGATGATGCGCTCGGCCGGCAGCCGGACGCCGTGCTCCGCGAGCCCGGCCGTGAAGCCTGCGAGCCGCTCCTGCGCGGTCCTGATCTCGGCGGGCCCGGCGATCACGGCGACGTCCCGGTAGCCGAGGCCGGCCAGGGCGACGGCGAGGTCCCGCGCGCCTCCGTGGTTGTCGAGCAGCACCGTCGCGAACGGCGCCGCGTCCTGGCTGATGAAGGCGACCTTGCCGCCCGTGTCCTCGAAGGAGGACAGCTCCGCGCGCAGGTGCTCCTCGAAGGGCGATCCCGTGGTGCGGGACCCCGCGAGGATCATCACCCGGGGACGCTGGCCGCGGAGGGCCCGGACGGTATCCAGTTCGCGCTGCGAGTCACGGCCGGTCACGGCGATGGTCACCACGAGGTTCTCCTCGCTCGCGGCGTCGATCACCCCGGCCGCGATGCTCGAGAAGTAGGGATCGGCGATGTCCGCTACGAGGAGCGCCACGGTGGTGGTGCTGCCCTTGGCGACCGCCTGGGCGAACAGGTTGGTGGTGTAGCCGAGCCGCTGCGCGGCCTCCACCACGCGGAGCCGGTAGGACTCGTTCACCTTGCGCGCGCTGCCGTTCAGCGACCGGGATGCCGTGGCGAGGGAGACGCCTGCCTCGCGGGCGACGTCGTGCAGCGTCGCGGGACTCTTGCTGGCCGGTGCCGACATCGCTCGTACTCCTGGGGGTCCGGGCTCCGGCCGTCCGGCCGCACCCTGGTGGATCTTCCGCGTCAAAGGGCCATTCTTGCACGGTGCCAGGCCGGCCCTCCGAGGCTGGTAAGCGCTTTCTCTGTTACTGTTCCGAGAACCGTACTGCCGACCGACCCGGGAGGATCCATGCCCCAGCCCGTCCCGATCGGAGCGCCTGCACCGTCCGCCGACCCCACTGGGTCCGGCAGGGCCGATGGCCCGGCCCCGCTGCTCCGGGCCGCCATCCTGGGGACGGGCGGCGTGGCGCATCTCCACGCAGCTGCGCTCGCGGGCCTCGACGGGGTGCACCTCGTGGCCGCCGCGGACCCTTCCGGGCAGCACCTGACGGACTTCGCCGGCGCCTACGGCGTGCCCTCCCGGTTCGCCTCCCTCGAGGACCTCCTCGAGGGAGGCGGCGTCGACGTCCTGCACATCTGCACGCCGCCCGGCGGTCATGCCGAGCAGACCGCCGCCGCCGTCCGCGCGGGTGCGCACGTCGTCGTCGAGAAGCCCGCGGCCCTGAGCCTCGACCAGCTCGACACCATGCTTGACGCCGCCCACGCCGCACGACGCGGACTCGCCGTCGTGTTCCAGCAGCGATCCGGGTCGGCGGCGGCCAGGGTCAAGGAACTGCTCGACTCCGGTGTCCTCGGCAGGCCGCTGTCCGCGCTCTGCCAGACGCACTGGTACCGCACACCCGAGTACTTCGCCGTGCCGTGGCGCGGTACCTGGGCCACCGAGGGCGGCGGCACCACCCTCAGCCACGGCAGCCACCAGATCGACCTGCTCGCATACCTCCTCGGTGAGTGGGAGTCGGTGCACGCGACGCTCTGGCGTCAGCAGCACGACATCGAGACCGAGGATCTGGCGCACGCATCGCTCGTCTTCGCCTCCGGGGCCGTGGCGTCGGTGGTCACCACCGTCCTCGGGCCCCGTCAGTCGAGTCTCATCAGGATCGACACCGAGCACGCGACCATCGAGCTGGAGCACCTGTACGGGCACGCGCACGCCGACTGGACGATCACCCCGGCGGCCCATGTCGACGAGGAGACGTCCTCGGCATGGGTCCTGCCCGAGCTCGAGATCCCCAGCGGGCACGACGCGCTCCTCGCCGAGATCTACGCATCACTGCGCTCCGGTGGGGGCATGCCCCCGATCGTGTCCCACCCGAGCCGGGCGCTCGAGATCGTCACGGGGATCTACGCGTCGGCGCGCGAGGGCCGCTGGCTGGCCCGCGCGGACCTCGCCGACCCGGCGCTGCGGGGGCCGCTGGCCGCCCCCGTCACGGACGGCAGGCGCCGCGCGGACGGGACCGGCGGGACGACGGCGTGAGCGCCTCCGTCCCCCTCTCGGTCGGTGGGCGCCGGGCGGGACTCCTGCACGACGGCACCGACGAGCCCGCCGTCCACTCACCGCGCCCCTTCGTCCACCCGCTCCTCACGCCCGGCGGGCTGACGGTCTCCGGTGATCGGCCGTCCGACCACCCCTGGCACCACGGCCTGGGGATCGCCGTCTCGACGGTGACGGTCACCGGGCAGGCCCATCCCGTCAACTTCTGGGGAGGCCCCACCTTCCTGTGGGGCGAGGGCTACGTCCAGCTGCCGAACAACGGTGTCCAGCAGGTCGGCTCCGCCGACAGCGCTGTCACCGACAGCGCTTCCACCGACGGCGCTTCCACCGACGGCACCGACGGCCGCGTGCGGCAGCAGCTCGTCTGGCGGGCGGCGGACGGCACCGAGGTCCTCGCCGAGGAGAGGAGCTGGCGCGTGGACACCATCCGGGCCGGCGGCGTCGACTGGTTCCGCACCACGGTCAGCAGTCGCTGGACCAACACCGGCGGGGGCGGCCTGGCGTTCGGGAGCCCGACCACGTCGGGACGGCCAGCTGCCGGCTACGGCGGATTCTTCCTGCGGCTGGCGCAGACCTTCGACGGTGCGACCGTCCTCGGCGCCCCCGATCCGAGCCCCGCGCGTGACCCGGATCGGGGCGCCGGGGGAGTAGGGCCGCCCGCGCCCACCGCCGTCGAGCTGGACGAGGCGGAGGCCATGGGGCGCCGGGGGTCCTGGCTCGGCGTCCGTGCAGCGACGGCATCGGTGCTCATGGTCGCCGGGCGGGGTGCTCACGGCGGGCCTACGCCCTGGTTCGTGCGGACCACCGGTACCCCGATGCTGTGTGCGGCGCCGTTCTTCCACGAGGAGGTCCCGCTCGCCCCGGCGGCCACGGTGGACTGGACCTGGTCCGTCCTCGTCGCCGACGGTGCCGTCCCGGGCACGGCCTTCGCGGCGGCGGCGCGCGTGCCGTTGCCGGCGGTCGGCCGGGTGGATCCACCAGGCATCTAGGCTGGGCCCATGGCCCTCATCCACGACGTCACCCTGCGCCCCTCCAAGCTCGAGCTCCTCGTCGGGTGGCTGCCGCAGCAGCCCTGGGCGTCCGGGCTGTCGGGGGCACCGGCCCGCGTGGCATCCTTCCGCTTCGACGATCCCGAGGGCGAGGTGGGCGTGGAGACCCTGCTGATCGGCGTGGGGCCGGATCTGTTCCAGATTCCCCTGACCTATCGTGGCGCGCCGGTGGACGCGTGGACCGGGCACCTCGTGGGCACGCTCGATCATCCCGCACTGGGGCAGCGCTGGGTGTGCGACGGCGTCGCCGATCCCGTGTACCTCGCCACCCTCGCGGAGGCGGTGTACGACGGCGCCCCGCAGGCCGAGCAGTTCCATGAGGTCGAGGGCCGGCGGTTACCGATCGAGCCCACCCTCACGCTCGCGTGGTCGGAGGGCGGGGACCGCCGCACGGAGTCCGCGGCGGACCGTGCCGTCGCCCGCCTGGAGACCGCCCGCGGACTGGTGCTGCTGTTCCGTACCCTCGACCCGCGCGCCGAGGTCGTCGGCCGGACAGCTCTGCTCGCCTCACGGGAGGACTGGACGGTGCAGCTCGCAGCCGCAGGCTAGACGACAGCGAAGGAGCGCGGCAGCGCCGCATGCGCCCCGACCGCCGTCCCGGGGGCTAGAGGCCGAGCTTCTCGAGCACCGGCAGTTCCGCCCGTGCGCGGGTCTTCGCCTCGGCCGCCGTGGGAGCGGCGACCGCAATCCCGGCGATCCGCTGGGCGTCGGCAAGTGTCACGCTGGCGAGCACGGCGCCCACCCCGGCGAGGGCGCGCGGCGTCATCGACAGCGTCGAGACGCCGAGCCCCACGAGCACGACGGCGAGAGCGGGATCCGCCGCAGCCTCGCCGCACACACCCACCGGCTTGTCGTGACCCTCCGCGGCGGAGCCCTGCACGGTCAGCTGCACCATGCGGAGCACCGCGGGCTGCCACGAGTTGTTGAGGGCCGCGAGTGAGCCGAGCTGGCGGTCGGCCGCCATGGTGTACTGCGTGAGGTCGTTGGTGCCCAGGCTCGCGAAGGCCACCTCACCGAGGATCGCCTCCGCCATGACCGCGGCGGAGGGGACCTCCACCATGACGCCCGGGGTCTGCAGACCGGCGGCGGCGCACATGCGGGCGAAGTCGGCCGCTTCCTCGGCGGTCGAGATCATCGGTGCCATGACCCACACGTCGGCGGTGGCCTGTGCTGCGGCATCGGCGATCGCCGCGAGCTGGCGCTCGAGGACACCCGGGGAGGTGAGGTCGGTCCGGTAGCCGCGGACGCCGAGGGCCGGGTTCGGTTCGGAGGCGTCGGTGAGGAAGGGCAGCGGCTTGTCGGCGCCCGCATCGAGCGTGCGCACCACCACCTTCCTGCCGGGGAACGCGTCGAAGACACCCTTGTACGCCTCGATCTGCTCCTCGGCCGTCGGTTCCGTGTCGCGTTCCAGGAAGCAGAACTCCGTGCGGAGCAGGCCGACTCCCTGGGCGTTCGCCTCGGCTGCCTTGACGGCGTCCTTCGCTCCGCCCACGTTGGCGAGCAGGGGGACCTCGTGACCGTCGGAGGTGACGCCCACGCCGTCGAACACGGTGAGGGCGGCGGCCGCCGTCCTGTAGGCCTCGGCGGCGGCTTCCTCCTCCGCGCCGGGATCGAGGGCGATGGTGCCCGCGGCGCCGTCCACGTAGACCACGGCGTCCTTCTCGATCCCGTCGACACCCGTCGCGGCGACGACGGCGGGCAGGCCCAGTGAGCGCGCGATGATCGCGGTGTGGGACTGCGGACCGCCACCCGAGGTGACGAGGGCGAGGACCATGGCGGGATCGAGTGTGGCGGTGTCGGCGGGGGCGAGGTCCTCGGCGACGAGGACGAAGGGCGTGTCGGAGGAGGGGATGCCGGGTGCTGGCAGGCCGCGCAGTTCGGCGACGATCCGCGCCCGGACATCCAGGACGTCGGCCGTCCTCTCGGCCATGTAGCCGCCGAGGTTGTGGAGCATCTCGGCGACCGATGCGCCGGCCTCCCACACGGCGCGGGCCGGGGACGTCCCCTTGGTGATCAGCTTCGTCGCGGACTTCAGCAGCATGGGGTCCGCAGCCATGAGTGAGGTCGCCTGGAGCACGGCCTTCGCGTCGCCCTTGGCGGTGCCGGCGCGGCGCTTCAACTCCTCCTGCACCGCCTTCGACGCGGTCTTCAGTGCGGCGACGGCCTCGTCGGGAGCGTCCGGGGAGTCGTGGCGTTCACCTGCGGGAGGTTCGCTGACGGGTGTCGGCATGTGGCGGACGGGTCCGATCACGCGTCCGGGACTAACTCCGACCCCTGCGAAATTCTCCATTGAACGTCCTCGTTTCCTTGCCGGTGGTGGTCTCGGTCTAACACCATTGTGCCGCCGGACGCAAAGGGCTTGTGTGAGCCACTTCATATAACAGTGCTATAGGTGTTACGGTAGCAGGCATGAAAAAGGTAGGCGAACCCGCGCCTAAGACCAGGCTGCTCAGGGCCGCTGCGGCATTGCTCGCGGAGTCCAACGGCGAGCCCGTCTCGACCCGGCAGATCACGGAGGCCGCCCGGGTGTCGGCGCCGACCCTGTACCACCACTTCGGTGACAAGGAGGGCCTGTTCGACGCCGTCGTCGCGGAGGGCTTCTCCGAGTATCTCGACGGAGAACGATCCCTCCCCACCTCGGGCCAGCCCATCGAGGACCTCCGGATGCACTGGGACAACCATGTGCAGTTCGGGCTCGACCACCCGCATCTCTATCTCGTCATGTTCGGCAACATCCGCCCGGAACGCCGCCCGTCGATGGTGGCGAGTGCCGAGGCGTTCCTCGAGGAGGTCCTCGCCCGCGCCGCCGAGGCGGCCCGCCTCGTGGTCTCGCCCCACGAGGCTGCACGGAGCATGCTCGCAGCCAACATCGGCGTCACGCTGATGCTGATCGCGGAACCGGCCGCCAAACGCAACCTCGAGCTCTCCGCCATGACCCGGGAGGCCGTGATCTCCGCGGTCGCCACCGATTCGGAAGCGGACCCGGTGACCGACACCGAGGGGACGCCGTCGGTCGTCGTGGCCGCGATCGCCCTCAACGCGGCGCTCCAGTCCTCACATCCGGACCAGCTCTCCAGTTCGGAACTCAAGCTCTTCCTCGAATGGCTCCAGCGGATCTCCAGCAGATCCGGGAGCTGACGCGCTTCACCCACCACCCATCCCTCCCGGCAGAGTTGCGGGGACAACGGTAAGGAAAGAATGTGGCAATACAAGTAGAGGCACGATCCGGCACCAGTGCCCGGGTCCGCGTGCAGAAGTTCGGAGCCTTCCTCTCCGCGATGATCATGCCCAACATCGGTGCGTTCATCGCCTGGGGCCTGATCACTGCGCTGTTCATCGAGGCCGGATACTTCCCCGTGGGCGTCCTCGGCGGTTTCGGGGAGAACGCGGCGGGGGATCCGAACGTGGGGCTGGTCGGCCCGATGATCACCTACCTGCTGCCGCTGCTCATCGGCTACACCGGCGGCAAGATGATCTACGAGACCCGCGGCGGAGTCGTCGGCGCCGCTGCCACGATGGGCGTGATCGTCGGGACGAGCATCCCGATGTTCATCGGTGCCATGATCATGGGCCCGCTCACCGCGTACCTCATGAAGAAGCTCGACTCCATCTGGGACGGCAAGATCCGCCCCGGCTTCGAGATGCTCGTCAACAACTTCTCCGCGGGAATCTTCGCGGCGCTCATGGCGGTCTTCGGCCTGCTGGCCGTCGGCCCCGTGGTGACCCTGTTCAGCGACGCCGCGGGCAGGGGCGTGGACTTCCTGGTCAGCAACGGCCTGCTGCCCTTCACCAGCATCCTGATCGAGCCGGCGAAGATCCTCTTCCTCAACAACGCCATCAACTACGGCGTGCTCACACCCCTTGCCACGCAGGAGGCCACCGAGACGGGGAAGTCGCTGCTGTTCCTGCTCGAGGCCAACCCCGGCCCCGGTCTCGGCCTCCTGCTCGCCTACGCGATCTTCGGCCGCGGCATGGCCAAGGCCTCCGCTCCCGGCGCCATCATCATCCAGTTCCTCGGCGGCATCCACGAGATCTACTTCCCCTACGTGCTCATGAAGCCCCTCATGGTCCTCGCCGTGATCGGCGGCGGCATGGCCGGGATCTTCACGCTCGTCCTCACGGGAGCCGGCCTGCGTTCGCCCGCGGCGCCGGGCAGCATCATCGCCGTCTACGCGGCGACGGCGTCCGACAGTTTCGTGGGCATCACACTGTCCGTCCTCATGGCAGCAGCGGTCAGCTTCCTCATCGGCTCCGTCATCCTCAAGACCTCGAAGGCCTCGGACGACGACATCTCGGGTGCCGCAGCCAAGATGGAGGGCCTGAAGGGCAAGAAGAGCTCGGTCGCCGGGAACTTCGCGTCCTCGTCGGCCACCGACGGTCCCATCCGCTCGATCGTCTTCGCCTGCGACGCCGGAATGGGCTCCTCCGCCATGGGCGCCTCGGTGCTGCGCAACAAGATCAAGGCCGCCGGTTTCCCTGACGTCAAGGTCACCAACTCCGCCATCGCCAATCTGAAGGACGACTACGACGTCGTCGTCACGCACCAGGACCTCGCCGCACGTGCCGAGCCCCTGACGCGGAGCGCCACGCACGTGGCCGTCGACAACTTCATGAACAGCCCGCGGTACGACGAGATCGTCGAACTGGTCCGCGCCAGTGCGGCGGCCGAGGGCGGCGTGGACCCGAAGGCCCCGATGCCCGCAGCAGCGGCATCCGAGGTCGACGACGTCAGCGACGGCGATGCAGCCGGGGGCGGCAACGACGTCCTGGCCGAGGAGAGCGTCGTCCTGCACGGCAGGGCCACGACGCAGGAGGACGCCATCAACGAGGCGGGCCGCCTGCTGGTGGATCGCGGCGCGGTGGATGCCACCTACGTCGCCGCCATGCACGAGCGCGAGAAGTCGGTCCCGACCTACATGGGAAACTTCCTCGCCATCCCGCACGGTACCAATGCGGCGAAGGACCTGATCAAGCGCTCGGCCGTGTCGATCGTGCGCTACCCGGAGGGCATCGACTGGAACGGCAAGCAGGTGAAGTTCGTGGTGGGCGTCGCAGGCGTCAACAACGAGCACCTGTCCATCCTCTCGGCGATCGCCCGTGTCTTCTCCGACAAGGACCAGGTGGCCAAGCTCGACGACGCCACCTCGGTGGACGAGGTCCTCGCCCTCTTCGGAAAGGTCAATGCGTAGTGAAGGCAGTACATTTCGGTGCCGGCAACATCGGACGCGGCTTCGTGGGGCTCCTGCTCCACGAAGCCGGGTACGAGGTGGTCTTCGCCGACGTCGCGGACGCCCTGATCGATCAGCTGGCCTCGACGCCCGGCTACGAGGTCCACGAGGTCGGGGAGGAGCCCGCGGTGAAGACGGTGGACAACTACCGCGCCCTGAACTCGCGCTCGCAGGAGGAGGAGGTGGTCGCGGAGATCGCCTCGGCCGAGATCGTGACCACCGCCGTGGGACCCAATGTCCTGAAGTTCCTGGCTCCGGTCATCGCCCGGGCCATCGCCCAGCGCGACGCCGGGTCGGCACCCCTGCAGGTCATGGCGTGCGAGAACGCCATCAACGCGACGGATCTCCTGCGGCGCGAGGTGGAACAGGTCTACGAAGGTGCTGACCTCACGGCCCGGGCGGTCTTCGCCAACACGGCCGTCGACCGGATCGTGCCGAACCAGGCCGAGGGTCAGGGTCTCGACGTGACGGTGGAGACCTTCTTCGAGTGGGTCATCGACCGCACGCCGTTCGCGGGCCGGGCTCCGGAGATCCCGGGGGCCACCTACGTGGACGACCTCGCCCCGTACATCGAGCGCAAGCTGTTCACGGTGAACACCGGACATGCCTCGGCCGCCTACTTCGGCTACGCGGCCGGTGTGGACAAGATCGCCGACGCGATGGCGGACGAGGGGATCGCGGGCAAGGTGCGCGCGGTCCTCGACGAGACCAAGCAGCTGCTGGTGTCGAAGCACGGCTTCGACGAGGCGGAGCAGGAAGCGTACGTCCAGAAGATCCTGCGCCGTTTCACGAACCAGCACCTGCCGGACACGGTGGTGCGCGTGGGACGAGCGCCGCTGCGGAAGCTGAGCCGTCATGAGCGCTTCGTGGGACCGGCTGCCGAACTGGCTGAGCAGGGCGTCCACCCGGCAGCCCTGCTCGAGGCGATGCGGGCGGCGTTGACCTTCACGGCGCAGGACGATCCGGAGGTCGCGGCGCTGGCCGAGATCCTCGTATCCCAATCCCCGGACGAGGCGACGACGTCGATCACCGGCCTCGGGGCGGATCACCCGCTGTACGCCCCGGTGCGGGACCTGATCGCGCAGCACGTGCCGGGGCACCACCCGGCGTAAGGCCCGGACCTGCAGCGCAGGGAAGGGGGAGAGGGGGCGGCTTCGGCCGCCCCCTCTTCGCGTGCCTGCCCTTGACGGATCCCGGGGGGACTCCTAGCGTATTAAGGAAAGCGTTTTCCAAACAGAGGATTCAATGATGAGTTCGGTACAGAAAACAGCACGGCCCGTCTGCGTCGCCCTGACCGCCGGAGTCCTCCTCACCGCCGGCCTGTCGGTCCCCGCCCTCGCCCAGGGCGGGGAGACGGCGAACGCGGCGCCGATCGGCGGGGTCCAGCTCGAATACCTCGACCGCGGCCTGGTCGCCGCCGCCACGCCGCAGGGCGTCTTCCTCAGCTGGCGCCTGAGTGCCACCGAGGCGGCGGAGGGAGCGGCCGGCGCCGGCGGACCCGACTTCACGGTGTACCGGGACGGACGACCGATCGCGACGGTCACGGACAGCACGAACTTCCTGGATCCCTCCGTCACCGGGCCCGCCGCAGCGGGTGCTGCGCGCTACAGCGTCGCAGCCGTCGTCGACGGACTCGAGGTGGACCACAGCGCCGAGGTGGACCCCTGGGCCCAGGCGTACACCGACCTCCCGCTGGGCCGACCGGCCGACGGTGTCACGCCGGCAGGGGAGGCCTACACCTATGCGGCGAACGACATGAGCGTCGGGGACGTGGACGGTGACGGCTCCTACGAGTACTTCGTGAAGTGGGACCCCTCGAACTCGAAGGACGTGTCGCAGGTCGGGTACACGGGCAACACCTATGTCGACACGTACGCCGCGGACGGTCGACTGCTCAGCAGGATCGACCTCGGGGTGAACATCCGCTCCGGCGCCCACTACACGCAGTTCATGGTGTCCGACTTCGACGGCGACGGCCGCTCGGAGCTGATGCTGAAGACGGCGCCCGGCACGAAGACCACCACCTACGGCCCGGACGGTGGCGTGCTCTCCGAGGAGTACGTCACCCTGCCCCAGGCAGACGTCGCTGCAGGTTTCGGCGACACCGACGACTACCGGCTCAGTGCCGCGGGGTACTACGAGCACGTCGTCGACCTCTTCTCCGGCTGGAAGGACCACCCCGAGGTGGCCGCCGGGAACTGGCCCGCCACCCTCGAGGAGGCCTTCGGGATCGAACCCCGGTACGAGTACCCGCTCTCCGACGCCGACGCGCGGGCCATGGCCGACTACTTCATGGACGTCTACGCCCCGTCCCGCAGTGCCCGCAACAACCTCCGCGGGTTCGAGGGCTTCATCGTGGACGGGCCCGAGTACCTGAGCGTGTTCGAGGGGGCCACCGGAGCCGAACTGGAGACCGTGCCCTACGAGCCCGGCCGCGGTGACGACGGCCTGATGTGGGGCGACTACGCGATGGCGCGGATCGAGCCGGGCAACCGCGTGGACCGCTTCCTCGCGGGCGTGGCCTACCTCGACGGTGAGAAGCCGTCGGCCGTCTTCGCACGCGGCTACTACACGCGGGCCACCGTCGTCGCCTACCGCTGGGACGGTGAGCAGCTGACGCGCGACTGGTCCGTGGACTCGGGCCACGTCCCCATGTCCAACCCCTTCAACGACGGACCGCACGGTGGCACGGGCACCAGCCCCGACTTCGGGACCCTCACCGGGCAGGGCTTCCACTCCCTGAGCGCAGCCGATGTGGACGGCGACGGGCGGCAGGAGATCGTCTACGGCAGCGCGACCATCGACGACGACGGCTCGCTCCTCTACAGCTCCTTCGACACCCTCCCCGCCGGGAGCGCCGCTCCGGGCACGGTGGCGAAGCTCGGTCACGGCGATGCGATGCATGTCACGGACATCGACCCCGACCGTCCGGGCCAGGAGATCTTCTCGGTCCACGAGGGCGCCACGGGTGCACCCTACGGATGGGCCATGCGTGACGCCTCGAACGGCGAGGTGCTCTTCGGGGGGTACACGGGCAAGGACACCGGACGCGGCATGATCGGTGACGTCGATCCGGCCGTCCGGGGCCTGGAGAACTGGGCCGTCGGACTCCGCTCGGCCTCGGGCACGCTCCTGCAGCCCGCCGGGTACGGCACCAACATGAGCATCCGCTGGGCCGGGGACGGCACCACGCAGCTCGTCAACGGATCGGGGAACCAGACCCCCACCATCGACGACGCACGCCGTGGCCGGCTGCTGACGGCGACCGACACACGGACCAACAACGGAACCAAGGGCAATCCGTCGCTCGTCGCCGACGTGTTCGGCGACTGGCGCGAGGAACTCCTCGTCCGGACGGCGGACAGCTCGGCGATCAGGATCTTCACGAGCACCGAGGTGACGGACCGCAAGCTGTACACGCTGATGCACGACCCCCAGTACCGCGCGGAGATCGCCCGGCAGAACACGGCCTACAACCAGCCCGCATACACGAGCTTCTACCTGGCCTCCGACACCGACCTCGCGTCGGTGCCGGTGCCGGACGCCTTCCTGCCCGGCGCCCTGCCGGCCCTGCAGCGGCAGCTCGAGGAGTTCATCGCCTCCGGCCGGGTCACCGGGCCGGCCGCGCAGCAGCTCCGCGCCCCGCTCGATCAGGCACGGCGCGCGGTGGACCGGGACCAGGCGGGGCAGGCCGCTCGTGCCGTGGAGAAGTTCATCGACCGGCTGGGCAGGGACAAGCCGGTCTCGGTCGAACGACAGGCGCGCACGACGCTGGAGCGCTCGGCGTCCCTGGTCCTGCCGACCCTGCACTGACGGGGGCGGACGGAAGTGTCCGGCAGGGCCGCGTGCGGACGGGTACGCGGCCCTGCCGGATCCATGCCCGGAGGAAGTGGCTCGTTCCACGCCGTGATTGTCGGTTAGATTGGCAGGTGTGACCAACGCTTCCCGTGACCTGCTGTCGATCGTCTACTCCAGCAGCGCTGCTCATCCCTACGACGACGAGGGCCTCGGCGCCCTGCTCGCGCTGTGCAGGGCGAACAACGCCCGTCACGAGCTCACGGGCATGCTGCTCTACCGCAACGGGCGTTTCCTGCAGGTCCTCGAAGGGCCGGAGGACCAGCTGCGGCGCCGGATGTCCATCATCGCCGCGGACCCCGAGCACACGGACGTGCGGGTCCTGCTGCAGGAGACCATCGACGAACGCCAGTTCCCCGACTGGACGATGGGCTACGAGCCCGTGTCGGAGACCCTCGAGGAGGACGTGCCGGGCTACCGGAGCACGTTCTCGGATCTCGAGCGCGAGCAGGAACCCACGCACTCGCTGCAGGCGCTCAAGGAACTGATCCGCTGGTTCCAGGACCGTGCCGTCCAGCTGCGCTGATGGTCCCGACGGCGCCGGAGTCCTGACCCATGGGCGATCCCGTCGCGCGACCCACCGCTGAGGACCCCGCGGCCTTCCTCGCAGCCGTCCAGCACCCCGTTCGCCGCGGGGACGGGGAGGCGCTCGCAGCCCTGATGGGCGCGGTGACCGGTGCGCCCGCCACGATGTGGGGACCGTCCATCGTGGGCTTCGGCTCCTACCACTACAGATACGCCTCCGGCCACCAGGGTGACGCCGCAGCCGTCGGATTCTCCCCGCGGAAGGCGCACCTCGTCCTGTACGGACTGACCTACGGCCCCGGCGCGGGGGAGTTGCTCGCGCGCCTCGGGAAGCACCGGCGTGGAGCGGGATGCCTCTACGTGAACACCCTGGCCGACGTCGACCCGGGCGTGCTGCGTCTCCTGGTCGCGGGTGGCTACGACCACGCGACGACGGTCCTGCACGTACCCCGGCAGTCCTGAGGACCGCTCGCAGCACGCCGCACGTTCAGCCGGCCACGATTTCACGGACGAACGCCAGATGCTCGACGTCCTGGAAGGCGCCGCCCTGCTCGTGGCCGTTGTACGGGTAGACCTTCATCCGGGTAGGGCCTGCATAGTGGTTGTGCGCCGCGAAGACGCACGACGGCGGGCACACGTCGTCGAGCAGTCCCACGGAGAACAGTGCGGGCATGGTGCTGCGCGCGGCGAAGTTCACGCCGTCGAAGTAGCTCAGCGTCCGGAAGACGGCGTCGACGTCGTTGCGCCTGGTCCCGAGGTATCTCGAGATCTCCGCGTAGGGCGCCGTGTCCACGATCTCGGTGGCGCGCCGCATGTGCGCGAGGAAGGGGACGTCGACGATCGCGGCCACCGGAGGGACGCCGTTCACACGCTGGGTGAGTGCCGCCGTGGCGAGGGTGATACCCCCGCCCTGGCTCCCGCCCGAGATGACGATCCGCGACGCATCGATGGCGGGGTGGTCTTGCGCCGCCGACACGGCGTGCACCGCATCCACGAAGAGCCGCCGGTAGTAGTAGGTGTCGGGGTCCTCGATGCCCAGGGTCATGAAGCCGCCGGAGTGCGGCCCGGCGAGGGGGCCGTCCTTCGTGTCCCCCGTCCTGTGCCCGGCACCCTGGCCGCGCAGGTCCATCACGAAGTGGGCGTAGCCGGCGCTCGGCAGGCCCGTCCATTCGCCGAGGAGGCCGCGGCCGCCACCGTACCCGATGTACGTGATGACCGCCGCCAGCGGGCCCTCCACGTGCCGGGGTCGTAGCAGCCAGCCTTTCACGGGCTGACCGTCGAAGCCGGCGAAGGTCACGTCCTCGGTGACGAGCTGCGAGTACCCGGCATCGACCTCCTCGAACACCGGGGGTGCCAGATGGATGCGCTGCTCCCCGAGCGTGCGGTCCCAGAAGGAATCGAAGTCGGCGGGCTCGTCACGCTCGGGGCGGTATCGCTGCAGTTCGGCGAGCGGCATGTCGAATTGGGGCATGGGGTGCATCCTTTCACGTGCCGGATGAGCGAGGATAGTGGGCGACGATGTCCCGCCCTCATCCGACTGTTGACCATTGATACGATTCAATCTACGCTGTGGGATAACGCTTTCCCGAAGCGTCCCACGATGGCTGACGATGAAGTTTTCCAGGAGGACAACGATGTTCCGCACTCTTACACGGCGCACCCTGACGGGTGTCGCGGCCCTCGCGGCCACCGGGTTGGTCCTGACCGGTTGCGGCGGTGGCGGGAATGAGCCGGCCGCCCTCGACACCGAGGAGCAGATCACCCTCAACTACACCTTCTGGGGTAACGACGACCGCGCTGCGCGGTACGACAAGGCGATCGCCGCGTTCGAGGAGGAATACCCGAACATCACGATCAACGACACCTTCACCGACTACCCCTCCTACTGGGAGAAGCGTCAGACCGAGGCTGCCGGTGGTGGCCTGCCCGACGTCATGCAGTTCGACTACACCTACCTCCGCCAGTACGGCGACAACGGCCTGCTGCTGAACCTCGAGGACTACTTCGGCAACGGCGTCACGACCGACGCGATCGACGAGACCCTCCTGGCGACCGGCACGCTGGAGGACGGGACCTTCGCCATCCCTACCGGCTACAGCGCCTGGTCCGTGTTCCAGAACCCGGGTCTGCTCGCGGACACCGGGGTGGAACCCTACGAGGGTGGCACCAGCTGGGAGGACTACGACGCCTACATGGCCGCCGTGACCGAGGCGGGTGGCGGGACCGTCTACGGCGGCACCGACACGACCCAGCGCATCCAGGACCTCGAGCTGAAGCTGCGGCAGCAGGGCCGTGAACTGTTCACCGAGGAAGGTGAGCTCAACTTCACGCAGGAGGAGCTGGCCGAGCACTGGACCGAGGGCCAGGAGAACCGCGACAGCGTCACCGTCCCGCAGAGCAAGCTGGAGGAGATCAACCCGGTCTCCGGCTTCGGCGGATCCATCACGACCAGCGAGATGAGCTGGAGCAACTTCCTCGGCGGTTACCTCGGCGACTCGGGGGCCGAGGAGATCACCATCGTGGCCCCTCCCACGAGCAACCCCGACGAGAAGGACCTGTACCGCAAGGTCGGCCTCATGCAGGCTGCGTCCGCCCAGACGGAACATCCCGAAGCTGCCGCAGCATTCGTGGACTTCCTCATCAACAGCCCCGAGGTCGGCGAGATCTTCGGTGCGACGCTCGGTATCCCCGCCTCGGAGACCCAGCTCGAGGGAGCGAACCTCGAGGGACCCGACCAGGCCGTGAAGGACTACCTCGACTCGATCGAGGACCGCATCGGTGACGCGCCGGCGGCACCCGTCAACGGCTTCGGCGCCATCGAGCAGACCTTCTGGGACCTCGGCAAGTCGATCGGCCTGGGCGCAGTCACGCCGGAGGACGCCGCGAAGCAGTTCTTCGACGAGGCCGCCGTCACGCTCGGTAACTAGCAGGACAAGGAGTCAGCCCGTGACCACGGATTCGGCGCATGCGCCGGCAACACCACGCACCGCCGCATCCGGTGCCCGTCCGGCGGACCATCGCCGGACGGGCTCGCCCCGGCCCCGCCGCAGGAACCGGGACACGGTCGCCGGCTACGTGTTCCTCTCGCCCTGGCTGCTCGGCTTCGTCGGGCTCACCCTCGGTCCCATGCTGGCCTCGCTGTACCTGGCCTTCACGGACTACAACCTCTTCACCGCCCCGGAGTGGACGGGCCTCGAGAACCTCACCCGGATGGCCGGCGACGAGCGGTTCTGGGCTTCGGTGAGGATCACGCTGATCTACGTGCTCGTCGGGACGCCGATCAAGCTCGCAGCCGCGCTCGCCGTGGCCATGCTGCTGAACTACAAGGCCCGGGGCACGGGATTCTTCCGCTCCGCGTTCTACGCGCCGAGCCTCATCGGTGCCAGCGTGAGCATCGCCCTCGTGTGGCGAGCCATGTTCTCCACCGAGGGACCGGTGGACAGCACGCTGAACCTGTTCGGCATCACCATGGGCGGCTGGATCGGTAACCCGTCGCTGATCATGCCGATGATGATCCTGCTGGCCGTGTGGCAGTTCGGCGCCCCCATGGTCATCTTCCTCGCCGGGCTCAAGGGCGTCCCCGCAGAACTGTACGAGGCGGCGTCGGTCGACGGCGCGAAGTCCTGGCGCAAGTTCATCAGCGTCACGGTGCCGATGCTCTCGCCGGTGATCTTCTTCAACCTGCTGCTGGAGATGATCAACGCCTTCCAGATCTTCGCCTCGGCCTACATCATCGGCTCCGGGACCGGCGGACCCGGGGGAGCCACGAACTTCTACACCGTGTACCTCTACACCCGGGCCTTCGCGAACAACCAGATGGGCTATGCCTCGGCCATGGCCTGGGTCCTCCTGCTCGCCGTCGGAGTCCTGGCCTTCATCCTCTTCCGCACCTCCAAGAGCTGGGTCCACTACGCAGGAGACTCCAAGTGACCACGATCGAATCGAACCCCGCCGTCCCGGTGCCGGTGGACCCGGACCACCGGAGGCAGTCCGGCCCGCGCCGGCGGCCCATGCGCCGCCACCTCCCGACAGCCCTCTGGATCGTAGGGATCCTGGCGCTGACGGCTGTCGTCCTCTATCCGCTCCTGTGGATGTTCTCGGCGTCGTTCAAGCCCAATGCGGAGTTCGGCAGCAACCAGGGGCTCCTCCCGGAGAACCCCACCCTCGACAACTTCGTGAAGGTCATGCAGGGCATCGCCGGCATCCCCACGTGGAAGTTCTTCCTGAACTCGCTGATCCTCGCCGTCGGCGCCGTGATCGGTACCGTGATCTCCTCGTCGATGGCCGCCTACGCGTTCTCGCGCATCACCTTCAAGGGCAGCAAGATCCTGTTCGCCGCCATGATCGGGACGCTGCTCCTGCCGTTCCACGTGCTGATCATCCCGCAGTACATCATCTTCCGGAACCTCGGCCTGATCGACACCTTCTGGCCGCTGCTCGCCGGCAAGTTCCTTGCCACCGAGGCGTTCTTCGTCTTCCTGATGGTGCAGTTCATCCGCAACCTGCCCCGTGAGCTCGACGAGGCCGCGCGCATCGACGGCTGCGGCCACAGGCGGATCTTCCTGTCCATCACGCTGCCGCTCATCAAGCCGGCCCTGATCACGTCGTCGATCTTCGCGTTCATCTGGAGCTGGAACGACTTCCTGGGTCCGCTCCTGTACCTGAACTCCCCGGACAAGTACCCCCTGCCGCTGGCACTGAACATCTTCAACGACCAGACGAGCACGTCGGACTACGGCGCCACGATCGCCATCTCGGTGCTGGCGCTGCTCCCGGTCATGCTGTTCTTCATCATCTTCCAGCGGTTCCTCGTGGACGGCGTCGCCACCCAGGGCCTGAAGGGATGACCCGGGGCCGGCGGGACGCTGCTGCCGAGCGCGGGCGCCTCTCGGCCGTCCGCGACGGCAGCGCCGTGCGCTGGCCCGGGGCGACGGCGAGGTTCGCCCTGTTCGGCGAGGTGCTCTGGGTCGGCGTCCTGTGCTGTGTCGCCGCCCTCGGGATCATCACGCTCCCGGCGTCCCTCGCGGCCGGGTCCGCGCATCTCCACCGCTTCCTCCGCGCAGAGGACTCCACGGTGCGGCAGTTCGTGGCCGACTTCACCGCAGCGCTGCGCACCGGCTGGCCGGCGGGGATCGGCGTGCTGGTCGCGGCGGGGCTGCTCCTGCTGGACATCGTCGTCGCCGGCTCGGGCCTCCTGCCCGGCGGGCCCCTCGTCCTGGGGGCCGGGATCCTGCTCCTCGTCGGGCTGCTCTGCGGCGTCGCGGGCACCACGGCGCGCTGGTACGCGACGCGCTCCTGGCGCGCCGCGGTGCTCCTGTGGCTCAGCGACGCACGCCATGACCCGGCGGGGATCCTGTGGCTCGCCGCCGCCGTCGTGCTCACCGCCGTGGTCGCCTGGCAACTTCCGCCGCTGATCGTCCCGGGTGTAGGCTGCCTGGTCTTCGCGGCCCTGGCGACGTCCGTGCGGGAGCGCCGGCGACGCTCCTGACGGGCCCGGCGGCACCGCATTCCGATCCGACCCGGATCCGACCCCGTCCACCCGCATCATCCGCAGCACCGGCAGATCACAGGAGACCACGTGCACTACGGCGCCGATTACAACCCCGAGCAATGGCCCGAGGAGGTGTGGCCCGAGGACGTCGCCCGGATGCGCGAGGCCGGCGTCACGCTGGTGAGCCTCGGCATCTTCTCCTGGGCGCGCATCCAGCCCTCCGAGCACGAGTTCGACTTCGCGTGGCTGGACCGCGTCATCGGGCTGCTGCACGAGGGCGGCATCGCCGTGGACCTCGCCACGGCCACGGCCTCACCGCCGCCCTGGGCGACCGTCGCCTACCCGGAGATGCTCGCGGCCGACGAGAACGGGACACCCTACTGGCACGGCAGCCGGCAGCACTATGCGCCGTCGTCGCCTGCCTACCGCAGGCTCGCTGCGGCTCTCGTGACGAGGATCGCCGAACGCTACGCGGGACACCCCGCCGTGGTCCTCTGGCACGTGAACAACGAGTACGGCTGCCACCTGAACACGGACTACTCCGACGCCGCGCGTGACGCGTTCCGCGGGTGGCTCCAGCAGCGCTACGGCTCGATCGACGCCGTGAACGAGGCCTGGGGCACGATGTTCTGGTCACAGCGCTACGGCACCTTCGCGGAGATCTTCCCGCCGCGGCACGCGCCGTACAGCCACAACCCGGGCCAGCTGCTCGACTACCGCCGCTTCACCTCGGACATGCTCCTGGAGTGCTACCGGATGGAACGGGACATCATCCGGGCGGCCGGGGCCACGCAGCCCGTCACCACCAACTTCATGGGCGCGTTCAAGCCGGTGAACTACACGCAGTGGGCGGCGGAACTCGACGTCATCAGTGACGATCTCTACCCGGACCCGAACGACCCCGAGAGTTTCCGCGAGGGGGCGTTCCACGGCGACCTCATGCGCTCGCTCAAGCCGGGGACGCCGTGGCTGCTCATGGAACAGGCCTCGAACGCCGTGAACTGGCGGCCCACCAATGCCCCGAAGGCACCGGGCCAGCTCGCCGCGCAGAGCATGCAGGCGGTCGCACGCGGGGCGGACGGCATCCTGTTCTTCCAGTGGCGGCAATCGAGGGCCGGATCCGAGAAGTTCCACTCCGGCATGCTGCCGCACGCCGGGACGGGGACGCGCACGTGGGGCGAGGTGACGGCCCTCGGCCGCACCCTCGCGAGCCTGCCCGATCTGCCGGCCGGCGACGGCTCGGCGCGCGTCGCGCTCCTGATCGACTGGGAGAACTGGTGGGCGATCGAGAACCCGGACCACCCCGTACCGCTGGACTACCTGTCGCTGCTGCGCGGCTGGTACGACGCCGCCCACCGCCTCCACGTGCAGGTCGACCTCCTGCCGCCGACGGCGGACCTCGCGCCGTACGACGTCGTCCTCGCGCCACACCTCTATCTCCTCACCGTGCAGGCCGCCGCCAACCTGCAGGGCTTCGTCCACGCGGGTGGGCATCTGCTGGTCACGGCGTTGTCCGATGTCGTCGACGAGCACGACAGGTTCCGCCCCGGCGGCTTCGGCACCCAGCTGCGGGACCTGCTGGGGATCGTCGTCGACGACTTCGGCGCGCTGGTGCCCCCGGGATCCGCGGGTCCCGGGCAGCAGCATGCGCGGGTGCGGGGCGAGGCCATCGCCTTCGAGGGCTCCCTCCTGGCGGAGGAGGCACACGCGGTGGATGCCGACGTCCTGGCACGGTTCGACGGCGGGCGTGAGGAGGGCCGTCCTGCCTTCACCGTCGCGGCCCGGGGGGACGGCCGCGCCTACTATCTCGCGACCGTCCCCGACGACGGCGGCGCGCGCCAGGTGCTGCAGCAGGTGTTCGCCGGTGCCGGGGTGGAACCCGTACTGCCGGACCTGCCACCGACGGTCGAAGCCATCCGGCGCGGCTCGCTGCTGACCGTGATCAACCACGGGAACCGGACCGCGGAGGTCGGCCTCCGCGGCGAGGACGTCCTGGGCGGCGGAGCGGTGGACGGCGTGAGCCTGCAGCCCTTCGGGTACGCCGTCGTCCGCAGCGGCGACTGACCGGACGGGAGAACCGGGTCCGCGCCGGATTTCCGGTCGATCCCTGCAGCGGAGGCGGGTAGATTTCTCGTTGGGCCCGCAGGACGGACGCGTGCAGCCCATCGCGGGCCACGCGAGCGGATCGGGCAGGAGGCAGGACATGGTGGACGAGGTGGTCATCGGCGATCCCCATGGTCTTCATGCCGCCCTCGCCCGACGGATGGCGGACCTCGTGGAGGGATCGGGCTGCGATGTGCGCCTCCACCGATCCGCCGAGCCGCAGAACGCCGCCGACGCTGCCCGGCTGCTGGATGTCCTCGGGCTCGGCCTCGGAGCGGGAGAGACCGTCCTGGTGACGTGCTCCGGTCCGGGGGCGGAGGGAGTCCTCGCCGGGGTCGTGGCCCTGCTCGTGGCAACTCCACCCGTCACCTAGGCGCATCACCCCACCGGTCGATGCCGGCACGTCCCACAGAGTGCCGGTGGGCGCAACGACCTCGTGGGCGGCCGTCCGCCCTGCGGCCGGACGGTGCTCCGGCCTAGGCTCGGTGGATGGACCAGCCGAGCGGGAACCACCATCTGAAGGACCTGGGCAGCACCGAGGGGATCGATCCGACGGACGTCGGCCAGATCCAGGACGGGCCCCTCACGGCGGCCGACGAGGTCGACCTCATCGCGAACCAGGCCGTGCCCGACGGCGACCCCTCCCCACAGACGGCCGCCGGCAATCTCGGCCTCGAGGATGCTCCGGCGGACAACCCGACGACCGACGACCGCTTCACCGGCGGACGATAGGGCCACCGGCAGGCCACGGCAGGCCACGGCGGGCGGGCGACCGGCGGGCGACCGGCCGACAGCTCCTGCAGGACCGGCCGCGCGGACACTAGGCGCGCAACTGCTCCACCATGTCGAGCACGACGGCGCGGAGGTCGCCGTCGTTCTCCTCGGCGATCCGCCGTTGACGCTGGTAGCCGGCGCCGCGCCGCATGATGTCCTCGACGTCGGCGAGTTCGCTGCTGCAGCCGAGCTCGGCGGCGATAGGCTCGAGCCGGTTCAGGACCTCGACGAGGTGCTCCGTGACGAGCTGCTCGTTGCCGTCGGCGTCGAGGATGATGATCGCGTCCAGGCCGTAGCGGGCAGCCCGCCACTTGTTCTCCTGGATGTGCCATGGCTGCATGGTGGGGATGGTGCCGCCGGCGTCGAGCGCCCGCGAGAACTCGTGGACCAGGCACTGGGTGAGGGCAGCGACGGCCCCGACGTCCTGCAGGGTCGAGAGGCCGTCGCACACGCGCATCTCCACCGTCCCGAGGTTGCCCACGGGGCGGATGTCCCACCGGATCTCGCTGACCGAGTCGATGACGCCCGTGGTGGACATGTCCTGCACGTAGGACTCGTAGCCCGACCAGTCGTCGAAGTGGAAGGGGAGTCCCGCGGTGGGCAGCTGCTGGAACATGAGGGCACGCTGCGACGCATAGCCCGTGTCCTCGCCGCCCCAGAACGGGGACGATGCCGAGAGCGCCTGGAAGTGGGGGAAGTAGTTGGTCAGTCCGTCGACCACCGGCAGGGCCTTGTCCCGCGCGTCGAGGCCCACATGGACGTGCACGCCGTAGATGACCATCTGCTGGCCCCACCACTGGGTGCGGTCGATCAGCTTGGCATAGCGCTCCTTGTCCGTGACGGGCTGGGATCGGGGCGCGCTGAAGGGGTGGGATCCGGCGCAGAACAGTTCGATGCCCATGGGGTCGGTCACTTCCCGCACGGCGGCCAGGGAACGGGAGAGGTCCTCCTTCGCCTCCGCCACGGTGCTGCAGATCCCCGTGACCAGCTCGACGGTGTTGAGCAGCAGCTCCTGCTTGATGTGCGGGTGCTCCTCGTCCTCCTGGAGCTCGGGGTGGTTCGCGCTGACCCCGCGGAGCACCTGGTCGGCCACCGAGACGAGTTCGCCGTTGTACCGGTCCACGAGGGCGAGCTCCCACTCGACGCCGAGGGTGGACTGCGCTGACTGGGCGAAATCGATCTTCAAGGAGACGCTCCTGGAACGGTACGGGAAGGGGTGCGGACGCCTCGTCGATGCGCCGTCGCAGGGAGGACTGTCCCCAGTGTAGTGACGGAGCCGGGTGCGGCGATGCGTCCCCGGGTCGACGGTGGGACAGGATGGGGAGTTCTCCCCATCGCCCGGAACCCGCATCAGCACCTAGAGTGCAGGAGGGACGCGGCGCTCAGGCCGCCGTCCGGAGCTGAACGCATGGGGGAATGGATATGGCGATACCGGGGTACGACATCGACGTGGCCGCATGCCGGGGCGTGCTGGCCGGCGTGACGGCCGAGAGTGCGGAGATCGACACCGCGCGCGCCGACCTCAGCTCGGCGATCGATGCGGCGATGACGGCCTCCCGCAGCCAGCAGATCGGCGGAGCCCTCATCGCCCTCTGGAACAACGTGCTGGTCCTCCAGTGCGAGGCCGCGACGACCAGGGTGGAGAATGCCGTGAACGGTGTGGGTGCTGCGATCAACGCCTATGTGGAGGGGGACGCCGCCATGGCGGACACCGCCCGCGCCCGGGTGACGGAGATGCCCTCCCTCGACATCGACGACGCGAAGGAGTGACGGTGGGCTTCGACACGAGCGGCCTGGACGACTGGGCGCTGACCGCCGACCTCGACGCCGCAGCCGCGGAGATCGCCACAGCGGGGACCGCGGTCAGCACCGCCGTCGACGGCCTGGCCACCAGCTGGTCGGGACTGTCCGCCTCCTACAGCGCACCCGAGCAGGTCGACGTCCTCGCGGTGTTCAGCAGCATCACACCCCACGGGGACGTCCTCGAACTCGCCGCCGCGCAGGCGAAGACGGCGCTGACGGCCTTCGCGGACACCGTCCGCCAGCTCGAGGCCCGGCGTTCAGCCCTGCTCGGCGAGGTGGCCGCCTTCGAGGCGGACCCGCCACGCGTCGATCCCGCCGATCCGGATTCGGACGTCGACCAGCTGCAGCAGGGCCTGCTGCAGCACGACATCACTGCGCTGGCGCAGGACTACGACGACGCGGTCCTCGCGTGCGTCGCGGCACTCAACGGCATCGACGGCACCACCGACGACACCGTGAGCACCCTGAGCGGGCCCGAGGTGGGACTGGTCGTCGCGGGCGGAACCAACTACTCGGGCACCTACACGTTCAAGCGCGTCGACATCACGGCCTACCGCCAGGTCCCCATGCCGTGGCAGGACTTCAGGTTCACACCCCTCGATCCGAACCTGCCGCTCACGCCGGCTGAGATCGCGGGGAACCGGTACCTGACCATCGACGGCCGCGACGTCCACATCAGCAGCCCGGACCACCCCGACTACGGCCGCACGGTGTCCGAGGCCTACACGCGCAACGGGTTCGTGCCCGCGGTGGATTGGCGTCCGTCGGTGAACCAACGGCTCTACGACAGCTCAGCTGCCTACCGGGCGCGCGTGGACGCGAACCCCTCCAACTGGCGCATCCCCGATCCGGCGGCGCCGAGGCCCACCTTCGGCGAGCTGCCGAACGGGCTGAAGGGAATCAGGATCGGCGGCGGCGTGCTCGCGGTGGGGATGGCGGGACTGACCATCGCGGACGAGCGCGGCAAGGCCTACGACCGTCTGCTCGTCGAGCACCCGGAGATGAGCGAGGCGGACCGGAATGCCCGGGCCACCGAGCTCGGCGTGGTGCGCGGTGGGGCGAAGACCGCGTTCGACGTCGGTGCGGGCATGACGGGCGCGGCCGTCGGGACCATGATCGGCGGTCCGGTGGGTACGGTGATCGGCTTCGGCGTCGGTATGGGCATCTCCTACCTGGCGGACCAGGAACTGCCGGACTGGCTGGGCGGGGAGAGTGTCAAGGACGCCGTCGCGGACGGTGCGGAGGCGGCGTACGACGCCGGCAAGGAGGTCGTGTCCGACATCGGCGGAGCGATCTCGGACGGATGGGACTCGGTCTTCGGCTAGGCTGGCCGCGCCGCCGAGCGTTCGACGCCGACGCCCGGCCGAGGACCCTGTGATCCTGCCCGCCCCTTCGCCCCACGGAGCCCCTGATGTCCCCGATCCTCCTGTTCACCGCCCTCCCGCTGGGTCTCTTCCTGATCGTCGCGAGTATCGCGACGATCCGCCGGACCTGGACCTTCCTCGTGGTGGGGGACGGGTTCCTGCCGGGCAAGCCCAGCCTGGCGATGCTGCCGATCGGCGTCTTCCTGGTGGGTATCGCCGTCGATGACGCCCTGCTCGACCTGCCCCAGCCCGCAGCCGGGCTGGTCGGTCTCGTCCTGACCGCCTGCCTGGCTCTGGGCCTGCTCGGCTGTTTCTTCATGCCACGCTTCCTCCAGCCCCGCTGGATGAGGGAGTCCGACGACCGCATCAGGAATGGGACGGACGCCTTCTCCCGGAAGTACGGGCCGACGGACGGACAGGAGGGCGGGCAGCAGGACGGCGCACCCCGGGACCGGACACCGACCCGGACGGACACCCCGATGCAGGACCCGATGCAGGACCCGACGCAGGACCGGAAGGCGCCATGACCACGCAGCTCGATCAGGGGTGGACCTGGGAGACGGCCGGCCCCGTCTCCGTCCCGCGGCTCGGCGCCTGGCAGCGGCTGTCCGAGCGCGGCGCCGCACTGGTGCTCGCGCATCCCGAGGTCCCCGAGGGGACGTTCCGGCCGAATCTCGTCGTGCGCCTCGGTGAGAGCGGCGGTGCATCACTCGCCCTGCTCGCGACGAGGGCCGTCATCTCCTCCCTCCGGTCCCTGCCGGGAGCCCATGTGGTCGGGCACGAGGAAGCGACCCTCGGCGGACATCCCGCCCGCCGCCAGAAGATCACGTACGAGGAGGCCGGCCAGGCCGTCTGCGCCGTGCGGTGGCTCTGCGTGATCGGCGGGCTGTCCCTCGAGATCACCTGCAGTTTCGCGCCCGAACAGCTGCTCGGGATGGAACCCCTCCTTCACCGGATGGTCTCCCTGGCGACCGTCGAGGCAGGGCCGACCACGCCGCCCACCACGCCGCCGGCCGGGGCTCCGGCGGCGACAGGTCCCGAGCCGGCCCTCGACCGGACCGCCTCCGAGCACCTGGGGCGTCCCCTCGAGGATCTCTCCCGCATCGCCGCCGTGCAGCCGTTCGTCGCCGGCGGCCACCTCGTCGGTGACGAGGCCCTCGCCCTGCTGATGAGCCGTGCCGAGGACCGCGTGGGCGCCGTCCATCCGGCCGAGGAGGGTCCGCTGCGTGCCGAACTCGTCGCAGCCGGTCTGCTCGACGCGACGGGTGTGCCGACGACGGCGGGACGGCAGCTGCTCGCCCCGCTGAGGGAGCGGACCTTCTCCTTCACGGTCGGCGCCTCCCGCGCCGATCTCGCGACCTCCCTCACGGCGTGGGTCGGCCCGGCCGGTGCCTTCCTGGTGTCCGGACCGGCCCCGGCAGGGGACCCTGCGACCCCGGCGCTCGGCCGGAGCCGGGTGCAGGCCGTGAACGCCGCGAACCTGCCCGCCCTGATCGTCTCCTGGCTGGGCGTGGGACCCGCCTGGAGCTACACCGGCGAGCATCTCGCCCTGACCGCGGAGGCCTTCGCCCGCCGGCTCGAGAACGGCCCGGTCCCCAGTCCGCCGGGCCGCGATCCGGGCCTGGTCCGCATGTGGCGGGAGCCGTGGCTCGCCTGGTCGCTGCAGGACGCCGGCTCGGAGGCGCCGGCGAGCACGTGGCTCTCGGCAGGCACGGCGGGTCAGCACCTCGTCTTCGTGAACGGGACAGGAGGCGTGGAGCTCGAACCGTTCCAGTCCGCCGCCGTGTGGAGCGTCCTGGCCCGTCACGTGCACGACGGCATGGTGCGCCTGGGCGCCTACTAGGCCGGACGCCGCACGGCAGGGAGAATGGCCGGGTGCCCATCCTGAACAAAGACATGACCCTCTGCATCTCCCTGGCAGCCCGGCCGAGCAACATCGGCACGCGCTTCCACAACTACCTCTACGAGGAGCTGGGGTTGAACTACATCTACAAGGCGTTCACCACCACCGACCTCCCGGCCGCCGTCGCGGGGCTGCGCGGCCTGGGCATCCGGGGATGTGCCGTGTCCATGCCCTTCAAGGAGGACGTGATCCCGCTCGTCGACCGGATGGACCCGTCGGCCACCGCGATCGACTCCGTGAACACCATCGTGAACGACGACGGCGTCCTGACCGCCTACAACACAGACTACCTGGCCGTCGAACGGCTGCTCCGCGAGCACGCCGTCCCGTCGGCATCCTCCGTGCTGGTCCGGGGTTCGGGCGGCATGGCGAAGGCTGTCGTCGCCGCCCTGCGGGACTCCGGGTTCGAGCGGGTCACCGTCGTCGCCCGCAACGAGCGGACCGGGCGGGCGCTCGCCGGCCTGTACGGCTTCGACTGGCGTGCCGAGGTCGGCGATGCGGTGGCCGATCTCCTGCTCAACGTGACCCCCCTGGGCATGGCGGGCGCGGACGCGGATGCCCTCGCCTTCCCGCAGGCCGCGGTCGACGCCGCGCGGGTGGTGTTCGACGTCGTCGCCTCCCCGTCGGAGACGCCCCTGGTCCTCGCCGCGAGGGCGGCAGGGAAGCCCGTCATCACCGGGGCCGAGGTGGTGGCCCTGCAGGCGGAGGAGCAGTTCGTGCTGTACACGGGGATCAGGCCCACGCCGGAGCAGGTCCGTGCGGCGGGGGAGTTCTCGCGCCGGGAGGCCTGACGCACGCGGCCGTCGCCGTCGTCAGACCCGCAGCCACCGCACGGCGTACGGTTCGAGGGTCAGCGCGGTGTCGAGGCGGACCACCCCGCCCCCGATGAGGTCGACGGCCGTCCGGGGCAGCCCGGACAGCGTGGTGGACGCGATCACCTGATGGGTGTCGGCGACATTGGCGAACACGACGACGGTGGAGTGCTCGCCGTCGAGCAGCCCGGGCCGCTGGTACCCCAGGACGTGCGGGTTGTGCGTGTGGAAGGGCAGGAGCCGCCCGCCGGCGAACTCGGGCGTGCGCTTCCGTATGCCGATGAGTCCCGACAGGCCGCTGAAGAGGGCGCCTGCCCCGGTGGCGGGGTCCGTCCTCGCGGCGTAGCGCTCGGCGGGGTAGGCGGGCCGTCCCACCCAGCGGCTGTCCCCGGCCTTCGCGGGATCGTCCACGTAGGAGTAGTCGTTCAGCTGGCCCACCTCGTCCCCGAGGTAGAGCAGCGGGATGCCGCCCGTGCTGAGGATGATGGAGTGGGCCAGGAGGATGCGGGCCACGGCGGCGCCGTCGCCGGCCTCCAGTCCCGCGAGGGAGGCCGTGGTGCCCGAGATACGGCAGTCGCCGGTGCGCGGATTGTCCTGGAACGGGACACCGCGCGCGAAGCTGGCCGGGAAGCGGTCCACGTAGAAGGCGTTGAGGAACCGGCGGTGGTCGTGGCCGTCGATCCCGAGTTCCGCGGCGTCCTCGTCGGAGAAGGTCCACCCGATGTCGTCATGGCTGCGGACGTAGTTGACCCATGCGGTCCCGTCGGGGAGGTCGTGCCGGCGTTCCAGCGCCTGGGCGAGGAGGGAGGCGTCCCGCGTGGCGAGCGAG
Organism: Arthrobacter sp. CP30; assembly: GCF_053470025.1. NCBI lineage: Bacteria > Bacillati > Actinomycetota > Actinomycetes > Micrococcales > Micrococcaceae > Arthrobacter > Arthrobacter sp. CP30. The sequence continues at coordinate 68,931 of NZ_JBQEMM010000005.1, forward strand.
TTCCAGATCAGGGCCATCTGCAGGGGGTTGTAGCTCAGCTGGCACTCGCCCGGGTCGACGTACTGCACCACCTCGTCGGGGTGCACGATCGCCTCCGACTTGAACAGGAGCGACGGCGCCGCGAGGCGGCACACGGCGTTGAAGGCCTGGAGGAGGAGGTGTGCCTCGGGCAGGCTCTCGCAGGCGGTGCCGAGTTGCTTCCAGATGAAGGCGACGGCGTCCATCCGGATGATGTCGACGCCCTGGTTCGCGAGGTGGAGCATCTCGCCGGCCATGGCCCGGAAGACCTTCGGATTGCGGTAGTTCAGGTCCCACTGGAAGGAGTAGAAGGTGGCCCAGATCCAGCGTCCGTCCTCGAGCTGCACGAAGGAGCCGGGGTGGTCGTCGGGGAAGATCTCGCGCACCGTCCGCTCGTAGGCGTCGGGCAGCTCGCGGTCCGGGTAGATCCAGTAGAAGTCGGCATAGTCGGGGTCGCCGGCAACGGCCCTGCGCGCCCAGTCGTGCTCGTTGGAGGTGTGGTTGAAGATGAAGTCGACCACGAGGGCGATCCCCTCCTCGCGGAGCTCCCGGGCGAGGTCCGCGAGGTCGTCCATGGTCCCGAGCCGGGGATCGACGTCCCGGTAGCTGGACACGGCGTAGCCGCCGTCGGAGTTCGCCTCGGGCGCGAGGAAGAGCGGCATCAGGTGCAGGTAGGTGAGCCCGAGTTCGCGGAAGTAGGGGATGCGCTCGCGTACACCGGCGAGATCGCCGGCGTACAGGTCCACGTAGCAGACGCCCCCGAGCATCCTGTTCGACCTGAACCACTCGGGTGCCATGGCCCGCGACGCGTCGATGTCCTTGAGGTCCGCCGGGCGCTCCTGCCAGGAGCGGGCGGCGTCCAGCACCACCTGCACCAGCTCCGCGTCCGCGTCCGGCCCGTAGATCCGGTGGAACAGGGACTGCAGGCGCGGGAACTCCGTGTCGAAGCGGGCCTCGAAGGACCTCCACTCGGCATCCGGCGTGTCCGCCGAACGGGCGGACTGCAGCTCTGCTCGGATGCGGTCCTCGGCCCGTGGCGTGGTCATCCGTCAACCCTATTCCAGGCGGATGCAGGAAGCGCCGCGTCCCTTACGGGACGCGGCGCTCCATGATCTGGTGCTCGGCGCGGAGTTACTCCGAGACGGGGATCGACTGCGCCTTCAGCGAGTCGATCGTCTTCTGCTGGCCGGTCTCGAGGGCGTCCATCAGCGTGCCCGAACCACCGATGGCGGCACCGAACCCGTCGGAGACGTCGGTGTAGGTCTGCGTCATGGTCGGTCCCCAGGTGAAGTCCGGGTTCACGTTCGAGGAGGCTTCGGCGAAGACGTCGTAGATCTTCTGTCCGCCGTAGTAGTCGACACCGCCGGCGAAGGCTTCGAGCTCGGTGGCCGACTTCGCGGCCGGGTAGAGGCCGCCGAGTTCGTTGGCGAGGGCGAGGGCTTCGGGATCGGTGTTCAGCCAGAGCGCGAACTTCGCGGCTTCAGCCGGGTGCTCCGAGCCCTTCAGCACTGCGGTGGAGGAACCGCCCCAGTTGCCTGCGGTCTCGCCGCCGTCCTCCCACTGCGGCATCGGGGCCACGGCCCACTTGCCGGCGGTGTCGGGTGCGCCGTCGGACAGGGTGGTCGCGCCCCAGACCGCGGAGACCCAGGTCCACTGCTGGCCGGTGTTGAAGGACGCGTTCCACTCGTCGGAGAAGGAGGGCAGGGTGGAGACGAGGTCCTCGGACAGCAGGTCCTGCCAGTAGGTGGCGACCTCCTCGGACTCCGGGCTCGTCAGGTTGACGTCCCAGTTCTCGCCGTCGTTCGCGAACCACTGGCCGCCGTTCTGCCACACCATGCCGGCGAACCAGTTGACGTCGGTCTTCGGGAAGTTGGTGATGTAGGAACCCTGGGCCTTGATCTCCTCGGCCGCCGCGGCGTACTCCTCCCACGTGGTGGGCACCTCGATGCCGGCCTCCTCGAAGAGGTCGGCGCGGTAGTACATGGCCATGGGACCGCTGTCCTGGGGGACCGCGTAGACCGAGCCCTCCTCGCCGAAGGTCACCTGGCCCCACGTCCAGTCCACGAACTGGTCCTGGGCGTCGGCGACACCCTCGCAGCCGGCGATGTTCTCCAGGCCGTCCTGGACGCGGAAGTTCGGCAGTGCGTCGTACTCGATCTGGCCGAGGTCCGGGGCGTTGCCGGCCTGGATCTGGTTGAAGAAGTTCTGGTACGTACCCGAGTTGCCGTTGGGCCCGGTCTGGACGGTGACCTGGATGTCCGGGTTCGCCTCGTTCCAGAGCTCGACGACCTGGTCCATACCCGGCACCCAGGTGGTGAACTCCAGGGTCACGGGACCGTCGGAGGCCTCGCAGGGGGCTGCCTCGGCCCCTGCCTCGGCTCCGGAGCTGTCTCCGCCGGCTGAACAGCCGGAGAGAGCCAGCGCAGAAATCATGGCAAAGGCCGCGGTGACTTTTCCGTAATGCGCGCGCATTGTCTTTCCTATCGGTTGATTGAGCAGTGCGGTGCGGGGGCGGACGCCCCGGCACCTGTGGTGCTGGTCGGGAAGATCGGTGGTGCTACTTGACGCCGCCGGCGCCCAGGCCGCTGCTCCAGAACCGCTGGAGCGCGAGGAAGGCGATGATCAGCGGGACGATCGACACGAGCGCTCCGACGATCACGAGGGAACGCAGTTCGGGGATCTGGCTGATCTGGCTGTTCCAGGCGTAGAGGCCGAGGGTCACCGGGAAGAGCGCCTGGTCGCGGAGCATGATCAGGGGCAGGAAGAAGTTGTTCCAGATGGCCACGAACTGGAAGAGGAAGATCGTCACGAGGGCCGGTGCCATCAGGCGCGTGGAGACCGTGAAGAACGTGCGGATCTCGCCCGAGCCGTCGAGGCGGGCCGCCTCGAGCAGTTCGCCGGGAACGCTCGCCGCAGCGTAGATGCGTGCGAGGTACACGCCGAACGGGCTCACGAGGCTCGGCAGGAAGACGGCCCACATGGTGTTGGTGAGCTCGACCTGGCTGAAGATCAGGAACAGCGGCAGGGCGAGCGCCGTCGCCGGGACCAGGACACCGCTGAGGACGATGTTGAAGATCGCCTCGCGGCCCCTGAACTCGTACTTCGCCAGGGCGTACCCGCACATCGCCGCGATGACCGTGCCGATCAGGGCACCGACTCCGGCGTACAGGGCGGAGTTCAGCAGCCAGCGGCCGAAGAGGCCGTCCCCGTAGGAGAACAGGCGGCCGAGGTTCCCGAAGAACGTCCCGAAGGAGTTCGCCGTGAACCACAGCGGAGCCGTGGAGGTGATCTCGCCGCCGGTCTTCGTGGACGTGGTGAGGAGCCACCAGATCGGCGTCAGGAAATAGAGGGTGAAGACTCCCATGATGAGCATCGCGGCGCTGCGGGACATGATGCTCTGGCGCGGCCCGCGGGCATGCGTGTCGGCACCGGGCGCCGTCGTGCTCCCGCCGCGGCGGCTCCTGGGGGTGGTGGCTGGGGCTGCCGTCACTGGGTGACCTTCCGCTGGGTGGACTTCAGGAAGACGAAGGAGAGGATGAACGTGGCGAGGGCGAGGACCACGGAGAACGCCGCGGCGAGATTGTAGTTCGGCACCGACGCCGTGGTGTAGACCGCGAGGTTCGGGGTGAACGTGCTGTTGATCGCCGAGCTGAAGCTGCGCAGGGTCTGCGGTTCCGCGAGCAGCTGCAGGGTGCCGATGATCGAGAACACCGCGGTGAGGATGATCGCGGGGATCACGAGGGGGATCTTGATCCGCCAGGCGATCTGGAGGTTGCTGGCGCCGTCGAGCCGTGCTGCCTCGTAGATCTCGGTGGGAATCGCGAGGAGCGAGGAGTAGATGATCAGCATGTTGTAGCCGACGTAGACCCACGTCACGATGTTCGCGATTGCCCAGAGCACCAGGTTCCCGCCCAGGAAGTCGACGTTGGAGGTCACGGCGCCGAAGGGCGAGAGCGACGGCGAGTAGAGGAAGCCCCACATGATCGCCGCGATGACACCCGGGACCGCGTACGGGGCGAAGAACGCGAGGCGGAAGAACTTCTTGCCCTTCAGCAGCGGGGAATCGAGGAGCAGGGCGAACAGCAGGGCGAGGCCCAGCATGATCGGCACCTGCACCACGCCGAACAGGAGGACGCGGCCCACGGATTCCCAGAACGCCGTGTTCTGGAAGACCTGCTCGTACTGCACGAGGCCGCCGAAGACCTGGCGCGGCGGTCCGAAGGTGCCGTCGCGCTCGACCGTGAGCAGTGACTGCACGATCGCGTAGATGATCGGGACGGCGTAGAAGGCGAGGAACAGCAGCGCGAACGGGGCGATGAACAAGGCCACCGCACGGCGCTGCGCTCCGGACGAGCGGTTCTTCCGCGTGGCCGGTGGCGCCTTGGGCGCGTCGGCCGGGGTGCTAATGACGGTCATGGCCTGCATCCTTTCGGCCCTGGGGCGAGCCGTCGGTGTGGGGGAGTGCTGATTCCGGGGTGTCGGTGCGGACGACGCGGACCGCGCCCGCGGGAACCACGACGACGTCGGCCACGGCCTCGGCGGTCAGCAGTTCCATCCCGCGGACCCGGTGCTTGCGGTCCTCGGTGGAATGGTTGATGAGGAAGACGTAGTCGTGGCCGTTGCCGCGCCGGGTCACGCACTCCAGCCCGGACTGTGCCTCCGGGAGGTGGACGCCGGCGGCCACGGCCGCCCGCAGCAGCAGGTCCTTCAGGACCCCGCCGTCGAGCACGGTCGCGGCGTACCAGGCCTCGCCGGCCCCGGCGCGATTGCGGGTCACGGCCGGAGCGCCTGCGTGGTGGCCGGTCGCGTAGCGGAGGACGGCCTCGGCCGTCGTGAGGTGGAGCGACTCGGACCAGAGCGACGCCGGTGACCCGTTGTCCAGCGTCAGCGGGTGTGCCGGGTGGAGCGGGAAGAACTCCTCGGACCGGATGCCGAGCAGGTCCCGGAATGCGCCCGGGTAGCCCCCCGGACGCACGCGTTCGTTCTCGTCGACGACCCCGCTGAAGAAGGTGACGAACGCCGAACCGCCGGCGCGGACGAAGGCGCTGATCCTGTCGGCGTCCTCGTCGCGGATCAGGTAGAGATGGGGGACCACCGCGAGTTTGTAGCCCGAGAGGTCCGCTCCGGGAGCGACGACGTCGACGGTCAGTCCCGCGTCCCACAGCGCCCGGTAGGCCGCGTGGACCTGCTCGATGTACCGGACGTCCCCGGAGGGGTGCGATTCCTGGTCGTGCGCCCACCAGGCCTCCCAGCTGAAGACGAGGGCCACGTCGGCGTGCACCGTGGTGCCGGCGAGCTCACCCAGCCTGCCGAGCGAGGACCCCAGGTCGACGACGTCGCGCCAGGTCTGCGAGTCGGTACCGGCGTGCGGGACCATCGCCGAGTGGAACTTCTCGCTGCCCTGCAGCGACGCGCGCCACTGGAAGAAGCACAGGCCATCGGCACCGCGGGCGAGGTGTGTGAGGGAGGTGCGGAGCATCTCGCCGGGTCCCTTGGCGATGTTGCGGGGCTGCCAGTTAACGGCTCCGGTGGAGTGCTCCATCAGCAGCCAGGGACGGCCCTGGGCGAGCCCCCGGGTGGCGTCCGCGGTGAAGGCGAGCTCCGCGAGGGGGGCCTCGAGGCGGTGGTCCACGTAGTGGTCGTTCGCGATGACGTCCATGTGCGGCGCCCAGGACCAGTAGTCCTGGTTCCGGATGTGCGCGGCGACCATGAAGTTGGTGGTGACGGGCGCATCGCTGGTGCGCCGGAGGACGGCCTCCTCCGCGCGGTAGTGCGCGAGGAGTTCGTCCGAGCTGAAGCGGTTGAAGTCGAGCGTCTGGGTGGGGTTGGTCGCGGACAGCGTGAGCCTCGGTGGGAGGATCTGCTCCCACGCGGAGTAGCGCTGGCTCCAGAAGGCGGTGCCCCAGGCGGCGTTGAGCGCGTCCAGGGTGCCGTAGCGCGTGCGGAGCCACCCGCGGAACGAGTCCGCGGAGACGTCGCAGTAGCACAGCGAGTTGTGGCAGCCGAGTTCGTTGGAGACGTGCCACAGGCGCAGGGCGGGGTGGTGGCCGTAGCGGGTGGACACCTGCTCGACGAGGGCGAGGGCACGCTCGCGGTAGATGGGCGAGCTGGGGCAGAAGGCCTGCCGGCCGCCCGGCCAGCGGGCGGTCCCGTCGGCCGTCCGCGGCAGGATCTCCGGGTGTGCCGTGGTCAGCCAGGCCGGGGTCGATGACGTCCCGGTGCCGAGATTCACGCCGATCCCGTTCGCGGCGAGGAGGTCCATGACGGCGTCGAGGTCGTCGAAGCGGAAGGTGCCCTGCTCGGGTTCGATCTCTGCCCACCCGAAGATGTTGACGGCGACGAGGTTGACGCCGGCTTCCTTCATGAGGCGGACGTCCTCGTCCCAGACGGACCGGTCCCACTGCTCGGGGTTGTAATCGCATCCGAACACGAGCTGCCCGGTGCCGGACAGTCCTGCGACGGTGGTTGTGCGTGCCAAGCCTGCTCCTCGATGCTGCGGTGCCGATCCCGTCGTCGGGGAGGCGCCGGTGCATTCTGTGAACGCTCCCACAAGCGGGCGGCAGGACTCTCCTTCGAGGATCTGTGAACGTTCCCAGAGTAAGGCTCGTCACATGCGCTGTCAATGCGCGGTGCGCGCTGGTCGCTCGCGCGGTGGTCCGCATCGACGTGGACCAGCCCCCCCGCGGTCCCGAGATCAGCACAGCGACGGCCCGCTCTCGCACAGCATCGGACGCGACGCCAGGGTCGGCCTGCGAATGATGTGGCAGCGGCCGTGGGCAACAACGCGGACTGGTGCTCCGCCGTCTGTCGCGCCCACGGCGTCCCGGTCACTGTGGGGAACGGCATCTGGCGGACCGGGACGACGCCCCCGCGCTTCTATCCCGACGCCATGACGCTCCGTCCGGGGCTGACGTCCTCGGCACTCGTGGAAGGTCTGGATGATCGCCCCGCCTGCGCCGTGAAGGACGGCTGGGCTTCGCTCGACCTCCGTGCTGCCGGCTTCGTGCCGCTCTTCACCGCGTCGTGGATCCGGCGGGTACCGGACGACGCCGCCGGCACGGCGCTCGCATGGACGCGGGTCGACGGCCGTCCCGGCGCGGCGGTCCGGGAGGACGCCGCCGAACTGCCCGGCCTGCTCCGTCCGGGACTCTTCAGCGAGACCGCGGTGCGGATCCTCTTCGCCCGCGACGGGGCGACCGTGGTGGGCGGGGCGATCCTCTTCAGGAGCGCGTCCGTCGTCGGGCTGTCGAACGTCTTCACCACCCCGGAGGGGCGCGACGCCGTCCGGGGTGACCTGCCTGCCGTCGCGCAGGCGATGGATCCCGGCGTGCCGGTGGTCGGTGACGAGCACGGCACCGATCTCGACCGCGCCATGGCTGCGGGATTCCAGGCGATCGGCCAGGTACGGGTCTGGCGTCGCGGCGGGGAGGACCGCTAGATCATCCCTGGACCGATCCTGCGCACCCATCCTGCGCACCTGCGATGCCGCCGACGCGCCGTTCCTTCGCACCGTTCCTGCGCTGCCGCCGTCGCACCGTTTCTTCGCACCGTTCCTGCGCTGCCGCCGTCGCACCGTTTCTTCGCACCGTTCCTGCGCTGCCGCCGTCGCACCGTTCTCGCGCTGCCGCCGTCGCATCCTTCCTGCGCTGCCGCCGGAGCGCCACCGAGGGCGGGCCGGACCAAGGCCGATCCGTCGTCGGTTGGACGCTCGTCGCACCGATCCGAGAAGCCGTTCGGAATCAGTGGCCGCAGCTACGGGAGCGGCTGTACGGTTCTCGCACCACCCGCTTCGGAAAGGTCGCAATGATGAGACGTCTCCTTCGAATGTCCGCGCTCCTCGCCACGTCGGCGGTGGCGCTCGCCGCAGTCGGCATCCAGCCCGCCGCAGCCATCACCGGGGGTCAGCCCGACGGCGAGGCGCACCTCGCTGTGGCACTGATCCTCGCGTACGACGAGGACGGTTCGCGGTACCGCTGCTCGGCCACCCTGATCGAGCCGACGGTCCTCCTCACGGCCGCGCACTGCACGGAACCCGCCGTCGGCAGCACCCTGGTCACGTTCGACACGGTCGTCGCCGAGACGCCCCCACTGCCGTTGCCCGTGGCCGCAGACCCCTCCGCCGGATACACCGACGAGGAGATCACGGCGGCAGGGTTCTTCTCCGGCACGGCCCTGACCCACCCCGAGTACTCGGACTTCACGGATACGGACAACTGGAACGACGTCGGAGTCATCGTCCTCGATGAGCCCGTTATCGGCATCGAGCCGGCCGTCGTCGCCCCGCTCCGGTACCTCGACCGGTTCGCGTCGCCCGTGCTCAACAGGACCCTCTTCGAGGTCGTGGGATACGGGACCGAGGTGCGCAAGCCGGCGACGGGTCCGCAGAAGCCGCAGCCCATGTCCTACCCTCTGATCCGGCGCAGCACCACCTCTCCGGGACAGAAGCTGACGCCGCAGATCCTGCAGCTGCAGGGCAACCCGAATGACAACCGCGGGGGAGGAGGGACCTGTTTCGGTGACTCCGGGGGCCCCGTCTTCCTCGATGGCTACCTCGCGGCGGTCACGAGTTACGGGTACACCTCGAACTGCCGCTACCTCGGCGGCTACCAGCGGGTCGAGATTCCCGTGGTCCAGGAGTGGCTCGAAGCGACCCTCTGACCCCGCCCGAGCCCACGCGGCAGGAGCCGTTCCCGTTCGTGGGGGCGGCTCCTGCCGCGTCCTGCACACCGGGCTCCCGCGCCGTCGTGCACGTCTTTTCGCGCGATCGTCCCTCATCACCGGCGTGTCCCGGCGCGACACGCACCCTGCCCCCGGAAAGCCGTGAACGATGCCGCGGGCCTGGACCGCCGGACCGGCCCAGGCCGGCTGCTGGTCCCCGCCCCGCGTCACGAGCGGCATTTCTGCGGGCGAGTGCTTGCTAAGCAGACTGAACAGGGCCACAGTGAGGTGGAAAACCTAGGGGAGGCCGACCATGAGTACTTCTGCCGAGCACGTGTCCGACGCTCCGACCACGGCCGGCGAGCCGGAACTGAAGCGGGTCCTCGGACCGAAGCTGCTCCTGCTCTTCATCGTCGGCGACATCCTCGGGGCGGGGGTCTACGCCGTGACCGGGACCATGGCCGGCACCGTCGGCGGAATCGTGTGGCTCCCGTTCCTGCTGGCCTTCATCGTCGCGACCATGACCGCCTTCTCCTACCTGGAACTCGTGACGCAGTACCCCCAGGCGGCCGGGGCGGCGCTCTACACCCACAAGGCGTTTGGCATCCACTTCGTCACGTTCCTCGTGGCGTTCGCCGTCGTCTGCTCCGGGATCACGAGCGCTGCGACATCGGCCAATGTACTCGCCCAGAACTTCTTCGGCGGCCTCGAGGTGAACGGGTGGCTGGAGATGCCGGGGCAGGGCGTCATCACCATCGTCGCCCTCGCCTTCATGCTGCTGCTGGCCGTGATCAACCTCCGCGGGGTCGGCGAGAGCGTCAAGTTCAACGTGGTGCTGACGCTCGTGGAAATGACCGCGCTGTGCATCGTGATCGGTGTCGGTTTCCTGGCGATGGCTCAGGGGAAGGGCAACGTCGGCGAGATCTTCGTGTTCACCGACGCGCAGGACAAGGGACTGTTCCTCGCCGTGACCGCGGCGACGTCGATCGCCTTCTTCGCCATGGTGGGGTTCGAGGACTCCGTGAACATGGTGGAGGAGACCCAGAACCCGGAGCGCATCTTCCCGCGCACCATGCTCACCGGCCTGGGGATCGCCGTCATCTTCTACATGCTGGTGGCCATCTCGGTGGTCACGGTGCTCAGCCCCACCGAACTCGCCGGGATCCGTGAGGCCGAGGGCGCGGCGTTGCTGGAGGTGGTCCGCGCCGGTTCGCCGGACTTCCCGATCGACAGGATCTTCCCGTTCCTCGCCGTCTTCGCGGTCGCGAACACCGCACTCATCAACATGCTCATGGCCAGCCGGCTGATCTACGGTATGGCTCGTCAGGGCGTGCTTCCCCGCCCGCTCGGCAAGGTGCTCCCGGTGCGCTGCACACCCTGGGCCGGGATCGCGTTCTCGACCGTCCTGGCCCTCGGGCTGATCCTGTACGTGACCAGCGACCCGGACAGCAACATCGTCGCCAACCTCTCCGGCACCACGGCCTTCCTCCTGCTGTGCGTCTTCACCGTCGTGAACATCGCCTGCGTGGTGCTGCGGCGGAAGCGCGATGTCAATCGCAAGGTCTTCTTCACCTCGCCCGGACCGCTGCCGATCGTGGCCGCGCTCCTCTGCGCCTTCCTGGCCGGTCCCTGGGTGGGGCGCGACGTCGTCCAGTACCAGATCGCGGGCGGCCTCATGGCGATCGGGGTGGTGCTGTGGCTCGTCACCTGGCTCGTCAATCGGCGCACCAACACGACCGCGGGTGACCTGAGCAGCCTGGACGGCTGAGCGTCCGGACGCCGACCAGCAGACTCATCGCCCGGCAGCAGCGACCCGACAGGAGCGGGCACGACGGCGAACGGACACGCGCCGACCGGGACGTAGCGGGGGGACGAGACCGAAGTGCCTGGCAGTCTCGGTGATCGGCGAGACCTCGTGCGCTCCGTTCGGCCCTCGCCCGTCGGACTCCGCCGTCAGATCATCCCGTCCGGCCGCGGTCCTCTTCACCTCTGGTCGGCTGCGACCCGGCGTCTACTGAGCTTCGTTGTACGCGTCGATGATGGACTGGGTGATGCGTCCCCTCGAACTGGGGTTGTGCCCGTTGTCCTTGGCCCACTGGCGGATCTGCTGCGTCTCCTCGCGCTTGGACTTGGTGGTCGACGTCGTCGTCGCCTGGCGACCCTGTCCACTCTGCCCGCGCCGGCCCGCCGTGGACTTCCGCCCCTTGTCGACGTAGAGGGACAGGACCGAGCGCAGTTTTTCTGCATTCTCTGCCGTGAGATCGATCTCGTAGTCGGTGCCGTCGACGCCGAATCGCACGGTTTCCTGTGCTTCCGCACCATCGAGGTCGTCGACCAATTCCACTTGGACGCGCTGTGCCATTGTTCTGCTCCTGAATTACTCGTTATCGGTGAATGTGTTCCCCTTCTCCTGACTCTATCCCGGAAATGACTAAGCCTGCTTCTGATCATCCACATCACCGCAGACGACACCGCTGTGCTTTTCCTCCGTCGGCGCGCTCCGGGAGAACCGAGCGGCACATGCCACAGCTCTGTCGACGTCGTCCGTCCTTGCAGTGGCGCTGTTCTGCGCGGGCTGCAGCGGAGGTGCACCCCCTCCGGCCGTGGACGTCGCCGGCGCAGAGGAATTCGAGCTCTTATGCCAGGTCTGACAGAAGTGGTAATCGGCTGCACGTGGTCTCTCCATTCGGCTGCCGGAATCGGTGCGGTCACGGCGGAGACCTTCCTCGACAGCGCAGATATCGATCCTGCTCATTGCGGGGAAAGATATCCGACGGTGTGGCGTCCTTCCGGAGGAGGGATAGCCAGGCGAAGGGGTTGACCTGACATCGCCGATGGGAGCTAGGTGCTCGTGACCGACGATATCGATGGTGCTCGGACTGCATACCGCTGGCCTTCACCGTCGGGGAAGACATCGCACCGCTGACATCGGATGACGTGCTTCTGCATCTCACCGGTGAGGAGTCCTCCGCTCTGCCCCTTCATCGAGTCATCGACGTCGACGACAGCGGGCGACCCGCGCAGGCCCGGCGGACCACGCGGTGTGCCCGCTAGCCTGTGCGCATGGAGATCCTCCGCTACGCCGCCTTCACGGACACGCCCGACGGCGGTAACCCGGCCGGGATCGTGCTCGACGCCGACCATCTCGATCCGGCGGAGATGCAGGCCATCGCCGCGGACATCGGGTACGCGGAGAGCGCGTTCGTCCTGCGGCGATCCGCCGGTCGAGCACAGCTCCGCTATTTCGCCCCGGAGGCGGAAGTACCCTTCTGCGGCCATGCGACGATCGCCACGGGCGTGGCCCTCGCGGAGCGTGAGGGCATGGGGCGACTCCTGCTGGACACGCCGGTGGGGCCGATCGACCTCGTCACGGAGCTGGCGGACGGACGTCTCGTGGCGTCGCTCGTGACGGTCGAGCCGCGCGTCGAGGAAATCGACGGTGGTGTGCGCGCGGAGTTGCTGCTCCGCCTGGGGCTTGGTGGGACGGACCTCGACCAGAGCCTGCCCGTCCTGCTCGCCTACGCGGGCAACCTCCATCCGGTCGTCCCCGTGCGGAGCGCGGGCGTCCTGCGCGGGCTCGACTACGACTTCACCGGGCTGAGGAAGCTCATGGCAGCCCAGGGCTGGAAGGCGACCGTCGCCGTCGTGCATCGGCGGGACACGCTCCTCTTCGACGCCCGCAATCCGTTCCCCCCGGGAGGCGTCCGCGAAGATCCCGCGACGGGATCAGCGGCGGCCTCGCTGGGCGCCTACCTGCGGCACCTCGGCGAAGTCGCGCCGCCGGCAACGCTGACGGTCCATCAGGGCGCCGACGTGGGCCGCCCGTCGCAGATCACGGTGCTCGTTCCACCCTCGGGGGGCCTGACGGTCCGGGGCGGCGCCGTGCCCCTCGTGGCGACGTCGATCCCCTGACAGGACGCAGACAGGACGCAGACAGGACGCAGACAGGACGCAGACAGGACGCAGACAGGACGCACGGCATTTTACGGGGTGGGCCGACCCTGTCCGGCCTCTGATCGATCGGATGCCGGCCAATCAGGTCATGCGCCATGACGTCCATGACCTGGCACCCCACCTCGGGACCTACGTCCATGGACGAGGGGCGCTCTTCGGCGACGCGGCGCATGCCATGCTCCCCACGATGGGGCAGCGCGATGGGGCAGCGCGATGGGGCAGCACGATGGGGCAGGGAGCGAATTCCTCCCTGGAGGACGGCGCGTGCATCGGTCTCCTGGTCGGCCGGCCCGTCAGGGAGGGAGAGTCCCTGGAGGTCGCACTAGGCAGGTTCGACGCAGCCCGCCGCCCGCGTACGCAGAAGATGGTCCGCCGGTCACAGGGTGCCGGGCGGGTGGGAGCCGACGTTGAGGGCAGGACCCGTGTCGCCATCCGCAACACGATGATGAGGATGGTGCCGGCCGGACCGGCAGTGACGGCAGGAGCATCGGTCCTCGCCTGGAGAGCATCGCACTGAGCGGAAGCGCGCAGGATGAGGGCCTCAGGCCGGGGTGCCCGTCCTGCCCGGGGCCCGCTCCGCTGCCGGAATCGGGGCTCGGAGGACGGGCGGCCCCACCCCGGACGAGGACGCGACAGCCGCGGCCGGTCCAGGACGGGGCCGCGCGTCAGCGCTGGTCCAGGGGCAGGGCGATATCGGTCACCGCTGCTCCGATCGTGCCGCGGGAGGTCGCCGTGCCGCTGAGCAGGGCGATCTCGTAGAGGGAGCCGTTCACGGCGGCGAAGCCCGTGACTCCGACGGTGGTGCCGTTCCGGAGCGTGGAGTAGATGTCGAAGCCGGTATCGCCACCGGCATCGACACCGAGCATCCCTGTCGGGGCCAGCGATCCGGCATTGGCGGGAGACTGCACGGCGATCTGGTTCAGGGCGGTGTCCAGGTCGAACAGCGTGGTCGCGGTGTTCGGATCGAGGTCGTTGTTGGTGTAGGCGGCGCCGTTGATCCCGGTGGCGATCGCCGGCGCCGCATAGCTCAGCGCGCCGTCCGCGACGGTCGGCGCACCTGCGGTGGCGAAGGGCTGGCGCAGGTTCTGGCCGCTGTCGCTGGTGATCCTGAGCGCGTTCGCGGCGGGGTTGAAGTCGACGCCGAACGTCGAGCCGCTCAGGGCGACGGTGAGCCGGGTGACCAGGGTCGCCAGGCCTGTCCCCGCATCGATCCGGTACACGCCGGCGCCGGCGGCGTTGTTGCCCACGCCGTAGAGGTGGCCGTCCTGCACGCGGTAGTCGATGCCGATCAGGCGCGTGTCACCTCCGGTCAGACCGGTCACGCCGACCGCGCCGCGCACCTTGCCGGGCTTCGCGGTCTCGAAGTGCACCAGTGCGGTCCCGCCGTCGGCCAGGCCCACGACACGCAGCTTGCCGGCTCCGTTCCCGCCGCCGTTCGAGTGCTGCGCGGACGCACTGCCGGCCTGGGAGGATCCGCCCGTTGCGCTGGCGACGGCCGGGACCAGGCCCACCGCAGCGATCGTGGCGAGTGCAAGGACACCCAGTGTGGTCTTCTTCTTCATCGTGTTCTCCTCGGGAAGCGCCGGTCCCCGGGGTTCGGCGACTCGTGAGGGGTATACGCGTTCCGGGGGAGCGGCGTTCACGCCCCGCCCAGGGACGCGGGATGCGGCGCCTCCGTGCCCGACGGGACGTCGCGGATCCTGGCGTAGGACATGAGGTCCCGTCGTCGGCCGCCGATCTCGAGGTAGCCTCGCAGCAGCCCCTCGACCGCGAATCCCGCCGACGTGGCGGCGCTCGCCGAGGCGATGTTCCACGGCTCGACGTGCAGTTCCAGGCGGTGCAGCTCCGGGAGGGTCCAGGCGAACGGGACGAGGGCGCGCAGGGCGTCGGTGGCGACGCCCCGGCCGCGGGCCCGGGGCATGACGGCGTACCCCACCTGTGCGCGACCGAGGGCGCGGTCACGCAGCCACAGCCCGATCATGCCGAGTGCCTGGCCGCTGCCTGCCTCTGCGACGGCGAAGGAGAACCCGGCACCCTCGACGTGCCGTTGCCGCTGGCGTGCGATGTAGGCCAGGGCACCGGCGCGGTCACACGACGGCGGGAGGGTCCCGATCAGGGGTACGGAGGGATCGGTCGAGAGCTCCTGCACCATCGGTACGTCCCGGTCCTCGAAACGTCGGAGCATCACCTGTCCGGCGGACGGCGCTGTGGCCGGCCACGCCGGTAGCTCCGACGGCGGATGGTTCACGGCCGGAGACCGAAGGCGGCGAGACCGAGATCCGCGTGTCGGCGGAAACCCATCGAGGCGTAGAAGGGGTGTGAGCCGGTGGCGTCCGGGGTACCCTCGGCATCGGTGGTGAGCGCGAGGAACATGCACTGCCGGTAGCGGTCCCTGACGTCCTGCAGCAGTGCCCTCCCGATCCCGCTCCGCCGCGCGGCGGGCGCGACGAGGATGTCCTGCAGATAGCAGATGGATTCGCCGTCCGAGACGGTCCGGGCGAGACCGAGCAGCGTGCCGGCGTCGTCCCGGGCCGTGAGCACCAGGTGCGACCCTGCGAGGCTGCGTTCGAGCCGGGCTGGATCACGGGTGTACGCTGTCCAGCCGACCGCGGCGTAGAGCGTGAGGGCTTCGGCGGTCGGGGGGATGCTCTCGCTGATCGTGGTCACGCCTCCACCGTAGCGGCCGACGGCGGGCCGGCAGCGGGCTCGGCGCGGGCGGCCGTGGCAGGCGCCGGATCAGTCGGCTCGGGTGTGGAGGCCCTGCCTCAGGGATCGGCGATCGGGGCCGTCAGCGCACCGGTCACCGCGATGAGGTCCGCGGGGGAGAGCTCGACGTCGAGCCCCCGCTGCCCTCCCGAGACGAAGACGGTGGAGTGCTGCAGCGCCGTCACATCGATCACCACGGGCGAGGGAAGCCGCTGCCCGACCGGCGAGATCCCCCCGAGGACGTAGCCGGAGCGCCGCTGCGCGTCGGCCGGGTCCGCCATCACGGCCCTGCGCCGACCGAGGGCCGCTGCGAGTGCCTTCAGGTGCAGGGAGCCGCTGACCGGGACGACGGCGACGGCGAACACCCCGTCCACACTGGCCATGAGGGTCTTGAAGACCCGGGACGGCTCGACGCCGAGCGCTTCGGCGGCTTCGAGGCCGTAGGACGAGACGCCATCGTCGTGATGGTAGGGATGAGCGGTGAAGGCGATCCCGGCGTCGGAGAGGGCGGCCAGCGCGGGGGTGCTGCGCTGGCCGGCGGTCCGTCGGGCCACGGTGTCTCCTTCGAACGTCCTACGAGGCGGTCGCGACGTCCCGTGCCGCGGTGAGGTCCCACAGATCGGGCTGGCCCCACGCACCCGTGAAATGGCAGGTGAGGATGAATTCTGCCATCACAGCACCCGTGAGGACGAGTCCTTCGACGCAGTCCACACCGTTGTGCCGCAGGCGTTCCACGCCCTCCTGCGCGACGAGGGCCGTGATGAGGTCCTCGGTCGTCAGGGGAGTGTCGGTGCGGGTCGAGCACCAGTACAGGTACAGTCCCTCGAGCTCATCGGCGGGGACGAGGGAACCGTCGGCGGTGACGGCGGTGCAGTCCTGCAGGAAGGTGGGGATGTGCTGCGTCATGGGGTGGTCCTTTGCAGTATGGCGTACAGGTGCCGGGAAGGGATGGGCCGGCGGGGGTGGAATCGCTCGCAGGGGCCGAGGCAGGGGGGAGTGACGTGCAGGGCCCGGAGCGGGAGGTGCGGGAGGAGTGCCACGATGGGCGTCCACCGCGTCAGGAGGGGGTGCGGATCCGGGTGCGGAGCACTGGGTCGACGATGCCGGGCGGGCACGGCAGGGCCGTGCGGCTCACGCCTGGACGGCGAACGGACGGATCCGCAGGACGGCTGGAACGGCAGCCTGCGGGTGGCTGTGGAAGAAGGGCTTCCTGGTCGTTCATGGTGCACGCCCCCGATCGGGGATGGTGCTCTACTGACCGGCACGCGATCCGAGGATCGGCGACCAACGAGAAGAACCGAGGTCAGCCGCCTTCTTCTAGACAACTGCTCCCCACCCTACGCCTGTTCCACGCCGGCGGCCCCGGGGGCTCGGCTAAAGTACACGTATGCCCCCGCCCCGCACCCGGAACCGCCGGGCGACCATCAACGATGTCGCGACCGCGGCCGGGCTCTCCAGAGGGACCGTCTCCCGCGTCGTCAACGGCGAGCGCTATGTGTCCGACGAGGCGCGGATCGCCGTCGAGGAGGCGATCGCGAGCGTCGGCTACGTGCGCAACTCGGCCGCCCGGAATCTCGTCACGCAGGAGTCCCGCGCCATCGCGCTGATCATCCACGAACCCCACTCGCTCTTGTTCGAGGATCCCAACATCGGCTCGATCCTGCTCGGGGCCAACGAGGTGCTCTCGAGGGCGGACTACCAGCTGGTCTCACTCATCATCGACTCCGACCGCGACAGCCGCCGCGTGGCCGACTACCTGCGGGGCGGGCTCGTGGACGGCGCCGTCATCGTGTCCGCGCGCGCCTCGGATCCCATCGCGTCCGCCGTCCGCGACATCGGGGTACCGGCTGCGTTCGTCGGCCACCCACCCGGGACCCCGGACCTCCCCTACGTCGCCATCGACAACTCCGCGGCCGCGCGGTCCATCACCGAGCGGCTCGTGGCGACGGGCCGCAGGCGCATCGGGATGATCGCCAGTGCGATGGACCGCGATTCCGGACAGGACCGCTTCGCCGGCTTCCGCGAGGCGATGGGTTCGCGCTTCGATCCGTCGCTCGTGGTGGAGTACCCGCTCTACACCTACGCCGCGGGGCTTCAGGGGATGCAGGAACTGCTGCGCCGGTGCCCGGAGATCGACGGCGTGTTCGCCGCGTCCGATGCCGTTGCCGCGGGGGCCATGACGGCGCTGCAGGAGTCGGGGCGGAAGGTGCCCGACGACGTCGGGATCGTGGGGTTCGACGACAGCAGTTGGGCGCTGCGGACCCGCCCGCAGCTCTCGACGGTCCGGCAGCCCGCTGACCTGCTGGGCAGCACCGCGGCCGAGCTCGTCCTCGCGCAGATCCGGGGCCTGCCCAGTGCGGTGCAGGTCCTGGACACCGCCGTCGTCTGGCGCGATTCCGCCTAGTAGCCGCAGGTCAGGAGCATCAGCATGTGGATCGGGTCCATCGAGTTCGACATCCTGCTGGGTGACGTGCATTCCCTCAAGGGCAAGCGGTCCGTGGTGCGGCCGATCGTCGCGGACCTCCGGCGCTCCTTCGAGGTGTCCGCCGCCGAGGTGGGCCACCAGGACCTGCACCGGCGGGTGATCGTGGGCGTCGGACTGGTCAGCGGCGACCGGCAGCATGTGGTGGACGTGCTGGACCGCGTGGAGCGGCACGTCGCGTCCCGTCCGGAGATCGAGCTGCTCAGTGCTCGGCGGCGACTGCTCGACAGCGAGGACTAGGCGCGCTCACGGCTTCGCGCCGGCCGCTGCGAGCCGGTGCAGCGCACCGTCGTCGAACGCGGTCAGGAGCGCCCGGATGTCCTTGTGCACCTCGACGGCCCCTGCCTCGCGGAGCTCGGCCGCGCTCGTGCCGCCGGAGGCGAGCCCGACGGTCGGGATGCCCGGTTCCGAGGCCGCCAGCACGTCCCAGACGGAATCCCCGACGAACACCGTGTTCGCGGCGTCCAGTCCGCCCGCCGTCAGCGCTGCCTGGAGGATGTCCGGATCGGGTTTGCTGTTCTCGGCGTCTCCCGAACTCGTCGCGGCGCTGATGGCCTCGTCCGCGCCGATGATCCCGCGCGAGACGGCCAGCTCCTGGTGCGAGGCGGAGGAGGCGAGGACCACGGTGAGGCCCTCGTCGGCGCAGCGCCGCAGCAGCTCGCCCGCGCCCTCGAAGCTCCGGAGCCCGGGCCAGAAGGTCGAGAACACCGCGGAGCGCGTGGCATCGAGCTCGCCGTCCTGCTCGGTGTCGCGATCGTCGCCCAGCAGGTGGGCCACGAGCTTGTCCCCGCCCATGCCGATCGCACGGTGGATCTCCGCCATCGGCAGGTCGTGGCCGAAGCGGCGGAAGGCCTGCCACCACGCCATCGTGTGCTGGTAGTTGGAGTCGACGAGCGTTCCGTCCACGTCGAAGAGGACCCCGTGCCGTGTCGGCCGGTCGTCCGTGCTGCTGGCACTGTCCGTCATGCCTGTGCTCCGTCCCTCCGTCGCCCGTCCTGGTTGCCCACGAGTCTAGGAAGCCCGGCGTGCCCGCGGGAAGGGCGCCGCCGGGTTGCGGTCGTCCCGGATGTGTGGCTCGGTCAAGGGGCGGGGACCGGCTCGACGACGATGACCACCCGGTCCTCGCCGATCCGCGTCAGGACGAGGGTCGCCTTCCTGCGGCCCTTGCCGGACCCGGTCAGGAGCTGTTTCCGGACTTCCTCCGGGGTGACGGAGGTCCCCCGTTTCTTGATGTCCAGCACGCCGATGCCCTCGGACCGGACCCACGCCTTCAGCGCCTTCACGTTGTAGGGGCGGACCTCGAGGACGCGGTAGGCCCGAGCGAAGGGCGTGTCCGTGAGCATGGGCGCGCAGATGTAGGCGATCATCGGGTCCAGCAGGTGCCCGCCCAGCTGCTGTGCGAGGTCCGCCACCAGCTCGGCGCGGATGACGGCGCCGTCGGGCTCGTAGAGGTAGCCCGCGGGTTCCCCGACCGCCGCCGTCGGGCCGTCCCCGAAGGATGCCTCCGACACCATTTCCGCCGCTCCCCGGGCCCCGAGCAGGAGCGCTGCGCGCCGGACGCCCGGCCGGCGGAGCGCGTTGAACCAGAGCGCCACCTCCGTGACATCGCCGTCCACGGAGACCCATTGCGCCTCGCACGTCCCGGGGACCGATTCGTGCGGCATGCCGGGGCCCATCTTCACGCCGACGGGCATGCCGCTGTCGGCGAGCTGCTGGACGAAGGAGAGCGGGGGGGAGAACGCCTCGGGATCGAAGAGGCGGGACGTGCCCGACGTCGTCGTCGTCCTCCGCGCCGGATCCAGCCACACGCCGTCGTACCCGGCGGTGTCGACGAAGGCGGCGTCGGCGTTCACGACGCGGGCGTTGGGGAACGGCATCAGGTTCATGGTGGCCGCGGCCGCCGTGGTCTCGTCGAGCTCGACGGCGGTGACCTCGCGGTCGAGGGTGGCCAGCGCCATGCTGTCGGCCCCCAGCCCGCAGCCGAGGTCCGCCACCTTAACGAGTCCGGCGTCGACGAAGCGCCGTGCATGTTGTGCGGCGACGCTTAGGCGTGTGGCCTGCTCGAGCCCGGCGGTGGTGAACACCATGTGGTCGGCGAACGGCCCGAACTTCGCCGAGGCCCTGGCCCGCAGGCGCGACTGCGTCAGGGCGGCGGCGACCACGCCGGGAGCGTGGCCGGCCTTCCGCAGCTGCTCGGTGAGACGGAGGCTGTCGGCCTCGGTGTAGGGCCCGAGCGAGTTCAGCAGCTCCCAGCCCTCGGGGGTCAGGATGTCCGCGATGTTGTCCGAAGCCATGGTGCCAGCCTAGGCGACGCAGCCGTCGGACCGGGTCCGGCCGCCTGCGCCATCGCATCGTCGGACCGTCGACATTTGGCACTCGCCTTGACCGAGTGCCAGCCCTTGCATACAGTCAGAGTTGGCACTCACTCCCTGTGGGTGCTAATCCCGAGGGAAGCGTTCGCCGGCACCGCGACGACGGTTCACGCCCATCCCGACGGCCCCAATCCATTGGTATCGAACGCAAAGGAGAGCCCGAGTGTCGGTCTCTATTAAGCCCCTTGAGGATCGCATCGTTGTCCGCCCCCTCGAAGCCGAGCAGACCACTGCTTCCGGCCTCGTCATCCCGGACACGGCCAAGGAGAAGCCCCAGGAGGGCGAGGTCGTGGCAGTCGGACCGGGTCGTGTCGACGACAACGGCAACCGCGTCCCCGTCGACGTCGCCGAGGGCGACATCGTCATCTACTCGAAGTACGGCGGAACCGAGGTCAAGCACGGCGGCCAGGAGTACCTGGTGCTCTCCGCCCGCGACGTCCTCGCAGTCGTCGTCAAGTAGTAACCCCTTGAGAAGCCCCGGCCCGCAGTGGCCGGGGTTTTTCTCGCTGCACAAGCCTGAAAGGAATCAACAATGGCAAAGCAGTTGGAATTCAACGACGCCGCCCGCCGTGCCCTCGAGGCCGGCGTGGACAAGCTCGCGAACACCGTCAAGGTGACGCTGGGCCCCCGCGGACGCAACGTCGTGCTGGACAAGAAGTGGGGCGCCCCCACCATCACGAACGACGGCGTCACGATCGCCCGCGAAATCGAACTCGACGACCCCTACGAGAACCTCGGCGCGCAGCTGGCCAAGGAGGTGGCCACCAAGACCAACGACGTCGCCGGTGACGGCACCACCACCGCGACCGTCCTCGCACAGGCACTCGTCAAGGAGGGCCTCCGCAACGTGGCCGCCGGCGCGGCTCCCGGACAGCTCAAGCACGGCATCGAGGTGTCGGTCGAGGCCGTCGCCAAGCGCCTGCTGGAGAACGCACGCGAGGTCGTCGGTCAGCAGACCGCCAATGTCGCGTCCATCTCCGCCCAGAGCACCGAGGTCGGAGACCTCCTTGCCGAGGCCTTCGAGAAGGTCGGCAAGGACGGCGTCATCACCATCGAGGAGTCCTCCTCGACCGTCACGGAGCTGGTCCTCACCGAAGGCATGCAGTTCGACAAGGGATACCTCTCCCCGTACTTCGTGACCGACGCGGAGCGCCAGGAAGCCGTCCTCGAGGACGCGCTCATCCTCATCAACTCCGGGAAGATCTCCTCGCTGCAGGAGTTCCTGCCGCTGCTGGAGAAGGCCCTGCAGGCCGGCAAGCCGCTGTTCATCATCGCCGAGGACATCGAGGGCGAGGCCCTGTCCACCCTGGTGGTCAACAAGATCCGCGGCACCCTGAACGTCGTCGCCGTCAAGGCTCCCGGCTTCGGTGACCGTCGCAAGGCCATGATGCAGGACATCGCGACCCTCACGGGTGCGCAGGTCGTCTCGCCCGATCTCGGCCTCAAGCTCGACCAGGTGGGTCTCGAGGTCCTCGGCTCCGCCCGCCGGATCACCGTCACCAAGGACGCCACCACGATCGTGGACGGCACCGGCAGCGAGTCCGACGTCGCCGACCGCGTGGCGCAGATCCGCGCCGAGGTCGAGCGCACCGATTCCGACTGGGACCGCGAGAAGCTCCAGGAGCGCCTCGCCAAGCTCGCCGGCGGTATCGGCGTGATCAAGGTCGGCGCTGCCACCGAGGTGGAGCTCAAGGAGAAGAAGCACCGCATCGAGGACGCCGTGTCCTCCACGCGTGCCGCTCTCGAGGAGGGCATCGTCGCCGGTGGTGGATCCGCACTGGTCCACGCCGGCAAGGCGCTCGACACCGACCCCGCCGTCCTCGCACTCGAGGGCGACGCCGCTACGGCGATCGGCCTCGTGCGCCGTGCCCTCGCGCAGCCGCTGCGCTGGATCGCGGAGAACGCCGGACACGAGGGCTACGTCGTCGTCTCCAAGGTCTCCGATCTCGAGGTGGGTCACGGCTTCAACGCCGCGACCGGCGAGTACGAGAACCTCGTGGACGCGGGCATCATCGATCCCGTGAAGGTGACGCGCTCCGCACTGCGCAACGCGGCCTCCATCGCGGCGCTGGTGCTGACCACCGAGACGCTCGTGGTCGAGAAGCCCGAGGAGTCCGAGGGCGACGAGGGCCACGGCCACTCGCACTAGGACGCCTGCCTGAACGGCACACGCTCCCGGCACGTCCAGCAGCACCCCGGCTCATCGAGCCGGGGTGCTGCTGCGTGTGGCCTCTTCCGCGCGGTCACCCCGGATGCCCTGCCCGGCGCATCGAGCCCAGGCAGGATCCCGCGACAAGCGGCAGGGTCGAACACTCCCACTCCGCACAGCCCGCAGGGGGATCCGGGCGACGACGTCCCGACGACGGACGACGAAGCCCCGGCCACTCCTTCGAGTGCCGGGGCTTCGGGCGCTGCGGGCGTCGGGCCCGGAGCCGTGGGATCAGGCGTCGACCACGATCGCCGTGACGACCGGCTGGCGGTTGTAGAACCGGCGCATCCAGTTGGCCGTGGCCCGTTCGATGATGTCCTCGGGGTCCTGCCGGCGGCCGCCCTGGCGGTTGGACGCGGCGTCGCGCAGTGCCTTCTCGACGGCGGCTCCGGCCTTGTCGAGGTCCTCGTCGGAGCAGGAGAAGCCCTTCGTGAAGAACTCGGGCGACTCGACCATCTCCCCGTTGTCCGGGTCGATGATGGCGAGGACCGTGACCACGCCCTCCTCGGCGAGGCGACGGCGCTCCACGAGGTCCTCCTCGGTGATGCCGCCGACGCTGTCGCCGTCGACGAACACGAGGCCGGCGTCGACCTTGCCGGAGAGCGTGGCGCGGCCGCGCGCGAGGTCGACGGTCACGCCGTCCTGGGCGATGACCACGTTGCGGGGATCGACGCCGGTCGCGACGGCGATCTCCGAGTTCGCGCGGAGGTGGCGCCACTCGCCGTGGACCGGCATGACGTTGCGCGGCTTGACGATGTTGTAGCAGTAGGCGAGCTCGCCGGCGCTGGCGTGGCCGGAGACGTGCACCTTGGCGTTGCCCTTGTGGACCACGTTGGCGCCGATCTCGGTGAGGGCGTTGATGATGCCGTAGATCGCGTTCTCGTTGCCCGGGATGAGCGAGCTCGCGAGCAGGACGGTGTCACCCTCGCTGATCCGGATGGCGTGGTCCTTGTTGGCCATGCGGGACAGCGCGGCCATCGGCTCGCCCTGCGAACCGGTGCAGATCAGCACCACCTTGTGGTCGTCGCTGCGCTCGAGCTTCTTGAAGTCCACGAGCAGGCCCTGCGGGATGTTGAGGTAGCCGAG
This sequence comes from Arthrobacter sp. CP30, assembly GCF_053470025.1. Classification (NCBI taxonomy): domain Bacteria; kingdom Bacillati; phylum Actinomycetota; class Actinomycetes; order Micrococcales; family Micrococcaceae; genus Arthrobacter; species Arthrobacter sp. CP30. Next base: position 92,416 of record NZ_JBQEMM010000005.1, read on the forward strand.
GTCCGCCGCGATGGTCATGTTGCGGACCATCGAGCGTCCCACGAACGCCACCTTGCGGCGGTGGCGGTGCGCGGTGTCGATGATCTGCTGGATGCGGTGGATGTGGCTCGCGAAGCTCGAGACGATGATGCGGCGCGGGGCGGTGCGGAACACGGCGTCGATGGCCGGGCCGAGGTCCTTCTCCGACGTCGTGAAGCCCGGGACGTCCGCGTTGGTGGAGTCCGTCAGGAACAGGTCCACGCCCTCGGCGCCGAGGCGGGCGAACGCGCCCAGGTCCGTGATGCGGCGGTCGAGCGGGAACTGGTCCATCTTGAAGTCACCCGTGTGCAGCACCATGCCGGCGGCGGTGCGGATGGCGACGGCGAGGCTGTCGGGGATGGAGTGGTTGACCGCGACGAACTCGAGGTCGAAACCGCCCATGGTCCGGCGGTCACCCTCCTTGACCTGGACGGTCTTCGGGGTGATGCGGTGCTCCTTGAGCTTCGCCTCGATGAAGGCCAGCGTGAGGCGCGAGCCGACCAGGGGGATGTCCGCGCGCTCCTTGAGGAGATACGGGACACCGCCGATGTGGTCCTCGTGCCCGTGCGTCAGGACGACGGCCACGACGTCGTCGAGCCGGTCCCGGATGTAGGAGAAGTCCGGGAGGATGACATTGATGCCGGGCTGGTGCTCCTCGGGGAACAGGACTCCGCAGTCGACGATCAGCAGTTTGCCGTCGAACTCGAACACGGTCATGTTTCTACCGATCTCACCGATCCCACCCAGGGCGACAATGCGCATGGCTCCCTTGGCCAGGTCCCGTGGTGCTGTCAGTGCGGCAGGTCGTTTATTCACAGATTAGGTTTCTCTCAGTGGTGGCGGGGGCAGGGGAGAGGCCGCCGGACGTGTGTCGTCGAGGCCGGCCAACCCGGCAGATCCCTGAAGTGGTCCCGGTCGAGCCGGGCGGATACTCCTTCTAGGGTACGACGTCCGGTGCCGCATCGGCGGATCAGGTCCGGCCGGGCGGCTCGCCCGGCCGGTGACGTGAGCGCTGTCACCGGAATAGGGCACCCCGATGAACCGTTCTAGACTGGCAGAGCCCGCCGGCGTCAGCGCCGAAGGCCCCACCCCACTCCCATCGGGCGACACCGAAAGAGGCGCAGCAGTGAGCGAGCAGTCCGGCCAGAACCAGACCCACGACCCCTTCGGATTCATCGGCCTGACGTACGACGACGTGCTCCTCCTCCCCGGCCACACCGACGTCATCCCTTCCGAGGCCGATACCTCCTCGCGCATCTCGAAGCGCATCACGGTGCGGACGCCCTTGCTCTCCTCCGCCATGGACACCGTCACCGAGTCCCGCATGGCCGTCGCCATGGCGCGGCAGGGCGGCCTCGGCGTCATCCACCGCAACCTGTCCATCCAGGACCAGGCGGACCAGGTGGACCGCGTGAAGCGCAGCGAGTCCGGCATGATCACCAACCCGCTGACCATCGGTCCCGCTGCCACCCTGCAGGAACTGGACGAGCTCTGCGGCCACTACCGTGTCTCGGGCCTGCCCGTCGTCGACGACGCCGGGCACCTGCTCGGGATCGTCACCAACCGGGACACGCGCTTCGTGCTCGAGCGGGACTTCCCGACCACCCGCGTGCACGACGTCATGACGAAGATGCCGCTCGTCACCGGGCACGTGGGCATCAGCGGTGACGACGCGATCAACCTCCTGGCGAAGAACAAGATCGAGAAGCTCCCGCTGGTCGACGGCGAAGGCATCCTCCGGGGCCTCATCACCGTGAAGGACTTCACGAAGGCTGAGCAGTACCCCCTGTCCACGAAGGACGACGACGGACGCCTCCGGGTGGGGGCCGCCATCGGGTTCTTCGGCGACGGCTGGGAGCGGGCCATGACCCTCGTCGAGGCGGGCGTCGACGCCTTGTTCGTCGATACCGCCAACGGTCACAGCGCGGGTGTGCTCGAGATGATCTCCCGCCTGAAGGCCGAGCCGTCGGCGGCGCACGTCGACATCATCGGCGGCCAGGCGGCGACGCGCGAGGGTGCCCAGGCGCTCATCGACGCGGGGGCGGACGGCATCAAGGTCGGCGTGGGCCCGGGTTCCATCTGCACCACGCGCGTGGTCGCCGGAGTCGGTGTGCCCCAGGTCACCGCCATCTACGAGTCGGCCAAGGCGGCCATCCCCGCCGGGGTCCCGGTCATCGCGGACGGCGGGCTCCAGTACTCGGGAGACATCGGCAAGGCCATCGTGGCCGGCGCGGACACCGTGATGCTCGGCTCGCTCCTGGCGGGATCCGCCGAGGCGCCGGGTGAGCTGATCTTCGTGAACGGCAAGCAGTTCAAGACCTACCGCGGGATGGGCTCGCTCGGGGCCATGCAGACGCGCGGCAAGAACACGTCCTACTCGAAGGACCGCTACTTCCAGGCGGATGTCACGGGTGACGACAAGCTCATCCCGGAGGGCATCGAGGGGCGTGTGGCCTACCGCGGTCCGCTGGCGTCCGTGGCCTACCAGCTCGTCGGCGGCCTCCGCCAGACCATGTTCTACACCGGTGCGCGCACCATCCCGGAGCTGAAGGCGAAGGGCAAGTTCGTCCGCATCACGGCGGCCGGGCTCAAGGAGTCCCACCCGCATGACATCCAGATGACGGTGGAGGCACCCAACTACGGTTCCAAGTAGCGCAGCCCCCGGCATCAGCCCCCTCGCCGAGGGGGCTGATGCCGTATGAGCGGACTGCCGCAGCCCGAGGCCATCGCCCGCCGCAAGCTCCGCCTTGGGCCTTACGCGCGCGCTGTGGGGCAGGTCCTCGCCGTCAGCGCGAAGGCGTCGCCGGGCGCCGTGGCGATGAAGGTCGCCGGCTCCCTGATCTCCGCGGTGCTGCCGCTCGTGACCACCTACTTCGCCTCACTCACGACGACGGCCCTCGCGGCCGCCTATGCGGGTGAGCCCGACGCCGGCCGGGCGGCCATCACCTACGTGATCGTCACCGCCGTCCTCGGGCTCCTGTGGGGCGCCTTCACGAGCGTGGACCGCTACATCCAGCAGGTCCTCAGCTTCCGCGTCGGTGCGATCGTCGGTGACCGCATGTACGAGCGGTTCCTCGCCCTCGAATTCTGGCGGTACGACGACAAGGAGACGGTGGACCTCTACGACCGGGCGCGACGTTTCTCCGACTCCTACGCGCGGGTCCTCGACCGCATCGCGGCAATCTTCACCCAGCTGGCGTCCGTGGTCCTCGCGATCGGGGCGCTCCTGCTCGTGAGCTGGTGGATCGCGCTGATCGTCCTCGTCGCCATCATCCCCAGCGTGTACCTGCAGTTCCGCCTCTCGCGCGAGCAGATGGCGCACTGGAACACGCAGGTGGATTCGCGCCGCCAGCGGCGCATGATCGAGAACAACCTCATGAAGCCGCAGCACATCGCCGAGATGCGCCTGTATGGGATCGTCCGCTACCTGATGGGGCTGCGCTCGACGCTGCGGGACGCCGACGAGAAACGGCGGCTCGACTTCCAGAAGCGCTACATCCCCAAGCAGCTCCTCGCCGATGCACTGCAGTACGGCGCGGAACTCCTCGCCCTGGTGTGGATCGTGGGGCAGATCATCGCCCGCGCGCAGCCCGTGGGCCAGTTCCTCTACGTGCAGCAGATCGTCAGCCGGGCCCTGAGCACCGCGAACAACCTTGTGTCCTCGCTGAGCTCCATCGACGAGGACCTCGCGAACCTCAAGGACTACGAGCAGTTCATGGACTTCCCGCTGTCCACCTCGGCGACGGGGCGCCTGGAGGCGGCTCCGTCCGCCGTCGAGCTCAGGGACATCCACTTCACCTACGCGGGCGGCGAGGCCGAGGTGCTCAGGGGCGTCTCGATGTCCTTCGAGCGTGGGACGCACGTCGCGATCGTGGGGGAGAACGGGGCGGGGAAGTCCACGCTGATCCGTGTCCTCGCGGGCCTCTACCAGCCCAGCAAGGGCGAGGTGCTGCTCGACGGACGCGACCTCCGGGACATCGGGATCGAAGACTGGCACCAGCACCTGGCGGTGATGTCGCAGGACTTCCTGCGGTACGAGTTCGCCACCGCCGAGAACAACATCTACTTCGGCGACGTGCACCGCCCGCGGGACGACGAGCGGGTGCGCCGCGCCGCGCGGGACGCCGAGGCGATGGAGTTCATCGAGAAGATGCCCAACGGCTTCGAGAACTACGTGAGCAACTGGATGGAGGACCCGCGCGGCCGGAAGGGCAGCGGTCTCTCGGGCGGCCAGTGGCAGCGTCTCGCGATGGCCCGCAACTTCTACCGCGACGCGCCGTTCGTCGTCATGGACGAGCCGACGTCGGCCATCGACGCCCTCGCCGAGCACCGCATCTTCACCCGCCTGTTCGCCGACCGGAGCCGCACCATCATCGCCATCAGCCATCGCCTGGCGACGATCGAGAAGGCAGATATCGTGCACATGCTCGAGGACGGGCGGGTCGTCGAATCCGGCACGCACCGGGAACTGGTGGCGCTCCGCGGACGGTACTTCCGGATGTTCGAGAGCCAGCTCCCCGAGGACTAGCAGGCAGCGCCGCGTCACGGCCGGAGGAGGACGTCCTCACCGATGAGCGCAGCGCGGAACCCGTCGTCGCGCACCACGACGTCCTCGAGGACGAGACCCTCCGGCAGTCCCTCGATCTCGTGCTCGAGGGACACGGAGTTGCGGACGATCGTTGCGATCGCGCCGGAGAGGAAGTCCGGCCCCCCGACGTCGATGGAACGTGGCTCGAGGACGAGGCGGCCGTCCTCGACGTCGACGGTGCCGGTCGCGGTGACCCGCAGGTCGCGGCCGAGTGCCTCGACGGTGCGGACCACGGTAGCCTGACCGTCCTCCGCCGGGCGCACCTCCGCACCGCCGCCCAGGTCGGCCGCGACGACCAGGCCGTCCGGGCCCGTCACCACGTCACGGCCGACGGCGCGCACGTCCGTCAGCATCGAGCTCGAGGCGAGCACGGTACCCGCGTCGAGCCGGAGGTCCCCGAACCACACCTCGTCGTCGGACAGGTCCGCGGGCGGCGCAGGGGCGCCGGCACCGCCGTCCGGGGATGACGACGACGGCTCGGACGGGACGGGCCCGGCCGATCCGGCGTCGGCCGGCTCACTGACGATCCACCAGAGGATGCTGCCCGCGATGAGGACGAGCACCACCATCCCGGCCGCGCCGATCAGCCAGTCCCGGGCGCGTGTCCATGTCATGAGGCCAGTCTGGCGTGTCCGGTGGGGGAGGGCGAAACGCCGCCCGGCGCAACGGGCCCTGCAGGTCCCTGGCCAGGGGGGGGCGGGATCGAGGCACGCGGCCGACCGTCGGGGCCGCGCCGGGCGGCCCGGACCGGCGGACCGGTGGGGACGGGCGGGACGGGCGACGCGCCGGCTGCGCCGGTCCGGTGGTCATGGGCGGTCCAGGGTCGACGACGACGGGGGGCTGATCACGACGGCGGGGCGGCTTTGCGCTGCGTCCGCGGCTCCGGAGAGGATAGCCGGGCAGGACGATCACCGAACGATGGTCGCGGAACAAGGACGGTTGAGCATGCTGGGGACCTCGAAGGCCCGGAGCGCCACGGTGAGCGGGGTGGCCCGAAGGGGCTGCTGTGCGCCCCTGCCGTCGCCGGCCCACCAGCATGCAGCGGACATCCCACACGGCTGACACCGCAGGACCGCCCGCCTCGCGGCGGTTCCTCCCACGGGACCCCTCGACGCGGTCCCCCGTGCCCGGAGCCGGCAGAGCGCGCATCCCCTCGATCCTCCTCTGCAAAGGTGTTCATCCATGCTTCCTGTCTCCAGCTCCGCCATCCGTTCCTCCTTCATCAACGCCACGCGGTCCGAGGCCGCCAAGCTCACGCCGCCCAGGAACCTCGCCACCCTCGACTGGGACGGGCTCGACGTCCTCGGCTGGCGTGACGAGAAGATGCCGTTGCGCGGCTACCTGGTGCTGCCGACCGACCGTGGGCTCGCGGGCATCCTCCTGCGCGCCCCCGAAGGCGGGGCGCGGAAGAACCGCTCGGTGCTCTGCGAGCTGTGCCGCGACGTGTACTCGAAGGAGGATGTCCTCCTCTGGGTCGCCCGCCGTGCCGGCCAGTCCGGGCGCGACGGCAACAGCGTCGGGACCCTGATCTGCGCGGACTTCGTCTGTTCCTCGAACGTCCGCCGGCAGCCTCCCGCGAGCGAGATCCACCCGGACCCCGCCGTCGTCGTGCGCCGCCAGATCGCCGGACTCCAGGACCGAACCGCGCAGTTCCTGGACCGCGTGCGGCGGCAGTAGTCCGGTCGGAGGTCCCGGCCCTGGGGCGGGACCTCCGACCTGGTCGGCCGGACCCGCCTGGTCACGCCGCCGGGACACCGGCGTCAGGCCGTCCCGGCGGCGTCACGGAGCGTCGACGCCGCCGGGACGGTACGCGTGCTGGGCTAACCTAGAGCAGTGACTTACGAGATCGAGATCGGCCGAAGCAAGCGCGGACGCAGGGCATATTCGCTGGACGACGTGGCGGTGGTGCCCTCCCGCCGGACCAGGGACCCCCTCGACGTCTCGGTCGGCTGGCAGATCGACGCCTACCAGTTCGAGATGCCCGTCATCGCGGCGCCGATGGACTCGGTGATGTCCCCGGCCACGGCCATCGCCCTGGGTCGACTCGGCGGCCTCGGTGTCCTGAACCTCGAAGGACTGTGGACCCGGTACGAGGATCCGCAGCCGGTGCTGGACGAGATCGCCGGGCTGAGTGCCGGGGACTTCAGCCCCGCCACGACGCTGCGCATGCAGGAGCTCTACGAGGCACCGATCCGCGCCGAGCTCATCACCAGCCGCCTGGCCGAGATCCGCGAGGCCGGCGTGACGGTCGCGGGATCGCTCACCCCGCAGCGCACCCAGCAGTTCTACAAGACCGTCCTCGCCGCGGGCGTGGACATCTTCGTCATCCGCGGCACCACGGTGTCCGCCGAGCACGTCTCTAAGAACGAGCAGCCGCTGGACCTCAAGAAGTTCATCTACGAGCTCGATGTCCCCGTGATCGTCGGCGGCGCAGCCGGCTACACGCCCGCGCTGCACCTCATGCGAACCGGCGCCGCGGGCGTCCTCGTCGGCTTCGGCGGCGGTGCCACCACCACCACGCGCCGCGCGCTCGGGATCCACTCGCCGCTCGCGTCCGCCATCTCCGACGTCGCCGGCGCCCGCCGCGACTACCTGGACGAGTCCGGCGGTCGGTACGTGCACGTCATCGCCGACGGCGGGATGGGCGTCAGCGGCGACATCGTGAAGGCGATCGCCATGGGGGCCGACGCCGTCATGCTCGGGTCCGCGCTCGCCCGGGCCGAGGAGGCGCCCGGGCAGGGCTGGCACTGGGGCCAGGAGGCGCACCACCACGAACTGCCGCGTGGCGACAGGGTCGCCATCGGCACCGTCGGACCGCTCAAGGAGGTGCTGTGGGGTCCCTCGCACCACACGGACGGGACCTCGAACCTGATCGGTGCGCTGCGCCGGGCGATGGCCACCACCGGCTATTCGGACCTGAAGGAGTTCCAGCGGGTGGAAGTGGTCCTCTCGCCCTATGTCTCCAACGACTGATGGGATTACAGTTGCCGTAGCTCCCCAGGGGCTCACAACCTCCCGACGAAGGGTATGGCCATGGCATCCGGTGCACTCAGTCCGCAGGACCGCGACGACGCGCTGAGGGCGCTCAGGGACACGACGGAGCCGGGCAGGGAACTCGACCTCCTGATCGTCGGCGGAGGAGTGGTGGGCGTCGGTGCCGCGCTCGACGCCGTCACGCGTGGACTCTCCACCGGAATCGTCGAGGCCCGCGACTGGGCGTCGGGAACGTCGTCGCGCTCCTCGAAGCTGATCCACGGCGGGCTGCGCTATCTGGAGATGCTCGATTTCGCGCTCGTCCAGGAGGCGCTGAAGGAACGCGGACTGCTGATCCAGCGCATCGCGCCGCACCTCGTCAAGCCCGTCCCGTTCCTCTACCCATTGACCAAGCGCTTCGTCGAGCGTCCCTACGTTGGCGCGGGGATCGCCCTGTACGACGCCATGAGCATGACCGGCGGCAACTCGCGCGGTGTCCCCTTCCACAAGCACCTGAGCCGGAAGGGCACGCTCCGCGCCGCTCCCAGCCTCAAGGACGACGCCATGGTGGGCTCCATCAGGTACTACGACGCCCAGGTCGACGACGCCCGCTACGTGGTCAACATGGTGCGCACGGCGCAGCACTACGGTGCCCGGGCCGCGAACCGCGTCAGCGTCGTCGACTTCCTCCGCGAGGGCGAGCGCGTGGTCGGGGCCCGGGTCAAGGACCAGGAGAGCGGGGACGTGTTCGAGATCCGCGCCAAGCAGGTCGTGAACGCGACCGGGGTCTGGACGGACGAGACCCAGGCGATGGTCACCGATCGCGGCCAGATGAAGGTCAGGGCGTCCAAGGGCATCCACCTCGTGGTACCCCGCGACCGCTTCCAGTCCACGGTGGGCCTGATCCTCCGCACCGAGAAGTCCGTGCTCTTCGTCATCCCCTGGGGACGCCACTGGATCATCGGCACCACGGACACCGACTGGGACCTGGACAAGGCACACCCGGCAGCCACCTCGAAGGACATCGACTACGTGCTGGAGCACGTCAACAAGGTCCTCAAGCGGCCCCTGACGCGCGAGGACGTCGAGGGTGTGTACGCCGGGCTGCGGCCGCTCCTCGCGGGTGAAAACGATTCCACCGCGAAACTGTCCCGCGAACACGTCGTCGCACACCCCGTGCCGGGGCTCGTCGTCGTCGCCGGCGGCAAGTGGACCACGTACCGGGTCATGGCGAAGGACGCCGTGGACGAGGCGACCCGTGCTCTCGACGAGAAGGTGCCCGAGAGCTGCACCGAGACCGTCCCGCTGCTGGGCGCCGAGGGCTACCGGGCGGCCTGGAACATGCGGGCCAGGCTGGCCGACGACGCCGGAGTGCACGTCGCGCGCGTCGAACACCTCCTGCAGCGCTTCGGCACGCAGGCCACGGAGGTGCTGGACCTCATCCGCGAGGACCCCTCGCTCGGCCGGCCGCTGCCCGGCGCGGACGACTACCTCCGCGCGGAGGTCGTCTTCGCCGTCACCCACGAGGGTGCCCGGCATGTCGACGACGTCCTCACCCGACGCACCAGGATCTCCATCGAGTCCTGGGACCGCGGCGTGTCCGCGGCTCCCGTCGTGGCCGAACTCATGGCGCCGATCCTCGGCTGGAGCGAGCAGCAGGCCGAGCGCGAGGTCACGCACTACCGCGCGCGGGTGGATGCGGAGCGGCTCAGCCAGGAGCAGCCCGACGACGTCTCGGCGGACAGTGCACGCATGGGTGTGCACGATATCGTCCCGCTAAGCTAGGAGAGCCGGGCGGGCCGCGACGAGCGCTCCTCACCGGCGCGCAGCGACCGGGCACCCGGTGGCCGCGGCCGCGGGACCTTCGAAAGGCACACAGTGAGCGACCTGTCCTCCGGGCTGCACGACGCCCTGCTGACCACACCGGACCTCGTGATCCTCGAGATGGAGGCGGCCTCCAAGGAGGACGCGGCAGCTCAGCTCGCGAGCCGCCTGCATGCGGCCGGGCGCATCTCGGACCTGCAGGCCTTCCTCGACCAGGTGAACTCCCGCGAGCACCAGATGGCGACGGGCCTGCCCGGCGGCGTCGGCCTGCCCCACGCGCGCAGCGAATACGTGAACCAGACGTCGATCGCCGTCGGGGTCACGCGCTTCGGCCACAGCCTGGACTTCGGCGCGGTGGACGGGCCCGCCACCCTCGTGCTCCTCATGGCCACCCCCGCGCAGTCCTTCTCGGAGCACCTGGAGGTCCTCGCGACGATCGCGCGCAGCCTCTTCAAGGAGAACTTCCGCGAGTCACTGCGTCGCGCGCACGACGCCGAGGTCATCGCGGAGCTCATCAACTCCTCGCTGGTGTTCTTCGACCACTAGGGCCCCGGCGGGCGTCCCTTCGTTCGCGCCATCCGGCTCCTCCGGTCCTCCGACGCGGCGTGTCCTGTACCGACGCGCCGGACCTGCCTCAGAACCCGGGAACGACGGCCCGGCCCGGCGGGAGGACGGGGCCGCGGCTGCGGGGGTCCCGCCTCAGTGCTCCACCGACATGCTCCACCGACATGCTCCGCCTACTCGCTCCGCCAGGAGTTCCAGAGCGAGGCGTACGCCCCACCGAGCGCCAGCAGTTCGTCGTGCGAGCCGAGCTCCGCGATGCGGCCCTCCTCCACCACGGCCACGCGGTCGGCGTCGTGCGCGGTGTGCAGCCGGTGGGCGATCGCGACGACAGTGCGGCCCTCCAGAACCGCGTTCAGCGAGCGCTCCAGATCACGGGCGGCCTGCGGATCGATCAGCGACGTCGCCTCGTCCAGGACCAGCGTGTGCGGATCGGCGAGGATCAGCCGGGCCAGGGCGAGTTCCTGCGCCTGGGCCGGAGCGAGCTCGTAGGCACCGGAACCCACCTCGGTCTCCACGCCCTCCGGGAGCTGCTTGACCCAGTCCAGCGCCCCGACGCTGCGCAGCGCGTCCTCGATCTCGCCGTCGCCGGCGTCCGCGCGCCCGAGCCGCACGTTGTCGGACACGGAGCCCACGAAGACGTGGTGCTCCTGCGTCACGAGTGCCACCTCGCGCCGCAGGTCGTCGAGCGGCCGGTCCACGAGCGGCACGCCGCCCACGGTGACCGAGCCCGATGTCGGCGGGTGGATCCCCGCGATCAGGCGTCCCAGCGTCGACTTCCCGGCCCCCGACGGTCCGACGACGGCCAGGCGCTCCCCGCGCACCAGGGTCAGGTCCACCGCGTGCAGGACATCGTGGCCGGGGCGGTAGGCGTAGCTGGCACCCGAGACCACGATGTCCTCGTCGGCAGGCTCCGCCGTCGTCGCCCGGCGGTCCGGCTCGACGTCCTTGATGCCGACGATCCGCGCCAGCGAGGCAGCACCCACCTGGATCTCGTCGGTCCACATGATGAGCAGGTCCACGGGGTCGATGAGCCGCACCGCGAAGAGCGCGACGGCTGCCACCGCGCCCGGGGTCACGAGGCCCTGACCGGCGAGCCAGCCGCCCCACAGCAGCACCGCCGCGGCGGGCAGCCAGAAGGCGATGTCGGCGGCGGGGAAGAGCACGGAGCGCAGCCACAGCGTGTAGCGCTCGGCCCGGAAGCTCGAGCCGAGGGCGTCGTCGAGGTCCTTGCGGCGCAGGCCCCCGAGGCTCAGCGCGTCCACGGTGCGCGCGCCCTCGATGGTCTCGGTGATGCTGCCGTTCACCACGGCGTACGTCTCGCGCTCACGCATGTAGCCGGCCGCGCTGCGCCTGAGGTACCAGCGTGTCGCCGGCCAGAGCAGCGGCAGCCCGACGAGGAGGGCGAGGGACAGCACGGGCGAGGTGACGACGGCGGCGCCGAGGGTCAGGACGATCGTCATGACGGACACGACGACCTGCGGTACGCCGAAGCGCACCGTGTGGGACACGGCGTCGATGTCGTTGGTGGTGCGGGCCACGAGATCGCCCGTCCCCGCTTTCTCGACGGTGGAGAGCGGAAGGGCGGTGACGTCCCGCAGGAAGTCCTCGCGCAGCTCCGCGAAGACACGCTCCCCGAAGACCATGCCCGAGCGGACGGCGAAGCGGCGGAGGACGGACTGGACGGCGAGGAACCCGAGCATGCCGAGCGAGACGGCCGCGACGAAGCCCGACGTCGTCCCCGCAGCGAGGGCGTCGATGAGGATACCGAGCAGCAGGGGCCCGGCGAGGCCCGCGACGGCCGACCCGACGTACAGGGCGATCACGGACCCGAGTCCCTTCCGGTGGTGCCGGATGAGGCGCGCCGCCTCGTCCCGCACCGTCCGGGGTACGGCGGCCGGGAGTTTCGCGGTGCTACTCACTGCGGATCACCACGTTCCTGTACTCGTCGTTGCGGGTCATGAGCTCCTTGTGCGTCCCCCGGTCCGTGACGCGCCCGTCCTCCATGAACAGGACGCGGTCCATCGTCCGCAGCACCAGGGGGCTCGCCGTCACCACCACGGTGGTCCGGCCCTCGCTCCGGCGTGCGCCGGCGAGGCGCGCGGCGATGCGCTGCTCGGTGTGGGCATCCACCGCGCTGGTCGGCTCCACCAGCACCAGGTTCTCCGCTTCGGTGAGATAGGCGCGTGCAAGGACGAGGCGCTGGCGCTGACCACCCGAGAAGCCCCTGCCACGCTCCGTGACCTCGTGGTCCAGCCCGCCCTCCAGCCCGTCGAGGATGTCCAGCGCGCTCGCCGCCTCGAGGGCGGCGAGGACCGCACCGTCGTCGTGCGTGCCGCGCGGGTCGAGCTGGGCACGGAGCGGACCGCTGAACAGGTGGGGGCTCGCTTCGCTGACGACGACACGCGCACGGATGTCGGCGAGCGGGACGCGCCGCAGGTCGGCGGCGCCCCAGCGCACGGTGGCCTCCTCGAGGACGGCGTCCTCGAAGCGGCCGAGGCGCGTGACGGCGTCGGTGGACTCGGCGGGCTCGCGGGAGACGACGGCGGTGAGCAGGCCGGGCTCGAGGACGACGCCGGAGCGCTCGTCGACGAGGACGGACCCGGGCGGGGGCGCCGGGACGGTGGTCGCGCTCTCCGAGACGTTGGCGTCCACGGACAGCACGGCGATGATCTTGCGCGCGCCGACATGGGCGCGGATGAAGCGGGCCACGGAGTCCGCCGCTGCGCGGACGGGGGTCATGAGGAAGATCGAGAAGCCGTAGAGGGCCACGAGTTCGCCCGGCGTGATGTCACCGGAGAGCACCAGGGACGCGCCGACCCAGGTGAAGACGACGCTGAAGGCCCCGGCGATGAAGACCTGCGAGGCCTCGAGGTCGGCGAGGGAGTGTGCCACCCGGATACCGGAGTCGCGGGTCGCGGCCGATTTCACGCGGTAGCGGTCGACGAAGATGTGCTCCCCGCCGATCCCGCGCAGCACGCGGAGACCGGCCACGGTGTCCGCGCCGACCGCCGTCATCCTGCCCGAGGCCTCGCGCTGCTCACGTTGCCGCGCCTGCATGGGTTTCACCACGAACAGCAGCAGCGCGCAGCACACCGGGACGCCGATCAGCACCACGACGCCGAGGACGGCGGAGGTCTGCCAGATCAGGACGGTCACCACCACCCAGGCGGCGGCCGCCCCGGCCAGGCGGGTCAGGACCTCGTAGACCTCACCGAGCCGGAAGGCGTCCGAGGCCGCCGTCGAGACCACCTCGCCCGTCGAGAGTGCGGTGGGCAGGGCGTCCCCGGTCCGGGCGATCTTGTGGCCGACCAGGCGGACGGACCGGAAGGCCGCCTGCATCCAGTTGCTGACGCCGGCCCGGTGGGTCGCGGTGTCCGAGACCGCCTGCACCACCATGAGCCCGAGCAGTGCTGCTGCCCACCCGAGGAGCGCGCCTGCGTCCCCGCCGATCACGCCGTCGTCGATCGCCCTGCCGAGGACGAAGGGCATCACGGCCTGCGATGCCATCCAGACGGTGCCGAGGAGGATCCCCGCGGCGAGCGTCGCCTTCTGGAAGCCGCCCAGCCAGATCAGGTAGCGCGCGGGGGAGCGCAGGTCCGGCTCGGAGGTCAGGGGATAGGGAAAAGCACGCACGAGGATCCATCCTAGACCGCGTCCGCACGAAGCGATAGGGATTTCCCAATCAGTTTTCGGGTCGCTGTGCCGGCAGTGATCCTCCTCATCGTCATTCGCTGTTCTACAGAGGTACGAAGTACCGTGGAGGGGTGTTGAAGACCGCGCTCAAGCCTCGATGGATCCTCATGCTGATCCTCGCGATGGCGATCGCCTCGGTCTTCGTGCTCCTCAGCCAGTGGCAGTTCACCTCCTCCCGCGAGGAGCCGCCGCCCGCACCGAGCACCACCGAGCAGGTCCGCCCTCTCACGGACGTGCTCCAGCCGCTCACCCCGCTCTACGCCACGGCCGCTGACCAGATGGTCTCGCTCGACGGCGAGTTCCTGCCCGGTACGCAGGTCCTCGTCCGGAACAGGCTCCTCGAGGGCGACGAAGGCTCCTGGGTGGTGCAGGGATTCGCCGTGACGCCGGCTGCGGGCGCATCCGACGCAGCTGCCTCGCCCGCGGAGTCCGCCTCCGGTGATACCGCCTCCGGCGACGCCGCGGCAGCAGGGGCTGCGGTCATACCCGTCGTGCTCGGCTGGGTGCAGGAGGACGGTGACGCCTCGGCGCTGCCGGAGCAGGAGGGACCTGCCTCCGTCGTCGGCCGGCTGCTCCCACCCGAGGCGCCCGAGGTGGAGCGACCCGTCGAGGGAGAGGTTCCCACGCTGTCCACGGCGGAGCTCGCGAATCTCTGGGACGTCCGGACCTACTCGGCCTTCGTCGTCGCCTCCGACGTGTCGGTGGGCGGCGCGGCGGTCCCGTTCGCCGCGGACATGGCCCGTGTCGTCGTCGGCCCGCAGCCCCAGGAGACCCCCCTCAACTGGCTCAACATCTTCTACGCGATCGAATGGTTCGTCTTCGCCGGATTCGCCTTCTTCCTGTGGTGGCGGCTCGTCGCCGACGACCACCGCCGCATGCTCGAGGATGCGGCGGACGCCGCCGAGGAGGCCCATGGCGCCCTCACCGAGGGCAGCCCCGGCGGCAGTTCCGAGAGCTTCGACGCCACCAGAACCACCACTCCTCACGAAAGCGGTGCCCACCGTGACTGAACCAGCCCGCAACTCCTCCGCACGGACCACCGGGCGGTCAGCGCCGGCGAGGCAGAAGCGTCGGTTCGGCGGCACCCATGCGCAGATCCGCTCGGCCCTGAAGCTCTACAAGGTGCTGGCCTACGCCACCGGCGTGATGCTGCTCCTCGTGGTCGTCGAGATGGTGGCGAAGTACGGGTACGGCACGGAGATCGTCGCCGGGGGCGGGGCTCCGCTGCAGTTCCTGCCCGAGGTCGTCGCCGAGACCGCGGGCGGGTTCAATCTCTCGACGGCCGTCCTGATCGTGCACGGCTGGCTGTACGTGGTCTACCTCATCGCGGACTTCCGCCTGTGGCAGTTCATGCGCTGGCCCTTCAGCCGCTTCATCCTCATCGCGCTCGGCGGTGTGGTCCCCCTGCTGTCCTTCGTCGTGGAGAAGCGGATCCATGCCCAAGCGGAGAAGGACCTCGCGGAGCACCCCGAGGCTGCGCCGCGCTACTGATCCTCCGACGGGCGCCCGTAGGTTCGCGTCGTCCCCGCCGTGACGACCGCAGGGACGGTCCGCAGCTCCCGTGGCCGGCGCGTCCACTGATGTGCGGCAGGGAAGTGCGCAGACTATTGTTGACGGGTGACTACCCCCGAGAACGGCTCCGAACACCGCCCTGTCCTCGTCGTGGACTACGGAGCGCAGTACGCCCAGCTGATCGCCCGGCGTGTCCGTGAGGCGGACGTCTACTCCGAGATCGTGCCGCACACCCTGAGTACGCAGGAGATCCTCGCGAAGAACCCCTCGGCCATCATCCTCTCCGGCGGTCCCTCCAGCGTGTACGCCGAGGGGGCGCCCAGGGTCGAGGCGGACCTGTTCGAGGCCGGTGTGCCCGTGCTCGGTATCTGCTACGGGTTCCAGGCCATGGCCAGCGTCCTCGGTGGCACCGTCGCGAAGACCGGGCTGAGGGAATACGGCGCGACGGACATCACCTCCGACGGAGTGTCCCGCTCCATCCTCGAGGGGACACCTGAGCACCAGAACGCCTGGATGAGCCATGGCGACAGCGTGCAGGAGGCTCCCGAGGGCTTCGAGGTCCTCGCGAGTACGGCCGGTGCCCCCGTCGCCGCCTTCGCCAACGAGGCCAAGGGGCTGTACGGCGTGCAGTGGCACCCGGAGGTCAAGCACTCGCAGCACGGCCAGGCAGTCATCGAGAACTTCCTCTTCCGTGGTGCGCGCCTGGATCCGAACTGGACCACGCGCAACATCCTGGAGGAGCAGGTGGAGCGCATCCGTGAGCAGATCGGGGATGCGCGGGTGATCTGCGGCCTGTCCGGTGGGGTGGATTCGGCCGTGGCCGCGGCACTCGTGCAGCGCGCGGTCGGCGATCAGCTCACCTGCGTCTTCGTGGACCACGGGCTCCTGCGTGAGGGCGAGGCGGAGCAGGTCGAGCGCGACTTCGTCGCGGCCACGGGGGTCAAGCTCCACGTCGCCAACGAGCAGAAGCGCTTCCTCGAAGCGCTCGCCGGCGTCTCGGACCCGGAGACCAAGCGCAAGATCATCGGGCGTGAATTCATCCGTGCCTTCGAGGAAGCCGAGCGCGCGATCATGCGGGAGGCCGAGGCGGAGGGCGAGCCCATCCGGTTCCTCGTGCAGGGCACCCTGTATCCCGACGTCGTCGAATCCGGTGGCGGCGAGGGTGCAGCGAACATCAAGAGCCACCACAACGTGGGCGGGCTGCCAGAGGACCTGCAGTTCGAACTCGTGGAGCCCCTGCGCACGCTCTTCAAGGACGAGGTGCGGGCCGTCGGTGCCCAGCTGGGACTGCCGGCGGAGATCGTCGGACGACAGCCGTTCCCCGGCCCGGGTCTCGGGATCAGGATCGTCGGCGACGTCACGGAGGAGCGTCTCGCCCTCCTGCGCAAGGCCGACGCCATCGCGCGCGCCGAGCTCACGGCAGCCGGACTCGACAACGAGGTCTGGCAGATGCCGGTGGTCCTCCTGGCCGATGTCCGCAGCGTGGGCGTCCAGGGCGACGGACGGACGTACGGGCACCCGATCGTGCTGCGCCCCGTGTCGAGCGAGGACGCGATGACCGCGGACTGGTCGCGCCTGCCGTACGACCTCCTCGCGCGCATCTCCAACCGCATCACCAACGAGGTGGACGGCGTCAACCGCGTGGTGCTCGACGTGACGAGCAAGCCGCCGGGAACCATCGAATGGGAGTAAGCGGACCGGGGGATGGGGCCGGCCCCACTCCCGTCCGTTCGGGCCGCGTTGCTATCCGCGGGGTCCGTCCGCTTTTCGGATAGCTTGGAAGACATGCCCATCTGGTCGAGATCAGCTCGTGACAATGCAGGGAAGAAGGCCGCCGTGCCGGAGCAGGACCAGCGGGACGTGGCACGTACGCCGTCGGATCGCCAGCAGGACGCGGCGGGAGCATCGTCGCACGCCGCCAAAAGCACAGCGGGTGTCGCCGGGGAACCGTCCGCCGACACGTCCGCGCAGGATTTCCTGGTGCCATGGCTGGAGGGCCTGGGCCCGCAGGCCGTCGGCGATACGCTGCTCCACTTCCGGCCGTCCGCCGGAACGAGTATCGACCTCACGCACGCGCATCCCTCCGGACTCGCCCAGCTCCTCGCCGGGCGGCGCACGCGCCTGTCCACCCTCCTGCGTGATCCCGTGCAGTACAGCGCGGCCAAGGCGGCGGCGCGGGCTCTGCGGGCGAAGATCTTCGAGCTCGGGACCGAGCGCGGCATCGACGTCGGCTACCTCGCCGCCGGCACGGCGTCGTGGCGCTCCGTCGACGGGTCCGGGCGTTCGGAGACGCTCAACGCCCCCGTCCTGCTCACCGCCGTGTCGTTGACGGTGCACCCCTCGCAGGACGACTACGAGCTGCAGATCACCGAGCAGGCCCGGATGAATCCCGCGCTCGTCCGGCACCTCCGGAACCAGCAGGGACTCGACGTCGATCCGGGAGCCATCGCCCGCCTCGCCTACGGGACCGCACGGTTCGATCCGCACCCGGTCCTGGAGCGCATGCGCATCCTCGCCGACGGCGTGCGCGGCATGTCCGTGGAGCACCGCGTCCTGGTGTCCACCTTCGCCGACCTCGCCGGCGTCAAGGGAGATCCCGCCCTCCACCCGGACCACCCTGTGCTCTCGGCCCTCGTGGGAGCGGCCCGCGGTGACGAGGCCGCCGCGTCCGCCCTGATGGGTGCGGGCGACGACCTCGTGTTCCCCGGCCCCGACGCGCGCGATCCCGGGCAGGAACTGCTGGTGCTCGATGCAGACAGGGCCCAGCAGGACGTTCTGGACCTCGTGGACGCCGAGGTCAGCCTGGCGGTCGCCACCCCTCCCGGGACAGGCCAGACGCAGACCGCCCTCAACGTCGCGGTGCGTGCCGCGGCCTCCGGTCGGCGGGTGGTCGTCGCGGCCGAGCGCCGTGGGACCCTCAACGAGTTCGTGCAGGACCTGGACGGGCTGGACCTCGGCTCCCTGGTCCTGCAGGTGGGCAGCCAGACGGGTCCCGCGCAGCTGCGCGAAGCGGTGATCCGCGCCCTGGTCCGCAACGAGAAGGCGGTCGAACCGCAGCTCGAGAGTCTGCACGCCACCCTGATCGGGCACCGGCACCAGCTGACGGAGCACGTCCGGAGCCTGCACAACGTGCGCAGCCGCTGGGGTTGCTCGCCCTATCAGGCCATGCAGTCCCTCGCGGGATTGACGGCGCTCGACCCGGCGCCGTCGACGACCGTCCGGCTCAAGCGCAGCGTCCTCGACTCGATCGCCAACCGGCAGGAACTCACGGAACGCCTTCGACGGGCAGCGGAACTCGGGAGTTTCAGCAAGGCCTCGACGGAGAGTCCCTGGTACGGGGCGCAGCTGCTCAACCGGAAGGAGACCGAGCACGCGCACGGGCTCGCCGAGCAGCTCTCGACCGAACTCCCCGAGCTGCGTGGGAAGGTGCAGCGCGTTGCAGAGCACTCGCACATCACGCTGGGCGGAACGGTGCGGGAGTGGGGTGAGCAGCTCGAACTGCTCGTCGCCGTCCGCGAGAGCCTGGACAAGTTCACCCCGGACATCTTCGACCGACCCGTCACGGACCTCATCTCCGCGACGGCGCCCTCCTCCTGGCGCAAGGAGCGGGAGATCGAGATGAGCTCCATGACGCGGTCCCGGCTCCGGCGCGTGGCCAAGGAGTACATTCGGCCCGGCGTGCACATCTCGGA
This sequence comes from Arthrobacter sp. CP30, assembly GCF_053470025.1. Taxonomy (NCBI): domain Bacteria; kingdom Bacillati; phylum Actinomycetota; class Actinomycetes; order Micrococcales; family Micrococcaceae; genus Arthrobacter; species Arthrobacter sp. CP30. The sequence goes on from NZ_JBQEMM010000005.1 coordinate 111,280, forward strand.
CCTCCACACCTCCCTGCTCGAGGTCCAGCAGCAGCGCACGCTGTGGACACGGTACGCCCTCACCGAGCGTCACCCATCCGTCCCCACGGGACTGGCGGAGATCCACGCTTCCTATCGTGCTGTCGAGACGCGGCTCGCGGAACTGACCGGCATCCTCCGCCACACGGCGCGCCGACCCGATCTGGCAGGACTGGACCTCGACGGGCTGGAAGTGATCCTCGGCGACCTCGCTGCGGACCGGCAGACCCTCGAGACGCTGCCGGAACGGACGCTGCTCCTCGACGAGATGCGCGAGCAGGGCCTGGCCGATCTGCTCGACGACCTAGCGGAGCGGGAGATCGGCATGGACCGTGTGGGCTCCGAGCTCGAGCTGGCCTGGTGGCAGTCCGCCCTGGAAGCCATGATCAGTGGCGACGACTACCTGGCCATGTCCGACGGTGCGTCCCTCCGCACACTGGAGGCCGAGTTCCGCCTGGCGGACAACGCGCACATCGCCTCGGGACCGGCGCGCATCCGGTGGACGCTCGCCCAGCGGTGGCGAGCCGCGGTCGAGGACCATCCGGAGGACGCCGGCCGCCTCCGGCAGGATCTCAAGGACAGCACCCTGACCCTCGAGGCCTTCGCGGGCCTGCACCGGGATCTGGTCGCGGCCCTGCTGCCGGTGTGGGCCGTGAGTCCACTCACCATCCGCGGCGCGGTGCCCGAGGGCTACGGGTTCGATCTCGCCGTCGTCCTCGATGGTGAGTCGATGTCGCTGCAGAGCGCGGTGCCCTGCGTCGCACGGTCCCGCCAGGTCGTGGTGTTCGGCGACGACCGCCTCGCAGGGCCCAGCCGGTTCAGCATCGAGGTGCAGTCGGCCGATCGGGCGTCCGCGCTCGAGCCCCTGCCCAGTGCCTTCGATGCGCTCCGCGGCGTCCTGCCCGTCCGGGGTCTGACGGAGATCTACCGCGGGATCGATCGCAGCCTCGACACCTACCTCAGCGAGGCCTTCTACGACGGGAAACTCTCCCGCCTCCCGCAGGCGTCCGAGGTCACCGGCGAGGGGCGCGGACTGATGGTCGAGTACCTGCCCAACGGCACCGGCATGCCGAGTTCGGAGCACGACGGCGTGGAGAGCGTGGCCGTCGAGGTGAACCGCGTGGTGGAACTGGTCTTCGAGCACATCCGCCACCGCCCCAGCTTCTCGCTCGCCGTCGTCACGGCGAGTGCCCGGCATGCGGCACGCGTGGGGGAGGCCATCCGCCTGCAGATGGCGGAGTTCCCCTGGGCGGCGGAGTTCTTCACGCCGGGCAGGGAAGCGTTCCGCGTGGTTCCCGTCGAGCGGGCAGGGGGACTGGTGCGGGACGACATCATCTTCTCGCTGGGCTTCGGGCGCACCCCCCACGGCCGCGCCCTGCATTCCTTCGGTCCCCTGTCCGCTCCCGACGGGCGGCGCAACTTCGTCATGGCGATGACCCGCGCCCGGCGACTCCAGCACGTCCTGACCTGCTTCCAGCCGGCGGACCTGGATCCCGAGCGGCTCACCGCGGGGGCCCTGGACTTCTTCGAACTCCTGCAGCGCGAGCTCGGTGACGGCGGGCATCAGGGGACGGCTGCATCGCAGAGCAACGAGGATCCGCTGGTGGCCGATCTGGTGGACCGCCTCCGGCACCGCGGGGCTCACGTCTGGGACCACTACGCCGGTGTCCTCGACATCGTCGCCGTGCGGCCCGCGGACATCGCCGCCGACGGCAGTGCGGCGAGCATGCAGGACGAGCGGCCCGCGCCGCTGGCCATCGAGTCCGACGGGACGGAGCGCTACGGCGCGATGTCCGTGCGCGAGCGCAGCAGGCTGCGTCCGCAGGTCCTCGAGCGCATGGGCTGGCGCTACCTGCCGCTGTGGACCATCGAGGTCTTCACCGATCCGGACGGATGCGCCGAGCGGGCAGCGTCGGTCATCGGACTGCCGCCGCGGGACGCGTCCGACCAGCCCGGAACACGGAAGGACACCGCGAGGATGCGACGGGACGAGCAGCACCCGGCCCGCGGTACCGCGGTGGGACGCGCGGGTGACGAGACGGAGACCTCCGCCGACGTCCTGCCGAAGCTCGCGGCGGAGGATGACGCGCGGTCCTGGGGTGACGCCGAGGGTGACCACGACGAGTGGTTGAAGGAGCAGCGCCCGCCGCACTGGGGCTGAGGCAAGGCGGCATCGGGCGTGGTCCAGGGGCGACGGCGTCCACCCGGTCATGGAGCCGTCAGCACCAGATGGACGTCGCCGGCGCTCGACGAGCCGGCGAGGTCGAGAGCGGTCTGGGGAGATGCCGCCACCACGACGAGTCCGGCCTCGTCGCCCGCTCCGGGCCAGCCGCCCACGTCGCCGCCCGCGTCCGTCCAGAGCACGGCGACGGATCGCGCGAGGACCGTCGATCCAGCGGCGGACTCGTACCCGTCACCCGTCCGCAGGATGACGTCGACCAGTTGCCCCGGCGCGAGGAGTCGCACCACGGCGGGATCGGCCGGTCGGAGGGGCACCGCGACCGTCCCGGGCGGGGTGCCGGTGAGGAGTCCCTCGCCGATCAGCGACGTCCGGGACACCGGCGCACCCAGTGACACCGGCGCGGCGACCTGTCGACCTAGGACCTGCGTGGTGGTGGTGGCAGCGCCGACGGCGAGTGCTTCCTCGGGCAGGCGGACGACGGCGATGTCCGCATCCGTGAGGACCGTGCCGACGGCGAGATCCCGCGTTGCCGTGACCACCGCCGTCGTCGGGTAGTCCTGACCCACCGCCGCTTCCACGGCCACGCCTGCCGCCGCACAGAACAGCAGCGCCGCGAAGAGCCTCTTGTGTCGGTGCACGCTCCTGCGGAGACGATAGCGGAGGCGATAGCGGAGGGGTGGGCCCTGGGGGCGGCCGGAGCGGTCCATGTACCGACCGTAGGCGGGATGGTCCCGAGGCGGTGGTGCGTGCCGGGCTATGTGGGCAACGGAGGCTGCGCGCCGATGCGGAAGTTGTGCAGGCACCGTGCGGACATCGTGCAGGCAGGCCCGCCATGCCGGGCGGTGCGCGCGCGTGACGGGAAGCCGGGGAGAGCAGGTGGTACGGACACGCGGCCGGTCGATGCCGCGGTGCCGGTGCGTCAGGTCAGGAGGCCGCTGCGGTCCCGCCGCCGGACGAGGAGGCCGCCGGCTTCGCGGTCTGCGTCGCCTTCGAGGACGAGGACGAGGACGAGGACGAGGAGGTTGAAGCGGACGAGTCCAGGGTGGAGGACGTCGAGGAGGACGGTGCCGCCGTCGTCCCGGCGTCCGTGCTCGTCGCGGTCGAGCGGGAGTCGTTGCGGTAGAAGCCCGACCCCTTGAAGACCACGCCCACGCTGTTGAACTTCTTGCGGAGCGCTCCGCCGCAGGCAGGGCAGACCGTAAGTGAGTCGTCCGTGAACGACTGCTGGATGTCGAAGGCGTGGCCGCAGTCCTTGCAGGCGTAGGCGTACATGGGCATGGAGTTCCTCCTGGCGAGCGTCGTGGTCCCCGGATGGCTCGGTGCGACTGTCGCTGGCACTCTCCGGGGGCGAGTGCCAGTCTACACCGCTGCACCCGACTGCCGGACGTACAGCGGCCCGTCCGCGGTGAAGATCCCGTCGAGCCGCTGGTCATGGGGCTCGACCGGGATGACGCCGTCGGCCAGCACCTCCGAGCGGTAGACGACACCCCACCGCGGGACGGCTGACGGCACCTCGGCCAGGAAGCGATCGTAGTAGCCGCCGCCCTGTCCGACGCGGTGCCCGGAGCGGTCGACGCCGAGGGCCGGAACGAGGATCAGTCCGACGCCGGCGAGATCCCCGAAGGCGCGTCGCGGCCCGACGGGCTCCAGCACCGGAGCGCGGACCGAGCGCTCCACTGCGATGTCAGGGGACCACAGCACCCAGGACAGGCGGTAGCCGGGATCGCAGACGGGCAGGACGACGTCGATCCCACGGGCCCGGAGTTCGGCGAGGAGGGGAGCGGTGTCGGGTTCGGGGTCGCCGGCGAGGTAGGCCGTGACCAGGGGGCGAGGTCCTGAACGGGCCCCGGCACCGTGCAGCAGCCCGTCGGCGTGATCCGCCACCACACGCGCGAGGTCCACGGACTGTGCGCGCCGGTCGCCGGGCTCGAGGTCGGCCCGTGCGGTCTGGAGCGCGGAGCGCAGCCTGGCCTTGGCCGTATCACCTGGGAGAAGCGTCATTCCACCATTGTGCTCATCCAACCGGCGATCGGCCGCCTGTTATGTAGTGTGGTGCCATGACTTTGCGATCACGCGTGACGAAGGCCGTTATCCCTGCGGCCGGCCTGGGGACCCGCTTCCTTCCTGCAACCAAGGCGATGCCGAAGGAAATGCTTCCCGTCGTGGACAAGCCCGCCATCCAGTACGTGGTCCAGGAGGCCGTCGACGCCGGCCTCTCGGACGTCCTGATGATCACGGGGCGGAACAAGCGAGCGCTCGAGGACCACTTCGACCGCGTCCCCTTCATCGAGCAGACACTCGAGGCCAAGGGGGACCACGAGAAGCTGGCCGCCGTCCGCCGTCCGTCCGAGCTCGGTGACATCCACTACCTCCGGCAGGGTGACCCGAAGGGTCTCGGCCATGCGGTGCTCCGTGCCAAGCTGCACGTGGGGGACGAGCCCTTCGCCGTCCTCCTCGGTGACGACCTGATCGACGAGCGTGACGCCCTCCTCGAGACCATGATCGAGGTGCAGGCGAAGACGGGTGGATCGGTCATCGCCCTGATCGAGGTGGATCCCGAGCAGATCAGCGCGTACGGCTGCGCCGACATCACGGGTATCGACGGCGAGGACCACGTCCGGGTGAACCAGCTCGTCGAGAAGCCGGCGGTGGAGGATGCGCCGTCCAACCTGGCCGTGATCGGCCGTTACGTGCTGCACCCGCGCGTCTTCGACGTCCTCGAGACGACGGCCCCGGGACGCGGGGACGAGATCCAGCTGACCGACGCCCTGCAGACCCTCGCCGCTGCCGAGGGCGAAGGGTCAGGCGTGTACGGAGTGGTCTTCCGCGGTCGCCGCTACGACACCGGGGACAAGCTCAGCTACCTGAAGGCCGTGGTGACGCTGGCCTCCGAGCGCGAGGACCTCGGCCCCGATCTCCGCGCCTGGATCAAGGACTTCAGCTCGAGCATCTCGGACTAGCACGCCATGTGGTCGGCGCTCGGCTGGCCTGTGACGCTCAGGACCGGGTCCCTGGTCCTGAGGCCCATCCGCCATCGGGACAAGGCAACCTGGACGGCGCTGCGCCATCGCAACGCGCGCTGGCTGGCGCCGTGGGAGGCGTCGAATCCGGACCCGGAGGGGTTCCTCCCCACCTACCACCAGATGGTGCGGTCCCTGACCGCGCAGGCCCGGGCTGGTTCCTCCCTGCCGTTCCTCATCACCGAGCAGGAGCCCGGCTCGCGCGATGCGCGGCTCGTCGGACAGCTGACGGTCTCAGGCATCACGTGGGGTTCGGCCATGTCGGCGACGCTGGGGTACTGGGTGGATTCCGCCCGCGCCGGCCGGGGGCTGGCGCCGACGGCGGTGGCTCTCGCCACCGACTTCTGTTTCAGGGACCTGGGCCTGCACCGTATGGAGATCAACATCCGCCCGGAGAACCGCGCCAGTTTGAGGGTCGTCGAGAAGCTGGGATTTCGCGATGAGGGGCTCCGCCCGCGCTACCTGCACATCGCCGGGGAGTGGGCCGATCACCGGAGTTTCGCGCTGACGGAGGAGGAGGTCCCGCGGGGACTGCTGATGCCGTGGCTGGAAACCCTGCGGTCCCGGGGCCAGTAGGGCGCCGTCGAATTCCCCGGGCAGCATATTAGGGCCCGACACACCGGTCCCAATGCTGCACGGAGGACCCGAAAGCTCCTACCGTTCTGAGTGTGGTCTTCTCCCTGGATAGCTCGTTGGTGCTCGTCGCGATCGTCGGTCTCTGGCTCGTCTGGGTGGCGCCCTTCCTCCTCCGGAGGGCTGTGCCGGACCTCGCTGCACACCCCCTCCCCGTGACGAACGCCGGGACGACACGTTCCAGGAAGACCGTGATGACGATGAGCGCGTTTCAGGATGACCGGCACCGCGGCCAGGGAGCGCCCCAGGCCGACTTCGCAGGAACCACCGCAGGCACCACCACGGGCGCCTTCGCGGACTCCGACGGCGCCGCCCGGTCGGCCCGCGTGGGACTCGGCTCCGTCCACTGGGGCCGCCTCTGCGTGGCCCTGGTCGGCGCACTCGCACTCCTGTCCGTCCCCGTCACGCTCGTGCTGACGGTGCTCGGTCTCGTTCCCGTGGCGACGCCCCTGATCGGCGTCGCAGTGGCCGCGGCCGCCGTCGTGACCCTGAGGACACTCGCCCTCCGCAGTCGGCGTGCGCGGGTGGACCGTGCTTTCGCCGAGGCCATGGCTCCCGTCCGCCCCGATGCTGCCGTGACGGCACCTGCGGCGTCCGTCGTTCCCGCTCCGCGACGTCCGACCGCCCTGTTCGACGCCGACGAGACGCAGGTCCGCGTCCTGACGGCGATGGAGCTGCGGACCGCCGCCCTCGCCGTCGCGCACGGGTCGACTGTCGTCGACATCCGGCCGGAGGCCGAGGAGGCCGAGGGCTCCGTTCTCCCGGAGAACGAGCGCACCACGGGTGCCGCGTGGGCTCCGGTCGAACTGCCCCGCCCCACCTACGTGGACGCGGCCAAGGTCGAGCGCCAGGCGCCCGCGCCGCTCGACCTTCCCGAGGCGCCGAAGCCGTCGTCGAGGACGCCGATCAAGGCGGCCGAAGCGGCGGCCCGGTCCGCCGAGGCCCCGGACCCTTCCGCGGATCGTGCACCGGCCACCGGACGGATCAACCTCGATGACGTGCTGCAGCGACGGCGCGCCTGACCGGTGCCGGGACCAGCGGGTGGTCGCCTCCGCGGCCCGTGCCTGCGTTAGCCGGATCGCGGCCGGCGCGTGAGGGCCCGCGATGTGCGGATCACCCGCGAGCAGGAGACGCTGGTGCTCCTGGGTTCCGAGGTGCCGGGAGACATCCTGCGTGACCTCCTGGCGGACCGTGGCTGGGACCTTCGTTCGTGGCAGCCGGGATCCCTCCATCACCGACCGGGCGCCGGGGTGACGGGTGTGTTCCCGATCGAGGTCGTCGCGTCTGTCGCCCCCGGCCACCGCGGCGGTCCCCGCGCGACGCCGGCCCCGGGGTACGCCTGCATCACCTCCTGCACCCTCCGGGAGCCGGGTGAGGAGGTCCGGGTGATCCACCGGCGCGACGCGGACACGCTCTTCGCGTGGATCCATCCGGCCGACCCCCGTGTGCCGGGACTGCCGCTCGCACTCGACGTCGGACGGGCCACCACGCTGGCGTTCGGCAGCAGCCACGACCCACGCGACACCGTGCTCGACCTCCGCAGCTACCGGCCCCTCCGCCGTGCCGTCGTCCACGTGCAGAACGGAGAGGACCGCCGGTACCTCAAGGCACTCCGGCGCAACGCCGCAGCACCCCTGGCGGAGCGCCACCGGCTCCTGCAGGAGGCGGGGGTACCGGCTCCTGTGCTCGACGGTGAGCCCGTCCAGGACGTCATCGCGATGCGTCCGGCGACGGGCAGGCCGCTCGCCGATCTCCTGATGACCGACGGAGCCGCAGAGGTGGACCCGCACGCGCTGGTCCGGGTCCTCACGTCGCTGCCGGCAGCGGTGATGTCCCTGCCTGTCCGCGCACCGTGGTCCGCGAGGGTGCTCGACTACGCCGAAGGCGCCGTGGCCGCCCTCCCCTCGGAGGCGGACCGAATCCGGAGGGTCGCCGCCGGCATCGATGGCGCCGTCCGGTCCACCGCGGCGGGCCCGCTGGTTCCCACGCACGGGGACTTCTACGAGGGGAACCTGCTGATCCGCGACGGTCTCGTGTCGGGGCTGCTCGACGTCGACGCGCTGGGGCCCGGTCGGCTCGTCGACGACCTCGCGTGCTTCCTCGGACACCTGGCCGTCCTGCCGGGACTCCACGAGGGCTACACGGAGGTTCCGGAGGCACTGCTGCGCTTCACCGATGCCTTCGAGCGCCACGTCGACCCGGCAGCCCTGCGCAGCCGAGCCGCGGCGGTCAGCCTCACGCTGGTCGCCGGCGCACGGCGACGGGCCGCGTCGGTGGCCGGGGAGGGCGCGGGGACGGCAGCGGGCACGGAAGCAGGGACCGGAGCGGGGATCTGGACAGGCACGCCCACCGGGAGGTACCCCGTGCCGGACGAGGGGCTGGGCGAGGCCGGATCGCGCTTGGCGGTGGCGGAACGCTTCCTCTCCGAGGCCGAGGACCTGGGAGCGCGGCGCCGCGGCGGGACGACCTGACGCCCGCAGGAGCCGTCCCTGCAGCCCGTGGGCGGCAGGGGCCCGTCGGCCGACGGGACGAGGGGTGCCCGGTCAGGCCTGCGCCCGGGTGACCCTGGTGTCCATCTGCAGGACCGGTGTCCCGTCCGCCTCCTCGATGTCCAGTCGGACGGAGACGCCGATGCCTGCCAGGGACGTGAGGTGCGTGCCGCCGCAGGGGATCTCGGCGCGCTCGCCCGGCAGGTCGCACACCCAGTAGCGGCGATCGGTCAGGCCGCCGCCGTCGCTGCGGATACTGATGGGAGCGCGTGTCGCCGTCCACGCGGCGAGCGTCTCGTTGACGGTCGCCGCGATCGCCGCCGGGTCGAGGTCCTCGACGCCGAAGCCCTTCCGCCGGAGCGACTTGCCCAGCCGGTAGCGGTCCCGGGAACCGAACGCGCCGATCACGGTGGTGTCGATCGCGAGGGCGTCGAAGTTCGGGGCGCCGAGGGCATCCACGGTGACGTCCTTCTTCCACCGGCCGGCGAGAGCCCGGTTCAGGGCGAGGGACGCCAGGTGGCAGCCCGTATGGCCCGCGGACACGGCGGCACGGTGCGTGGCGTCGACGCGCACCACGACGTCGTCACCCTCCGCGGGTGTCGACTCCGAGGCCAGGACATGCACGACGACGAACGCCCAGCCCTCGGTCCCCTTCCGGACCGGCGACTCGGCGCCGAGATGGAGGGTGGTGCCGTCGGTGGCTCCGACCACGCAGTCGCTCACCTCCCACACGCTCCCGGCGCCCGCCAGCACGCCGCGGTCCGGTCCCTGGTCAGGCCAGGCGGAGTCGACGGGATGGAAGGCCGTGGTGTCGAGCAGGACCACCCGCCGGCCGTCGTCGCGTATCTCGACGTGCAGCACGCGCGCCGTCGAGTCGACGGCGCCGGAGGGGTAGGTCACGAGCGTGTCGTGGCGGGGGAGGGTCATCGGAGCTCCTGGAGGGGTGGGCGGCGGCGCGGGTGCGTCGCGACGGTCGGGGAAGCGCGCGTCAGGCGCTGGGCGGCTGCTGTACCAGCCGCTCGAGAAGGGGTTCGGTGCGGTAGGGGATGTGCTCGTGCAGGGCGAGCACCGTCTCGGTGCGGATGACGCCCTTGATCCGCAGGACGGAGCGCAGCGCCACCTGCAGCTGGTGGGTGTCGGTGGCTGCGACGCGGCACCAGACGTCGCCGCGACCGGAGATCTCGTGCACCTCGAGTACCTGGTGGAGGGTCCTCAACCCGGCGATCACACCGTCGAGCTCGCGGTGCGCGACCTCGATGGTGATGAAGGCGACGACGTCGTAGCCGAGCGCCTCGAGGTCGAGCTCCCGGCCCCCGGGGCGGAGCGCCCCCGCGCGCAGCAGCCGGCGCATGCGGGCCTGGGCCGTGTTCCGGGCCACCCCGAGCAGGTCGCTCAGCTCGCTGACCTGCGCCCGGGGGTCACGGACCAGCTCGAGCAGCAGGCGCAGATCGAGGGTGTCCAGCTTGCTCATGTAGCTCACTTCCCGTCAGTCGCCGGCGTCCCCGTTGCGCACGCCGCTCAAAAACGGATGCAGCGACGTCACAGGGAGTGCAGTGGACCTCATCCTATAGAAGTCCGGGCAGACCGCTGCCCCGGGAGGCGCCTACGCTGGGCGCGTGTGCGCGAGGAGAAGTGGTGGGATGAGCGTCATCAATGAGCTGCGGATGAGACCGGCGACGGTCGAGCGCCGCAGCTGGGATGCCTCGCTGGCGGTCCGCCTCGGGCTCGCCGTGACGGTGATCTCCACCCTCCTCATCGGCGCGAACCTCGCCACGCCGATCTATCCGCTCATCCAGGCGGACCTCGGCCTGACGCCCTTCGCCGTCACCGTGGCCTTCGCCTCCTATGTCCTCGCGCTGATCACCGGTCTCGTCCTCGCGGGCCACTGGTCGGACCACATCGGCCGGCGGGCGGCGCTCGTCGTGGCCGTCGTCCTCGGGCTGCTGGGAGCCGCGCTGTTCGCGGCCGCGACCTCGCTGCCCATGCTCGCTGCCGGTCGGGTGCTCCAGGGTGCGGCCGTCGCCCTCGCCACCGGTGCCAGTGCGGCGGCCCTGCGCGATCTGCTGCCCTCCCGGCCCGACTGGGCGTCGCGCTTCACCCTGATGGCCTCCGCCGGGGGAGTGGCCGCGGGTCCGGTGATCGGCGGCCTGCTCTCCCTCCTGCCCGCACCGACCCGGACGCCCTTCGTGATCTACCTCGGGGTCCTGGCCACGCTGCTCATCCCCCTCGTGCTGCTGCGTGCGCGCCCGGCCGTGAAACCGGCCGCCGGGGACAATCCGCTCGCGGTACTCCGGCCGCGCCGACCGGCGGTGTCGGCAGAGGCCCGGCGGGCGTTCTGGACGGCCTCGAGCGTCGGCTTCCTCAGTTTCGCGGTCTTCGGATTCACCCTCAGCCTGGCTCCCACCTGGTTCGCGGACATCGCCGGCACGCAGTCGCGCCCACTGATCGGGCTCCTCGCGGCGCTCGTGCTCGGGTCCTCGGCCGTCAGCCAGCTGCTGTCGCCGCGCGGACGCTTCGTCGTCCCGGTGGGACTCGCCGGGATGGCGCTCGGTGTCGGCCTGCTCCCTGCGGCCCAGTCGACCGGCAGCCTCCCGCTGCTGGTCGGGGCCTGCGTGGTCGCCGGATTCGGACAGGGCATGGCCTTCCGGGTGGTGTTCAACGAGGTGTCCGTCCGCGTTGACCCGGCGCACCACGCGCAGACCATCAGCGCTGTGTACGTCATCACCTACCTGGGCAGCGCTGTCCCCGTGCTCGGGCTCGGCGCCGCAGCGGGCAGCTGGGGGCTCACAGCGTCCGTGACGGTGTTCGCGGGGCTGGTGGCCGCGGTCTGCGCCGTCCTCGCCGTGGTGTCCCTCGCGGTACGCCTGCGGCGACCCCGCTGACCCTTACGGTCCGGGAGCGACCGGTGCCCGGGACGGGTCGGCAGCCTGCCGGGGCGACGGGGCACCCCACCGCGGCTTTGTAGGCTGTAGCCATGCCTGACATCCCCAACGCCCCCTCCACCCCCCAGTCATCGGGCCCGGGGGAGGCCGGCCCTTCGGCGGAGCCGACCACGTCCCTGGTCGTGGGACTGGACATCGGCGGCTCCAAGACCCATGGAGCGCTCTGGGCCGACGGCGTGCTCGTCGGCGAGGCACGAGCGGGCAGCGCCAACGTGCAGAACGTGACGCCCGACGATGCCGCGCGGAACCTGGCGGAGCTGTTCCTGGAGCTCACGCCGGCCGGAGGCGCGGACGTGGCGCAGGTCGTCGCAGGCTCCGGGGGAGTGGACACCGCGGAGGACGCCGAACGGCTGCGTGGGCTGATCCGTCCGCACGCCCCCGGCGCCGCCATCGACGTCGTGCACGACACGCGGCTCATCCTGGCGGCCGGCGGTGCCAGGACCGGCATCGCCGTCATCGCCGGCACGGGCTCCGTCGCCTGGGGCGTCGACGGGGACGGCCGGGAAGCCCGCTCGGGGGGCTGGGGATATCTCCTCGGGGACGAGGGCAGCGGCTACTGGGTGGCCCGCGAGGCCGTGCGGCGGACCCTGCACCGCCACGACGCCGGTCAGCAGCCCGACGACCTCGATGCCGCGGTCCTCGCACTCAACGGGGTCGCCACGCCCACCGAACTCATCGGGCTGTTCCATTCGGGTGCCGGGCGGACCTACTGGGCTGCGCAGTCGCGTGCCGTGTTCGACGCCGCACGGACCGGTCACACGGAGGCCGGTGGCATCATCGACCGCGCGGCGGAGGACCTCACGCAGCTCGTGCTCGACGTCGTCGACGTCATCGGGCTGCCGGGTCCCGTCGTCCTCGGGGGCGGGCTCGCGATGCACCAGCCCGACCTCCAGGCGCGCCTCCGGCACCGGTTCTCCGACCGCGGCATCGATGACGTCGTCTTCCTCGACCGGGACCCCGTGATGGGCGTGCAGTTCCTCGTCGCGGACGGCGGCCGGGCCGGGCGCTGACCCGCGGCAGCCGACGGACCGCCCGGAAACCCGTCATCGGGCCGCCGGGCCCGCCGTGGCGCGGGTGCCGACGTGATGGACCCGTGACCCATATGCGGTCTTGTCCGCTCCGAAGTCAGGGTTAGACTCAGAACTTCCGACAGCTTGAACTGACCGCTGCGCGCCCCGCCCAGTGACCATCCAGACGGCAAGCCGGACCCGTACCTCGTGCGGACCCGCGGGCGCAGCCCGGCCGAGAAGCTCCTGCCCGGAAAGGCACAGCTGCCATGACATCCCTAGAGCAATCGTCCGGCCCGCTCCCCATGATCCGGTTCAACGGCATCACCAAGACCTACGACGGCGGCCGACCCGCCGTCGACGACCTGAGCATGGACATCGACCGGGGCAGGATCACGGTCTTCGTGGGACCGTCCGGCTGCGGCAAGACCACGTCGCTGCGCATGATCAACCGCATGGTCGAGCCCACGTCGGGCACCATCCTCCTCGACGGGCAGGACGTCGCCCTGCAGAAGGCCGCCGAACTCCGCCGCTCCATGGGCTACGTCATGCAGTCCTCCGGTCTGATGCCGCACCGCTCGGTCATCGACAACATCGCGACCGTCCCCCGCCTGAACGGGGTGCCCCGGGCGGAAGCGCGGGCGCGCGCGACGGAACTGCTCGACGTCGTCGGCCTCGCGTCGGAGCTCGGGCGCCGCTACCCCGGGCAGCTCTCCGGCGGCCAGCAGCAGCGCGTCGGCGTGGCGCGCGCCCTCGCCGCTGACCCTCCCGTGCTGCTCATGGACGAGCCGTTCAGCGCCGTGGATCCCGTGGTCCGTGCGGAGCTGCAGGAGGAGCTGCTGCGCCTGCAGCGGGACCTGGCCAAGACCATCGTCTTCGTGACCCACGACATCGACGAGGCGACGATCCTCGGCGACAAGGTCGCCGTCTTCGCCGTCGGGGGCCGCCTCGCGCAGTTCGCTGCGCCCGAGGAGATCCTCCGGGCGCCCGTCGACGACTTCGTCGCCGGCTTCGTGGGGCGGGACCGCGGATTCCGGCACCTCTCCTTCCAGCAGGGGGACCACGTCACGGTGCATCCGATCGAGACCATCGAGGTGGATCAGCTCGCGGACCCGACGGTGTCGGTGCGGTCGGCGTGGACGCTCCTCGTCGACGCCGACGGGCGCCCCCACGGCTGGGTCCCGCAGGCCACCCGCGGCAGCATCGCCACGCAGGCCGACGCCGTGCCGGGAGGATCGCTCTACACCCGCGGCGACACGCTCCGCCGAGCGCTGGACGCCGCCCTCTCGTCGCCGTCGGGCCTCGGGGTGGCGGTCGACGACGACGGGCGCGCGATCGGTGTGGTCCGGGCCGCCGAGGTCTTCGAGCTCATCGAGCGCGCCCGCCTCGACCGCGGACGCGCCGACCACAACACGGCGGTGTAGGGATGGACTGGGTCCAGGGAATCGTCGAGTACATCCCCGCCAACGCGGCCCTGCTGCGTGAGCTCACCGGGAACCACCTCGTCCAGTCGATCCTGCCGATCGTGTTCGGGGTCCTCATCGCCGTGCCCCTCGCGCAGATCGCCCGCCTCAACCGTCCGGCGGGTGCCGTCATGCTGACGGCGTCGTCGCTCCTGTACACCATCCCGTCGCTGGCGATGTTCGTCTTCCTGCCCCTCGTGCTCGGCACGAGCATCCTCAGCATGGTGAACGTCGTCGTCGCCCTGACCATCTACGCGGTCGCGCTGCTCATGCGCTCCACGGTCGACGCGCTGAACTCGATCGACGACGGCGTCCGGCAGGCCGCCGTCGCGATGGGCTACACGCCCCTGCGCCGGTTCCTGACCGTCGACCTGCCCCTGTCCGTACCGGTCCTCATCGCAGGCGTGAGGGTCATCTCGGTCACCAACATCTCGATGGTGAGCGTGGGCGCGCTGATCGGGGTGCCGAGCCTCGGCCGCCTCTTCACCGACGGCCTCACGCGTAACTATCCCGAGCAGATCGCCGTCGGGATCCTCGTGACGCTGTTGCTCGCCCTCGTGCTCGATCTCCTGCTCGTGCTGCTGGAGCGGGTCCTCACACCGTGGACGCGCGCCACCCCGGCCCGCACCGCCCGGGCTGCGGCCCTCGAGGCGAGGACGGTGGCCGCCTGATGGATTACTCGAGCAGCAACCTGTTCGTCCAGATGGGCGAGTGGCTGTCGGATCCCGTGAACTGGAGCGGCTCCCGCGGGATCCCGATGCGCGTCCTGGAGCACCTGGGCTACGTCGGCCTGACCATGCTGATCGCCTGCGCCATCGCCATCCCGCTCGGCCTGTTCGTCGGGCACACCGGCCGTGGCCGGGTGCTGATCGTCTCGGGCATCGGCATCCTCCGGGCGCTCCCCACCCTCGGCATGGTGTTCCTCTTCGCCCTGCTCTTCTACCGGGGGGTGCTGCCCTCGGTCTGGGCCCTGGTGCTGCTGGCCGTTCCACCGGTGCTCAGTGGCGTGTATGCCGGGATCTCCTCGGTGAACCGCACCGTGGTCGACGCCGCCCGCAGCATGGGGCTGACCGAGTGGCAGATCCTCTTCCGGGTGGAGGTGCCGAACGGTCTCCAGGTGATGATCGGCGGCGTCCGCGCCGGGATCCTGCAGGTGGTCGCGACCGCTACGGTGGTCGCCTACGCGAAGGCGGACGGCCTGGGAGTGTTCCTCGTGGAAGGGACGCAGATCAACGACAACGGCCGGCTCTTCGGGGGTGCCGTGATCATCGCGGTCCTCGCGATCGCCGTCGACGGCCTGATGGCCCTCATCCAAAAGTTTGCGATCTCCCCGGGGCTGCGGGCCACGCAGCCGCCCGCGGGACCGCTGAAGGAATCTGGCCGGCAAGAGGCCGTAGCCAGTGCACAAGGAGGAACAACATGAAGAACCTGTCACACCCGCGCGCCGCTCGGCGCGCCATGATGGGACTGGCCGGCGGCCTGACGGCCATGCTGGCGTTGACTGCCTGCGGTGCCAACAGCGACCCCCAGGGGGAGACAGAGAGCGCAGGGCCCGAAGGGTCCATCGTTGTCGGCTCAGCTGATTTCCCGGAGAGCCAGATCATCGCGGAGCTCTATGCAGGCGCGCTGAACGCCGCCGGCGTCGAAGCGACCACCAAGCCGAACATCGGTTCGCGCGAGATCTACTACCAGGCCATGGAGGACGGCTCCATCAATGTCATCCCCGAGTACAGCGGGAACCTCCTGCTGCTCGCCGACACCGAGGCGACGGCCGCCTCGGCCGAGGAGATCATGGCAGCCCTTCCCGACGCCCTCGCGGCCAAGTCCCCGGATGCGAACCTCGGTGTCCTCGAGCCCAGCGAGGCCGAGGACAAGGACGCGCTCGTCGTCACGGCGGCCACGGCCGAGGAGTACGGGCTGGAGTCCATCGCCGATCTCGCCGAGGTCTGCGGCGAGATCACCCTCGGTGCACCGAGCACCTTCCAGGAGCGCTCGTACGGTCTGCCGGGCCTGAAGGAGAAGTACGGCTGTGAGCCGGGCAGCTTCGAAGCCCTGAACGACGGCGGCGGTGAGCTCACGCTCCAGGCGCTCCTCAACGACGACGTCCAGGTGGCGGACATCTACACGACGACGCCGTCCATCGAGGACAACGACCTCGTGGTCCTCGAGGACCCCGAGAACAACTTCATCGCCCAGCAGGTCCTCCCGCTCATCAACACCGGGACGGTGAGCGAGGAGGCGCAGAACGTCCTCAACGAGGTGTCGGCGCAGCTGACCACCGAGGACCTGCTGTCCCTGAACCGCGAGGTCAGCGGCGAGGAGAAGCGCAGCCCTGCTGACGCCGCCGCCGACTGGCTGGCCGACAAGGGCCTCGCCGGCTAGCCCGGGAGCTTCCTGCCCGTGGACAGCAGGGGCCCGGGACGCGCATCGCCATGCCGCGTCCCGGGCCCCTGCTGTGGCATCCTGATCCAATGGCCACCTACAAGCAGTCGGAAAAGCTCCGGAACGTCCTCTACGACATCAGGGGGCCGCTGCTCGAGCACGCCATGACCATGGAGGCCCAGGGCCACCGCATCCTCAAGCTCAACATCGGCAACCCGGCGCCCTTCGGGTTCGAGGCACCGGACGCCATCCTCGTGGACATGATCCGCAACCTGCCCAAAGCGCAGGGCTACAGCGATTCCCGCGGGATCTTCTCGGCGCGCACCGCCGTCGTGCAGTACTACCAGGGCCGCGGCATCAACTCCATCGACGTCGACGACGTCTACCTCGGCAACGGCGTCAGCGAACTCATCACGCTGTCCATGCAGGCCCTGCTCAACGCGGGCGACGAGGTGCTGATCCCCACCCCCGACTACCCGCTGTGGACGGCATCGGTGGCGCTGGCCGGAGGCACACCGGTCCACTACCTCTGCGACGAGGACAACCACTGGTGGCCCGACCTCGAGGACATGGCCTCGAAGATCACCCCGGACACCCGGGGGATCGTGCTCATCAACCCGAACAATCCGACGGGTGCCGTCTACCCCCGGCCCGTCCTCGAGGGGATCGTGCGCCTCGCCCGCGAGCACGGGCTGATCCTGTTCGCCGACGAGATCTACGAGAAGATCCTGTACGACGACGCGGTGCACGTGAACGCCGCGTCCGTGGCGGGCGACGACGTCCTGTGCCTGACCTTCAGCGGTCTCTCCAAGGCCTACCGGATCGCCGGGTTCCGCAGCGGCTGGATGGCGATCTCCGGCCCGAAGCGGGACGCCGCGAACTACATCGAGGGCATCAACCTGCTCGCCAACATGCGCCTGTGCGCGAACGTCCCCGCGCAGCATGCCATCCAGACGGCCCTCGGCGGGTACCAGAGCATCAACGACCTGATCCTGCCGGGCGGACGCCTGAAGCAGCAGCGCGACAAGGCGGCGCAGCTGCTCAACGCGATCCCCGGCGTCAGCTGCGAGGTGGCGCAGGGAGCTCTCTACCTGTTCCCGAAGCTCGACCCCGACGTGTACCCGATCAAGGACGACGAGAAGTTCGCCCTCGATCTCCTCAAGCAGCAGAAGATCCTCATCTCCCACGGCAGCGCGTTCAACTGGGTGAACACGGACCACTTCCGCATGGTGACGCTCCCGAGCGTCGAGGTCATCGAGGACGCGATCGGCCGGCTCGCCGACTTCCTCTCCACCTACAAGCCCTGACAGCCGGCAAGCGGACAGCCTGTCCCGCCCCATCCCAGGAGGACCCATGGTGCCACCAGCAGATACCGCCGACGAGATGCGCAGGCTCCTCCTCGCGGGGCCGGACTTCTCCCTCGCCGCCGTCGACCCGCACTCGACCCCCGGGTTCGACGGCGGGAAGAAGAAGGGTGCCGCGGCGCTCGCGGACGGCGGGGAGGTCCTCTCGTCCCTGCAGGAGAAGCTGTTCGCCGAGAGCCGGGCCGGCAGCGAGATCGCCGTGCTGCTCGTCCTGCAGGGGATGGACACCTCGGGCAAGGGCGGGATCGTGCGCCATGTCGTCGGGCTCGTCGATCCGCAGGGCGTCCAGCACCATGCGTTCAAGGCGCCGAGCGAGGAGGAGCGCAAGCACTCCTTCCTGTGGCGTATCCGGCACCAGCTCCCGCGGCCCGGCATGATCGGCGTCTTCGACAGGTCGCACTACGAGGACGTGCTCATCCATCGGGTGCGTGGGTTGTCCCCCGCGGAGGAGATCGAGAAGCGGTACGGGGCCATCCGCCGGTTCGAGACGGAGGTGGCGGCGTCCGGGACGCGCGTGCTGAAGGTCATGCTGCACATCGGCAGGGACGAGCAGAAGGCCCGGCTCGCCGAGCGCCTCGAGCGCAAGGACAAGTACTGGAAGTACAACCCGGGCGACGTCGACGAGCGCGGGTACTGGGACCAGTACCAGGAGGCCTACCAACGCGCGGTCGAGCGCACGAGCACCCCTGAGGCCCCCTGGTTCGTGGTTCCCGCAGAACGCAAGTGGTACGCCCGGCTCGCGGTGCAGCGGCTGCTGACCGCTACGCTCGAGGACATGCAGTTGAGCTGGCCGCGCGCCACGTTCGACGTCGAGGCCGAGAAGCAGCGCCTCGCCGCCACCTGACTGCTGACTGCCGGGCGGGACTTTCCTCCGGGAGCGGGGCGACGAAGGACGGACGGGCACCATGAGCGAGGAACGCCGGCGAGAACTCGGTGAGTCGGATGCGCCCGTCGAGGACGAACTCAAGGAGTCCTTCGACAACACGGTGATCGAGGGCGCGGAGCGTCTCCACCGCACCATGAGGAACATCCTCGTGACCGGGGTCTTCGGTGGCTTCGAGATCGGGCTCGGCATCATGGCCTACCTCGCGGTACTCCACGAGACTGGCAACGAGCTGCTCGCTGGACTCGCGTTCGGTATCGGCCTCGTGGCCCTCCTTCTCGCGCACAGCGAGCTGTTCACGGAGAACTTCCTCCTTCCGGTGGCCGCCGTCGTCGCGAAGGAGGGCAGCGTCGTCCAGCTCGCCAAGCTCTGGGGCGGCACCCTCGTCGCGAACCTCGCGGGCGGCTGGGTGTTCGTCTGGATCATCATGCAGGCGTTCCCGCAGTGGTCGGAGACGGTCTCGGAGAGCGCGCACCACTACGTCGACGCGCCCTTCTCCCTGCAGACCGTGGCGCTCGCAGTCCTCGGTGGCAGCACCATCACCCTCATGAGCCGGATGCAGCAGGGCACCGACGACGACGTCGCCCGGATCGTCGCCACGATGATCGGCGGCTTCCTGCTGGCCGGGCTCCAGCTCTTTCACTCCATCCTGGATTCCCTGCTGATCTTCGGCGCCATCCATTCGGGCGCCGACATCACCTACGGCCAGTGGCTCGGCTGGTTCGGGTACACCCTGCTGTTCAACATGCTGGGCGGCCTCGTGCTGGTGACACTGCTGCGGCTGGTCCGCAGCAAGGAGCTGATCGAGGAACGCCGTCAGCGCGCCCCGACCGATCCGGACGCGCCGCACAGCACCTAGCCGGCCCGCCGGATCCCGGCGCACCCGACCGCGCACCCGACCGCGTCCATGGACCGGATCGGACCGCATGCCGTCCCGCGCTGGTACACGGATCCGGGAGGCGGGTTTCAGGAGGCGGATTCTGGGCCGGGCATGGACCGGACGGACGCACCCGTCACCGCACCCGTCAGCGCCGTGGACCGGGCACGGGCCGAGCTGTACTCCAGCGTTGCGCGACGAGGTCGTAGGTCGCCGCGACCACGTCGCCGTCCGGCCTCGTGGTCATCTGATCGATCGGCTCGATCGGATCGATCGGATCGGCAGGATCGCTGATGCGGGCGCTACTGTCCCTCGGCCCTGTCCCGGGCAGCTGCCAGGCGGACCTTCGCGCCTTCGAGCCAGGATTCGCAGCGGTCGGCGAGTGCCTCCCCGCGCTCCCACAGGGCCAGGGACTCCTCGAGGCTCACGCCGCCCGCCTCGAGCCTGGCCACGACTGCCACGAGTTCCTCCCGTGCCTGCTCGTAGGACAGCGTGTCCACCGCTGCGGGGTCGGGGGCCGACGTCGTGCTCTCTGTCATCTGGGGTTCCTCGTCGTGTCGCCGTGCAGTGGTCGGGGTCCTGGTCCCACCCGCCGTGCGCCGGGTGGCAGGTCGTACTGGTCTTCCTGGTCTTCCTGGCCTTCGTGGCGGAGCAGGGTCAGGGCGGACCGCCGGACGCTCTGCGGTCCGTCGCTCCAGCCGCTGCACCCTCCGCCTCGTCGGTCGCCGTCGCGCCGAAGCGCCCACCCGCCACCCTGACCCGCAGGGTATCGCCGGCGGTGACCTCCGAGGGGTCGGTCACCACGTGTCCGGCCGCAGTCTGCACGACGGCGTAGCCGCGGTCGAGCGTCTTCTGGGGAGACAGGGACCTGACCCGTTCGCGGAGGTGGAGGACTGCGTCGGCCTCGCGTTCCACGGCCGCCGTGGTGCAGCGCAGTGCCCGGGAGCGGAGGCGCCCGACGTCGGCCTCCCGGACATCGATCATTCCCTCCGGCTTCGCGAGCGAAGGCCGCGACCGGAGATTCGCCAGGCTTTCGCCTTCGCGCTGCACGAGGACCCTGATCGACCGCTCGAGTGCTCCGCGCGCCTGACGGATGCGCCCGAGTTCCTCGGTCACGTCGGGCACCACACGCTTCGCGGCGTCGGTGGGTGTGGAGGCCCGGAGGTCGGCGACCTCGTCGAGCAGGGGGCGGTCCGCCTCATGACCGATGGCGCTGACGACGGGCGTCGAAGCCTTCGCGACCGCGCGGACGAGAGACTCGTCGCTGAAGGGCAGCAGGTCCTCGAGCGCTCCGCCACCGCGGGCGATGATGATGACGTCGACGCGCGGATCGGCGTCGAGCTGGGCCAGCACGGCGGAGACCTGCGCGACGCTGCTGACGCCCTGGACCGCCACCTCCCTGACCTCGAACTCGACCGCGGGCCACCTGAGCGCGGCGTTGCGCATCACATCCTTCATGGCATCCGAATCGCGCCCCGTGATGAGGCCGATCCGGTGCGGGAGCAGCGGCAGCGGCTTCTTGCGCGCCGGGGAGAAGAGCCCTTCCGCCCCCAGCGCCTGGCGCAGGCGTTCGATGCGTGCGAGGAGGTCACCGATGCCCACCGGTCTGATATCGATCGTCTGCATCGAGAGGCGGCCCGTCTTCACCCAGAAATCCGGCCGGAGCCGTGCGACGACGCGCGAGCCGCGCTCGAGCGGGGAGGACACACGGTCCATGACGGTTCCGTAGACGGAGAGGGAGAGGGAGACCTCGGAATCGACGTCGCGGAGGGTGATGTAGCACATGCTCGCACGGCGGTTGAGTTCGATGACCTGGCCCTCGACCCACGCAGCCGGCGCACGCTCGATATGGGCCTTCAGCTTCTCCGACAGCAGATGCAGGGGCCATGGCGCATCAGGGGAGGTCTCCGCCGCCGTCGCGGGCACCGTGGAAGCTGCGCCGGCCGAGGGTGCGGGTGCCCGCACGTGCTCGCTCGTCATCGGTGTCCTGTCCTCCTGGTGGTCCGGCGCGCCGTTCCCGGTCGGAGAGCGGCAGCTATCATCTGTATCACCTGCGACCCCCGGGACGTCGCTCGGCCGGCGTCTATGTGCGTTTCGAGGCTACCGCCACCGGCCGGTCCCGCTGGGCCACCGCTGCGGTGAACAGGCATAATCATGGGTCGGACCTCGAGCCTAAGGACTTCATGCGGACCCTCCTCTCTGCCCTGCTGGCCCTCCTCGCGCTCTGCGCGGCAGCGATCGGACTGGCCTCGGCCTGGATCGACGAGAACCTCGTGCAGGAATCGGGGTTCGTCGCGCTCGCTGCCCCCCTCGCGGAGGACGCCGACTTCCAGGCTGCGCTGTCGGACTCGCTCGTCGAGGAGGTGACGGGTAGCACGGGTCTGCCGGACCGGCTCGATTCCTTCGTCGAGCCCCTCGTCCGCAACGCGGCCGGCGCCGTCATGGAGGCATCCGGCTATCCGGCAGCCTGGTCGGAGACGCTCCGCCTGTCCCATGCCTTCACCTTCGCCCAGGCGCCCGACCCCGGCCCGGCCGTCCTGACACTCGATCTCGGACCCGTCGTGCACCTGGTGGCCGATGGCATCGGAGGCGGCCTCGGCGTGGACGTCCCGCTCCCGGAGGACACCACGATCGACATCGGATCGATCGAGCGCGGCGGGCTGCTGAGCGGGGTCGCCGACGTCGTGCAGTCCTGGGCGATGTATCTCGCCGGTGCGGGCATCCTCGCCGTGCTGGCGCTGCTGGCCGCCCGGCGGCGGGGTACCACCCTGGCGTTGCTCGGACTCGGAGTGCTGGGCATCGGAGGGCTGGGACTGCTCGCCCGTGAGTGGGTCCCGGCCGCCCTCGACCGGGCCCCCGGGACGAGCGCGATCGCCGACGTCTTCGTCCGGGGTCTCGCCGAACGCGCCGGTGCAGACATCGCGGTGTCCAGCGTTCCCGTGCTCCTTGGGGGCCTCGTGGCCCTCGTGCTCGGAGTCGCCCTCCAGCTCGCTGTCGGGCGCCGGGGTAGGGCTTAGCTCACAGCGGAGCCGCACGCGGATCAGCCGGGCGTCTGTCCCCGACCCGGTAGAATCAGGGCATGACCAGTACCACCGTTCAGGTCCCCATGCCCACCATCCCGCGCCGACGCCGCTCCCCGGAGGACGTCGCCGCGGGCGCGCCGGTGGCGGGACCGAAGAAGGTGCTGCTCGCAGCGCCGCGCGGGTACTGTGCCGGCGTCGACCGCGCCGTGATCGCCGTCGAGAAGGCCCTCGAGCACTACGGCCCTCCGGTGTACGTGCGCAAGCAGATCGTCCACAACCTGCACGTCGTCTCCACTCTCGAGGCGAAGGGCGCGGTGTTCGTCGACGAGACGGACGAGGTTCCCGAGGGCGCCCTGGTGGTCTTCTCGGCGCATGGTGTCTCGCCCGCCGTCGTGCAATCGGCGGAGGATCGCGGACTGCGCACGATCGACGCCACCTGCCCCCTCGTCACGAAGGTGCACAAGGAGGCGCAGCGCTTCGCCCGCGACGACTTCGACATCCTCCTGATCGGCCACGAAGGCCACGAGGAGGTGGAGGGCACCGCCGGTGAGGCACCAGAGCACATCCAGATCGTCAACGGACCGGAGGACGTCGACAAGGTCCAGGTCCGCGACCCGGAACGGCTCATCTGGCTCTCGCAGACGACCTTGAGCGTCGACGAGACCATGTTGACCGTCAACCTCCTCAAGGAGCGGTTCCCCACGCTGCAGGATCCGCCCAGCGATGACATCTGCTACGCGACGTCGAATCGCCAGGCCGCCATCAAGAAGATCGCCCCGGAGTCGGACCTGGTGATCGTGGTCGGTTCGGCCAACTCCTCGAACTCGGTCCGCCTGGTGGAGGTCGCGCTCGAGTACGGGGCCAAGGCGTCGCACCGGGTCGACTTCGCGAACGAGGTGGACGAGTCCTGGTTCGAGGGTGTCGCGACGGTGGGCATCTCCTCGGGTGCCTCCGTTCCCGAGAACCTCGTCCAGGACGTCCTCCGGCTCCTCGCCGACTACGGCTACGGGGACGTCGAGGAGGTCGTCACGGCCGAGGAGGACATCATCTTCTCGCTGCCCAAGGAGATCCGCGCCGCCCTCAAGGCGATGGGCGATCCCTCGCAGGGCCGCGGCGGTCGCGGTCCCCGGCCTGATCGCGGCTCGCTCAACTAGGCTTCGACGCGTCCCACCGCCGTCGCACCGCATCGGCCGCCAGGGCAGACCCGATCGGCGTCGGATCCGTCAGTACTCTCCGTGTACCGGCCGGCACGTCAACCCGCGGTACCCTCGAGCAGCTCGTGGGCCGTCAGGGACCGGGGCGTCGCGTCGATGGTCGCAGCAGGCTGGGCCGATCCCGCAGCGCTGCTGCCGGCCCGCTGCGCGCGGGCGGTACCGAGCAGGCTCACCCCGGCACCCTGTGTGCCGTCCGGTCCGTCGTGCGCCCCGTCGGCCGCAGCGTCCACCGCATCGAGGGTGGCCGAGTCGAAAGCGCCGATGCGCCGTGCAGTCGGCAGGACCCTCGATTCGAGCGCGCCGACGAAGGAGTTGTAGCGCTCCACCGAGGTCTTGAGCGATGCGCCGAGACGCGTCACGTGGCCGCCCATCGTCCCGAGCCGTTCGTAGAGCTGCTTGGACAGATCGAAGAGTTCCCGGGCATTGTCCGTGAGAACAGCCTGTCGCCAGCTGAACGCGGCGCCCTTGAGGATCCCGAGCAGGGAGACAGGGGAGGCCAGGGCCACGTTCCGCGAGAAGGCATAGTCGAGCAGTTCGGGATCGGCACGCAGCGCCTCGGACAGGACCGACTCGACGGGGATGAAGCAGATGACCAGCTCGGGGGAGTTCGCGGCGCCTTCCCAGTACTTCTTCTTCGCCAGCGCATCGACGTGCGCGCGCAGCGCCTTCCCGTGCTGGCGCAGCAGCTCGGAGCGGCGTGCCTCGAGGGCTGCGGCATCCGCCTCTGCCCAGTCGTCGGACCTGCCGTCAAGTTCCTGGGCGGTGAGGAAGGCGCTCAGTGGCACCTTCGCATCGATCACCAGTTGCTTGTCACCGGGCAGCTGCACCACCATGTCCGGCCGCGCGCGGTCCCCGCCCTCGCCCCCGTCGAAGGAGACCTGCTCCATGAAGTCGACGCGGGAGAGCATCCCGGCAGCCTCCACGACCCGGCGCAGCTGCACCTCGCCCCACTGCCCGCGGGCGCTGGTGCTGCGCAGTGCTCCCGCCAGCGAATGCGTCGTCGAGAGCAGCCGCGCGTCGACCGCCCGGGCTTCCTCGAGCTGCCGGGCGAGCTGTCCGTACTGCTCCACGCGGTCGCGCTCCAGCAGGCCGACCTGCCGCTGGACCTGGGAGAGCTTCTCCGCGACAGGGGCCAGGGCCCGCAGCACCTCCTGGTCCGTCGAGGTCTTCCCTGACAGCTCACGGTTGTGCTGCTGCAAGAGGTCCCGCTGCGCCGACGCGGCCGCCAGGTCCGTCGTCGTCCTGCCGAGGCGGGCAGCGGCGTCGTCGAGCTCGGTCCGGAGCTCCTCGGCACGGGGGCGCTGAGTGTGGGCGACGAGGAAGGCGCCCACGGCGCAGCCGAGGACGAAGGCGAGGAGGACGAGAAGGAGGGCGGTGGTGCTCATGCCCACACTGTCGCAGGAACCTCCGACATTCAGGCCCACCACACCGGAGGAGGGTCCGTCGAGGCCCGGTAGACTTGTCTCCCGTGGCTCTTACTATCGGCATCGTCGGACTGCCCAACGTCGGCAAATCAACCCTCTTCAACGCGCTGACGCGCAACAACGTGCTGGCTGCGAACTACCCGTTCGCTACCATCGAGCCGAATGTCGGGGTGGTCAGCCTTCCCGATCCGCGTCTTGCCAAGCTCGCCGAGGTCTTCAGCTCGAAGCAGCTCCTCCCCGCGACGGTGTCCTTCGTGGACATCGCGGGCATCGTGAAGGGCGCGTCCGAGGGCGAGGGCCTCGGCAACCAGTTCCTCGCCAACATCCGCGAGGCCGAGGCGATCGCCCAGGTGATCCGCGTGTTCGACGATCCCGATGTCATCCACGTGGACGGCAAGGTGGATCCGCGCTCGGACATGGAGACCATCAACACCGAGCTCATCCTCGCCGACCTGCAGACGCTCGAGAAGGCGATCCCGCGCGTCGAGAAGGAAGTGAAGATCAAGAAGCGCGAGGCCGCCCAGCTGGCCGCGATGCAGGCGGCGCAGGCCGTGCTCGAGCGCGGCGACACGATCTTCTCCTCCGTCGCGGGCGACAAGCTGGAGATGGAGCACCTCCGCGAGCTCAGCCTGCTGACGGCCAAGCCCTTCATCTACGTGTTCAACGTCGACGACGCCGTCCTCGGCAGCGCGCACCGCCAGGCCGAGCTCAGTCAGCTCGTCGCTCCCGCCGACGCCATCTTCCTCGACGCCAAGCTCGAAGCGGACCTCGTGGAACTCGACGAGGCCGAGGCCCGCGAGATGCTCGAGATGAACGGCCAGGAGGAATCCGGCCTCGACCAGCTCGCGCGGGTCGGGTTCCACACCCTCGGTCTCCAGACCTACCTGACGGCGGGCCCCAAGGAGAGCCGCGCCTGGACCATCAAGAAGGGCGCAACGGCGCCCGAGGCCGCCGGTGTCATCCACTCCGACTTCCAGCGAGGCTTCATCAAGGCCGAGGTCGTCTCCTTCGACGACCTCATCGATGCCGGTTCGATGAGCGAGGCCAAGTCCCGGGGCAAGGTGCGCATCGAGGGCAAGGAGTACGTCATGTCCGACGGCGACGTGGTGGAGTTCCGGTTCAACGTGTAGCTCTCGTGTCCCGACATCCCGTGGGTGGTTTGTCGCCCGACGGAAGCCCGATCAGGCTTTGACGACCGGGAGGTCCGCCCACTTCGTCGTGTAGTGCGGCGAGAGCATGTCGCGCTTCATCGTCCACTCCGAGCCTGCCCTGAGGCCGGCGTGACCGAGACCGATGGAGGAGCGCCCGAATCTCTGGCTGATCTCGTGGAGCAGCGGGCCGGTGTCTTTCGCACCGGCTCTCCCGCCCTCCGGGTCCGCGTCTTCGCCCGAGCCCAGCTCGAGGCTCAGGAGCGAGTCCTGTGTCCCGACGGGCTGGAGGTCGGTGATGATGACGCCGGCGCGGATGTAGGAGACGCCTTCTTCGATGACGGGCAGCAGCCTGTGCGCAGCCCGTGTGAGTTCGAGCGGATCAGCGGTGTGCACAGGCAAGGGAATGCAGATGCTGGGCGAGCTCCTGGTGCCGGTGCTGAAGGGTGAGGTACCGGCGAACGCGGTGAGCACTCTGCCCTGGAGGTCTTTGCGTGCCAGGCGTGACGCAGCTCCCTGGGCGTAGACGCTCAACGCCTGCCGCATGGCCTCCGGAGTGCTGACCGGATGAGCGAAGGACCGGGAGAACATGACCTGCTCGTTGCCTGTGGACTCGTTGGACGTGATGCAGGGCGTGCCCTGCAGTTCCAGCACGGTGCGCATCAGCACCACCGAGAACTTCTTCCGGATCATCACCGGATCGGCCTGCGTCAGGTCCCACGCCGAGTCGATGCCGAGCGCGTTCAGGCGTGCAGCGCTCCTGGCGCCGACACCCCAGATGTCAGTGACCTTCAGCCTGAGCAGGAGCGCCTCACGCTGCCCGGCCGGGATGAGCTCCCAGTGGCAGACACCGTCGAGCCGCGTGTTCCCCTTGGCCCAGCGGTTGGCGAGCTTCGCGAGTGTTTTCGTGGGCGCGATGCCCACGCAGACCGGGAGCCCGGTGTTCCTCTGCACCGTCTGTTTGATGGTCCTGCCGGTGGTGCGTTGCTCGAGGTGAGCACCGCGGAGGGTCAGGAACGCTTCGTCGATGCTGTAGATCTCGAGGTCGGTCGTGTGCCGGCCGAGGACTTCCATGACGCGGGCGCTCATGTCCCCGTACAGCTCGTAGTTGCTCGACCGGGCCTGCAGCCCCCAGGCCTTCGCCTGCTCCGCGATCTGGAACCACGGAGCCCCCATCGGGATACCCAGAGCTTTTGCCTCTGCGCTGCGGGTGATCACGCAGCCGTCGTTGTTCGACAGCACGACCAGCGGTTTCCCCTCGAGCGACGGGTCGAAAGCCCGCTCGGAGGAGACGTAGAAGTTGTTGACGTCGACCAGGGCCACACTCGACCTCGTGGGCGTCGAAGCCCGGATCCGTGACTCCGGGTCAGACACGGTGCAGGCACCTGGTCGCGACGCCCCAGATGACGAGATCCTCAGGATCCGGAACAGGGATGTCCGGGTAGACGGCACTGGCCGCGACGAGGGTGACCGCCCCGGCACCTGAGCCGGGATCACGGCTCGCGACTCGCAGCCTCCGGATGACGAACTCCCCGTCGAGGACGGCGATGACCACGGACCGGTCCCTGGGCTGCAGGGCCCGGTCGACGATCAGTTCGTCGCCGTCGGAGATGCCGGCACCCTCCATCGCGTGCCCGGACACCCGCACGATGTAGGTGCTGGTGATGTCCGGGATGAGATGCCTGTTGAGGTCGATCCTGTCCTCGAACCAGTCCTGTGCGGGCGAGGCGAATCCTGACGGCATGAGCTCGGTGCGGGCAGCAGCCGGAGCCGGCCGGCCGATCGTCGTCCCTGAGGCTCCGAACTCATCCACGCGTCCGCGCACCTCTTCCTTTTTCTTGCCGGCCCACCTGGAGCGCGGCCCCGGCTCAGGCACCTGATCCTAGACGTCGCCGGTGACACCCGATGTCCGCTCACGCCGGGGGTCCTGCTGAGGCGACGTCCTGATCGTTCCGCCGAGCGTCAACCCGGTACCCACGGCGCATCCCTTGCCGAGGTGCGCGTCGGGCACGCTGGCCAGGTGCGGGTACACGAAGGGCATGGACGCCGTCTCGATCAGCTGCTGCCGTGCGGCATCGTCGAGGACGCCGGCGAAGCTGGGGTACCTGGGGGCGAGGAACTGCTCTGGCATGTGTGCTCCTTCTCGACGGACACTCCTGCTGCCGGCGACGCTCCGGTCCGGCCCTCACCACATCCGGCTGTTGGTCTCCGAGACGAAACCCCGGCCGTCGGAGAACCAGTGGATGGTGGGGCTGTTGCGCGCGGTCGGGGTGGTGAGCTCCGCGAAGAGATCCGCATTGAACCGGTTGTTGAGCTCGGGCGAGCTGAGCACCGTCTCCCTGGTGATGACGAAGACGGGCCCCTTCAATCCCTTGCTCTGGATGGAGAGGTGCACCTCCCTGTGCTGGTCGAGCCGCGCCTTCAGGGCGCCGATGGCTGCCTGCACGTTGGCGTCGTCGTCCCACACCGCTGCATGCTGGTCGACGAACAGCCAGGCCATGGTGCTCCTCATCCGTCTGGTCGCCCGCCCCGCCGGGGCGGCGATCCGTTGTCCGCCGGCCTGCCGGCGCCGCCGCGGTGTCCTAAGCAAAACACCCGCCGCGCGAGCGTTCAAGCCGCGGGCGGGCGACGACGTCGGACTGTACAGACCCGCGGCGGAGCGCCGGACCGCGGGTACGGTCGCCACCGGCGGGGGAGCCCGGCCCGGCCCACGCGGCGCTGAAAAGATGCTGGAGAAGGACTGTGAACATTTGGTTGCAGCTCGATAACAACAGGGGAGTGCCCAGTCCGATGGATACCTGCTGGTAACAATGTGCCCCTAGGCTGTCGCTCATGTGAGTGACATCACCCCCTGGGGGTCGCGTGTCGGCTGTCATGCAACACCGCGTGAAGCTGGAACCACACTGAGAAATAGGAGGCGGAATGCGTTTCGGACGTACTTCCAAGGCTTTGGGGGTTGCTGCTGTCGCGGCGCTCGCATTGAGTGCCTGCGCTGCGAACACGGGAACAGAGACTCCCGAGGAGAGCGCCGAGGGCGAAGCAACGGGCGGAAACATCCGCGTCGTAGAAGTGAATGCCTTCAGCTCGTTCAATTCGAACAGCTCCGAGGGCAACGTGGACATCAACGGCAAGATCGCCTACGCGACCCACTCCGGCTTCGTCTACATCAACAATGACCTCGAGGTGGAGAAGAACGAGGACTTCGGCACCATGGAGGTCCTCTCCGAGGATCCCCTGAGCGTGAAGTACACGGTCAACGAGGGCGTCAACTGGTCCGATGGCGAACCGGTCGACGGCGGAGACCTCCTGCTCTCCTGGGCCATCGGGTCCGGCTACTTCAACGACGCCACCACCGACGACGCCGGCGAGATCGTCTCCGGGGCGACCTACTTCGACTACGCGGGCGACACCGGCGGACTCGCCCTCACCGAACTGCCGGAGATCGGCGACGACGGACGGTCCATCACCCTGAACTACTCGGAGCCCTTCGCGGACTACGAGGTGGCGTTCGGCCTCATGACCGAGGGCGGCATCTCCACTCCCGCGCACGTGCTGGCCGAGAAGGGCGGCCTGGCCGACGAGGACGCACTGATCGAGCTCATCGAGACCGAGCCCAAGGGCGACCCCGAGAGCCCGGTCGAGCGTCCCGAGGTGCAGGCCCTCGCCGACTTCTGGAACACCGGCTTCGACACGAAGTCACTGCCGACCGACGAGTCTCTGTTCCTCTCGAACGGCCCGTTCATCGCCTCGGCCATCACGCCGGACCAGTCGATGACGCTGACCCGCAACGAGGACTACAGCTGGGGCCCGGAAGCCAAGGTGGACGAGATCACGGTCCGCTACATCGGCGAGGCTCCGGCGCAGGTCCAGGCCCTGCAGAACGGCGAGGTCGACATCATCGCGCCTCAGGCATCCGCGGACACGGTCGAGCAGCTCGAAGGGCTCGAAGGCGTCACGGTGGAGCAGGGCAACCAGCTCTCCTATGACCACCTCGACCTGAACTTCAGCGGTGTCTTCGAGGACGAGGCCGTGCGTGAGGCCTTCATGAAGACGGTTCCGCGCCAGCAGATCGTCGACACGATCGTGAAGAAGATCAACCCGGATGCGCAGCCGCTCGATTCGCAGCTGTTCCTGACCGACCAGGCTCCCTATGAGGAGTCCTCGTCCAACAACGGTTCCGAGGCCTACGGCGAGGTCGACATCGAGGGTGCCAAGGAGCTGCTCGACGGCGCCACCCCCGAGGTCCGGATCATGTACAACCGCGACAACCCGAACCGCCTCAACTCGTACACGCTGATCGCGGAGTCGGCCGCCCAGGCCGGGTTCAAGATCGTCGACGGTGGACTGGGGTCCTCCGACTGGGGGGCCGCGCTCGGCAACGGCACGTACGACGCCACGATCTTCGGCTGGATCAACTCGGGTGTCGGCGTGTCCGGCGTCCCGCAGATCTTCAAGTCCGGCAACGGCTCGAACTTCAACGGCTTCTCCAGCCCGGAGGCCGATGAGCTGATGGACGAGCTGATCGTGACCACGGATCCCGACGAGCAGGACGCCCTGCAGGTGCAGATCGACAAGTTCATCTGGGATTCGAAGTACGGACTGCCCCTGTTCCAGGTTCCCGGCGTGGACGCGTACAGCGACAACGTCACCGGCATCGAGTACATGCCGAACCAGACAGGCGTCTGGTGGAACTTCTGGGACTGGCAGGTCGTCCAGTAGCCTCACCGCTGCATCAGGCACGCTCGTAGAGAGGCGCCGGGACAGGGGAACTCGCCCGTCCCGGCGTCTTTTTTCGTGCCGTGCGCCGCGGTCCGCCGGCGTTGCGGAAGGGCCGACGCCGCTGGTCCCGGGCGGGCGGACTGATTGGGAAACGCCACATTCCGTACCCCGGGGCCCTGCACTACACTTTCGCCAAAGCGCGGGTAGACCCCATCCGCATCCGACATTGAGGCTTTAAAACCTATGGTGACCTACATCGTCCGGCGTCTCGTGACCGCCGTCCTCATCCTGTTAGGCGCGTCCTTCGTCGTCTACCAGCTCACCGCCCTCTCGGGGGACCCGCTGGAGGACCTCAGGGCCAGTAACGCGCCCAACAGGGAGCA
Source organism: Arthrobacter sp. CP30 (assembly GCF_053470025.1). NCBI lineage: Bacteria > Bacillati > Actinomycetota > Actinomycetes > Micrococcales > Micrococcaceae > Arthrobacter > Arthrobacter sp. CP30. The sequence continues at coordinate 142,451 of NZ_JBQEMM010000005.1, forward strand.
GCTGATCCAGGCCCGCACGGAGCTTCTCGACCTCAACACCCCTGCGCCGCTGCGCTACTTCGGCTGGCTGTCCGGGGCCGTGAAGTGCCTGGTCCCCTTCGCGGCGACCTGTGACCTGGGAGCCAGCATCCAGGGGGAGTCCGTCACGACCTCGCTCGCCCGCGCGATGGGCAACACCATCACCCTCGTCAGCACCGCCACCGTCCTCGCCATCATCATCGGCATCTCGCTGGGCATCATCACCGCACTGCGGCAGTACAGCGGCCTCGACTACGGCGTCACCTTCATGTCCTTCCTGTTCTTCTCCCTGCCGATCTTCTGGCTCGCGGTGCTCCTGAAGGAGTTCGGCGCCATCGGCTTCAACAACTTCCTCGCCGACCCCGACATACCGGTCAGCACCATCGTCGTCGTCGCGATTGCGAGCGGCCTCATCTGGGCCCTGTTCGCCAGCCGGTCCTGGAAGCGGAAGGGCATCGCCTTCCTCCTCGGCGCCGTCGTCGCTGCCGCCCTGCTCTTCGTCCTGGACCTCGTCGACTGGTTCTCGACGCCGGGCCTCGGCCCGATCGTCATCCTGGTGACCGGAGTCGGCATCGCGTTCGGGATCGTGCTGCTGACGGCGGGGCTGCGTAACCGCAAGGCGCTCGTCTCCTCGCTGATCATGGTCGCGGTGGGGCTCGTGGCCTACTACGTGGTGAACCCGATCCTCAACGCCGCGACCATCTGGATGATCATCATCCTCGCGGTCATCACCGTGCTCGTCGGCATGGGCGTCGGATTCGCGATGGGCGGCTACGACCGGGGACAGAGCATGCGCGCGGCCGCCCTCACGGGCGTCCTGATGGGCCTGCTGATCGTGGTGGACCGCTTCATGGTCACGTGGCCCTCCTACGTCAGCAACTCACGCGTGCGGGGCCGCCCGATCGCCACGGTCGGCGCGGAGACCCCGGGCCTCGACGGGACCTTCTGGATCAACGGCCTCGACACCTTCACCCACCTCCTCCTGCCGACGCTCGCGCTCCTGCTCGCGTCCCTCGCCAGCTACAGCAGGTACTCCAGGGCCTCGATGCTCGAGATCATGAACATGGACTACATCCGGACCGGGCGCGCGAAGGGCCTCAGCGAGCGGACCGTCGTCATGCGGCACGCCTTCCGCAACGCGCTCATCCCCCTCGCCACCCTCGTCGCCTTCGACATCGGCGCCCTGATCGGCGGCGCCATCATCACCGAGCAGGTCTTCGCCTTCGCCGGCATGGGCCAGCTGTTCGTCCAGGCGCTGCAGCGGACCGATCCCGATCCCATCATGGGCTTCTTCCTCGTGGCGGGCATCCTCGCACTCGTCTTCAACCTGGTCGCCGATATCGTCTACTCGTTCCTCGATCCTCGCGTAAGGGTGAAAGCATGAGCATCCAGACTCCCTCGGACCTCCCGAGCGGCGAAGCGGCCACCGTCACCGGCCCCACGCATCCCGCACCCGAACCGGAGGCCAAGGGCCTGTCGCAGGGCCAGATCGTCCGCCGGAAGTTCTTCGACAACACCGCGGCGATCATCAGCCTCGTCGCCTTCGCCGTCATCTTCCTCATGGCGTTCACCTCCGTGGGCTTCGCGGGCATCCCGGGCTGGTGGAAGTACAACCACACCGAGTTCCTGCCCCTGCTCAACGGTGGGGCGCCCACCGTCACCGGCCCGTTCAGCTGGGGGGACCATCCGTTCGGGCAGGACTCGATCGGCCGGGACTACTTCGCCATGACGATGCGCGGGACGCAGAACTCCATCATCATCATGTTCATCATCGGCGCACTCGCGGGACTCGTCGGCGTGATCGTCGGCGCCTGCTCCGGGTACTTCCGCGGCTGGACCGAGGCCGTGCTGATGCGCTTCACGGACATCATCATCATCATCCCCGTGGTCCTCGCCGCAGCGACGCTCGGCCAGGCCGTGAACCGATACGTGGGGTCGGGGGCGCAGATCTGGCTCCTCGGCCTGTTCCTCGGCCTGGTGCTCTGGACGGGGCTCGCCCGCCTGGTGCGCGGCGAGTTCCTGACGCTGCGTGAGCGCGAGTTCGTGGACGCGGCCAAGATCGCCGGCGCGTCCAACACGCGCATCATCTTCAAGCACATCCTGCCGAACGCCGTCGGCGTGATCATCGTCAACACGACCCTGCTCATGTCCTCGGCCATCCTGCTCGAGACCGCCCTGAGCTACATCGGGTTCGGCGTCAAGGCGCCGGACGTGTCCCTCGGACTCATCATCAGCCAGAACCAGGAGGCCTTCCAGACCAGGCCGTGGCTGTTCTGGTTCCCGGGACTGTTCATCGTGCTGATCTGCCTGTGCATCAACTTCATCGGCGACGGCCTGCGGGACGCCTTCGACCCGCGGCAGAAGAAGTTCAACGCCGGCCGGGCGAAGGACGCAGGGAAGCCCGCGGCGTGAGGTCCCTCCTAGGAGACGACGCCGGGCGTCAGGGCCGTCGCGACGACCAGGAGGACGCCCACCGCGAGGGGCGCCAGGTTCCAGCTGCGCCGCGCCTTCTCCTGCCGGTCCACGTCGAGCCGGCCGGTCTCGACCAGGTCCTGCCAGTGCGAGCGGACGAGATACGCCGCGTGGCCGGAGTCGGTGTTCTTCAGGTCGCCGGGTCGAACCGACCCACCGGGTCCGTAGCTCGTCGACGGGAGGTTCGTCAGGTGCTCCACCTTGCCGGAGTGCGTGCCCCACACGCCGGGAGCGGGAGCTGCCCAGGCGGTGTACCCGCGCGACGGCGTGACCAGTTTCAGGGCGTACCTGGTATCGACGTCGACCAGGGCGTTCCACGGGACGCGCACCGTGACCAGGGGATTGCGGAGCGTGACGGCGTCTTCGGCGACGAGGACCGCCGGATACCAGAACAGCCACCACCCCCCGTAGGCGATGCCGAGGAGCGGCCACGCGGTCAGCAGGCCGGCCGGGCCGTCCGTCGCCACGACGGAGGCGAGGCCCCCTGCGGTCACCAGTACGGCGAGACCCGTGAACCACCTGCTGGTCTGCGCCTTGAAGACGGTGGCTCCGGCCACACTCGAGCTGTCCATGGCTCCATGGTCCCAGCACCGACGCCGCCCGCGGCAATCGAGGAGCCCCGGCCCACCGGCGCGGGCTCCGCCACGAAGGAGAACCCCTCATGAGTACACAGGTCATCGGCGGTACGCCAGAAGCCGGAGCGGGCGGCCCGGCAGCGCAGGGGCCCGTGCTCGAGGTCCGCAACCTCAGCGTGGACTTCGGCGTCGACAAGCAGTGGGTACCCGCCGCCATCGACCTGAACTACGAGGTCAACGCGGGTGAGGTCCTGGCGATCGTGGGCGAGTCGGGCTCCGGCAAGAGCGCGAGCTCGATGTCGCTCCTCGGCCTCCTGCCCTCCAACAGCCGCGTGACGGGGGAGGTGCTGCTCAACGGCAAGTCCGTCCTCACGATGTCCCCTGCGAAGCTGCGGCAGATCCGCGGCAACGACGTGGCGGTCATCTTCCAGGAGCCGATGACGGCGCTCAATCCCGTCTACACCGTCGGCTTCCAGATCGTCGAGACCCTGCGGCTGCACAACGAGATCTCGCCGGACGAAGCCAGGCAGCGCGCCCTGCGCCTCCTGCAGATGGTGGAACTGCCCGATCCCGACAAGGCCTTCCGCTCGTACCCCCACCAGCTCTCCGGCGGGCAGCGGCAGCGTGCCATGATCGCGCAGTCCCTCTCCTGCGACCCGAAGCTGCTGATCGCCGACGAGCCCACCACGGCCCTCGACGTCACCGTGCAGGCCGAGATCCTCGACCTCATGAGGAACCTGCGGAACCAGCTCAACAGCGCCATCGTGCTCATCACGCACGACATGGGTGTGGTGGCCGACCTCGCGGACCGGATCGCGGTGATGCGCAAGGGGCGCATCGTCGAGACCGGCACGGCGGAGCAGATCTTCAACAATCCGCAGCACGAGTACACCAAGGCGCTGCTGGCCGCCGTGCCGCACCTCGGGCAGGGTGACGGGAACGACGACGTCGACATCACCGCGGCGCTGGCGGCGGCGACGCACACCGAACTCCAGTCGGTGGACCACGCCGAACTCGAGCGGCGGGAGAACGAGGTCCTCGCGCAGCTCGACGACGAGGTGCGGGTCACCGCGCCGTCGGCCGAGCCCGTGCTCGAACTGGTCGACGTCGCCATCGAGTACCCGAAACAGGGCCGCGTGCCTGCCTTCCGGGCGGTCGAGGGGGCGAACCTCACGGTGTATCCCGGACAGGTCATCGGACTGGTGGGCGAGTCCGGCTCGGGCAAGACGACCATCGGGCGGGCGGCTGTGGGACTGCTGCCCGTCGCAGCGGGCTCCCTGAAGGTCGTGGGCACCGACATCTCGGGCTTCCGTCCGTCGTCGAAGGAACTGGGCGCCGTGCGACGGCACGTCGGCATGGTCTTCCAGGACCCGTCGTCGTCCCTGAACCCGCGGCTGCCCATCGGCGAGAGCATCGGCGAGCCCATGTTCCTCGCCGGCGAGGCGAAGGGCGGTGCCCTGCAGAAGCGCATCGAGACGCTGCTGGACCAGGTGGAGCTCCCTCGCTCCTATCGGAACCGGTACCCCCACGAGCTCTCGGGAGGGCAGAAGCAGCGCGTGGGTATCGCCCGGGCGCTCTCGCTCCGGCCGAAGCTCATGGTCGCGGACGAGCCGACGTCGGCCCTGGACGTGTCGGTGCAGGCGAAGGTGCTGGAACTGTTCCAGAACCTGCAGCGCGAACTCGGTTTCGCCTGCCTGTTCGTCACCCACGACCTCGCCGTGGTGGACGTCCTCGCCGACTACATCTGCGTCATGAAGCGCGGGCGGATCGTCGAGCAGGGCAGCCGTGACCAGATCCTGCGCAGCCCGCAGGATCCGTACACGCAGCGCCTCCTGGCCGCCGTACCGCTGCCGGATCCGGCCAAGCAGCGGGAGCGCCGCGAACTCCGGGCGAAACTCATGGCGACGAGCGACTGACAGCGCGCGCTCCCGCAGGGGATCGCCGGCTGCTCGCGGAAGCCCGTCCTGATGACTCAGGGCGGGCTTTCGCGTGCCGGGCCCGGGGTGGCCGGCCAGCGGTCGCCGCCGTGGACCCACAGGGCGCTGTACAGTATTCGAGGCCGAATCCCGCCAGTCGTTATCCAAGCGTGACCAGCACACGCCGGTACCGCTGGCCTGCGGAAAGACCCGGATGCCGCCTCCTGTCGGGACCCGGTTCAGCGCCCAGCCTCCCCAGATGTTCAGGGAAGCAACGAAACGGGCATATGATTTTTCGGTGTGAGTTGGCTCTCGCTCTCTGCGGAGCCACTAGACCGGCCACATCAGCGCCGGAAGAACCCAATCCCTAGGAGGCGGAATGCGTTTCACGCGCACTTCCAAGATGCTCAGTGTCGCGGCCATCGCCGCGCTGTCGCTGAGTGCATGCGGCGGCGGAAGCAATGAATCCGGCACGAGCGAAGGCACCACCGATGCCGTCATCGTGGTGGACGGATCCGAGCCCCAGAACCCGCTGATCCCCACCAGCACCAACGAGGTGGGTGGCGGCGCCATCCTCGACCTCATCTTCGCCGGGCTGGTCAGCTACGACGCCGACGGCAAGCCGGAGAACGAGATGGCCGAGTCCATCGAGACCGAGGACGCCCAGAACTACACGATCACGCTCAAGGAGGGGAAGACCTTCACCAACGGCGATCCCGTTACCGCGAGCTCCTTCGTGGATGCCTGGAACTACGGAGCCGCCGCCAAGAACGCGCAGCTCTCCAGCTACTTCTTCGAGAGCATCGAAGGGTACGAGGAAGCCAGCGCCGAGGGCTCCACCGTGGAGACCATGAGCGGGCTCACCGTCGTCGACGACCGCACCTTCACCGTCAAGCTCTCGCAGCCCGAGTCCGACTGGCCGCTGCGCCTCGGCTACAGCGCGTTCTTCCCGCTGCCCGCCGCCGCCCTCGAGGACCCCGCGGCGTTCGGCGAGAACCCGATCGGCAACGGCCCGTACAAGTTCGCCGCCGAGGGTGCCTGGCAGCACAACCAGCAGATCGAACTCGTCCCCAATGACGAGTACGAGGGCCCGCAGGAAGCGCAGAACGGTGGCGTGACGTTCAAGATCTACCAGAACGACACGACGGCGTACCAGGACCTCATCTCGGACAACCTGGATGTCCTGAAGACGATCCCCACGAGCGACATCAAGAACTTCAAGAACGACCTCGGCGAGCGCTCGATCGAGTCGCCGTACGCGGGCAACCAGACGATTGCGATCCCGTACTACCTCCCGAACTGGGAGGGTGAGGCCGGCAAGCTCCGCCGCCAGGCGCTGTCTATGTCGATCAACCGCGACGAGATCACCGAGGTCATCTTCAACGGTGGCCGCGAGCCCGCCAAGGACTTCACCGCCCCCGTGCTCGAGGGTTACAGCGACGAACTGCCGGGGAGCGAGAACCTCGAGTACAACCCCGAGCAGGCCAAGAAGCTCTGGGAGGACGCCGAGAAGATCGCGCCCTACGACGAGTCGCAGCCCCTGACCATCGGCTACAACGCCGACAAGGGCGACCACAAGACCTGGGTCGAGGCCGTGGTGAACAACATCAAGAACAACCTCGGCATCGAGGTCGCGGGCAAGCCGTACGCGACGTTCAAGGAAGCGCGCACCGAAGCCACGGAGGAGACCCTCACCGGTGCACTGCGCGCCGGCTGGCAGGCCGACTACCCGTCGCTGTACAACTTCCTCGGGCCCATCTACGCCACGGGCGCCGGCTCCAACGACGCCCGCTACAGCAACCCCGAGTTCGACCAGCAGCTGACCGACGGTCTCGCAGCCAGCACTGTCGAAGAGGGCAACGAGGCGATGAACGCGGCGCAGGAGGACCTCCTCGAGGATCTCCCGGCCATCCCGCTGTGGTACCAGGTCGCCCAGGGCGGCTGGAGCAGCAACGTGGACAACGTCGAGTTCGGCTGGAACGGTGTTCCGCTCTACTACGCCATCACCGGCAAGTAACCCCTAACGGACGAGGGGGCCTGCCCGCCTGCGGGCAGGCCCCTTTTCCGTGCTCCAACGAAAAGGTCCAACACCTCATGAGCAACCCCCACCTGCGTCCCGTGCGGACGCCGTCGGCATCGGGAGGTCGGCGCTGATGGTCTGGTACATCGTCCGACGTTTCCTCCAGCTGATCCCCGTCTTCCTCGGTGCCACCCTGCTGGTGTACTTCCTGGTCTTCAGCCTCCCCGGTGACGCCACCGCCGCGATCTGCGGCGAGCGCGGCTGCACCCCCGCCGTCGTGGCCGGCCTGCGCGAGCAGTACAACCTCGACCAGCCGTTCTGGATCCAGTACCTGCTCTACCTCAAGGGCGTCCTGACCTTCGATCTCGGGACGAACTTCTCCGGCCGGCCGATCGCGACCATCATCGCGGAGGTCTTCCCGACCACTGCGAAGCTCGCCATCATGGCCCTCGTCATCGAGGCCGTGTTCGGGATCGTCTTCGGCCTCATCGCCGGTCTCCGCAAGGGGAAGATCTTCGACTCCTCCGTCCTCGTCCTCTCCCTGATCGTGATCGCGGTCCCCATCTTCGTGCTCGGCTTCCTCATGCAGTTCCTGATCGGCGTGAAGCTGCAGTGGACCAATCCGACCGTGAGCGGCGACGCCACCTTCACGGAGCTGCTCCTGCCGGCGGTGGTGCTCGGGCTCGTGTCCTTCGCCTACGTCCTCCGCCTCACCCGCACGAGCATCATCGAGAACGTCAACGCGGACTACGTGCGCACGGCAACGGCCAAGGGCCTCAGCCGCCGCCGCGTCGTCGTCGTCCATGTCCTCCGCAACTCGCTGATCCCGGTGGTGACCTTCCTCGGCGCCGACCTCGGCGCCCTCATGGGAGGCGCGATCGTCACCGAGGGCATCTTCAACGTCAACGGCGTCGGCAACACCCTCTACCGTGCCGTGCTCAACGGGGACGGACCGATGGTCGTCTCGATCGTCACGTTCCTCATCCTCATCTTCTGCCTGGCGAACCTGCTGGTGGATCTCCTGTACGCGTGGCTGGACCCAAGGATTCGATATGCCTGAACCAACACACACCTCACCCGGCACGCAGGGCCCGGCGCCCGTGGTCCGCACCAAGACCTCCGCCTACCCGATCGAGCACTTCGTCGCGAACGTCGACGAGACGCCGGTCCGCGCGACGGACAGCACGGTGTCCGACGCCGCCCCCCGCAGTCTCTGGGGGGAGGCCTGGCGCAGCCTGCGCAAGCAGCCGCTGTTCATCATCAGCGCCGTCCTGATCCTCGCCGTCATCTTCGTGGCACTCTTCCCCGGTGTCTTCACCAACGAACCGCCCAACGAGAACTGCCTGCTCGAGAACTCCGACGGCGGGCCCGTCGCGGGACACCCGCTCGGCTTCACGGTCCAGGGCTGCGACATCCTCTCCCGCGTCGTCTACGGCACGCAGTCGTCCCTCACGGTCGGGCTGTTCGCCACCCTCGGCGTGGTCCTGATCGGTGGCCTCATCGGCGCCCTCGCCGGCTTCTTCGGTGGCTGGGTCGACGCGATCCTCGCCCGCATCGGCGACATCTTCTTCGCGCTCCCGCTCATCCTCGGCGCGATCGTCGTCGTGCAGCTGCCGGTCTTCCAGCAGAACCGCAACGTCTGGACGCTCGTCGTCATCCTCGTCACGTTCGGCTGGCCCCAGATCGCCCGCATCACGAGGGCCGCCGTGATCGAGGTACGCAACGCCGACTTCGTGACCGCGGCGCGCTCGCTCGGGGTGTCGCCGCTCGGTGCCCTCGTCAAGCACGTCATCCCGAACGCCCTGGCACCGGTCATCGTCATCGCGACCATCTCGCTCGGGACGTTCATCGTCGCGGAGTCCACGCTGTCCTTCCTCGGGATCGGGCTCCCGCCGGACGTCATGTCCTGGGGGAATGACATCTTCTCGGCGAAGCCCTCGCTGCGGAGCAACCCCATGGCCATCTTCTGGCCGGGCCTCGCCCTGTCCATCACCGTTCTGAGCTTCATCATGCTGGGCGACGCCCTGCGTGACGCTCTCGACCCGAAGGCGCGCAAGCGATGAGCCACAGCACAGGTCACCAGACCGCCACGCCCCAGCCGCTCCTCGAGCTCCGGGACCTGGCCATCACCTTCTCGACGTCGAACGGGGACGTACCGGCGGTGCGCAACGCGCACCTGACCGTCATGCCCGGCGAGACCGTCGCGATCGTGGGGGAGTCCGGGTCCGGGAAGTCGACGACGGCGCTGGCCGCGATCGGCCTCCTGCCCGCCAACGGACGCGTGTCCAACGGCAGCATCATCTTCGACGGCGAGGACATCACCCACGCCTCGGAGAAGCGGATCGTCGAGCTCCGGGGTTCGTCCATCGGCATGGTGCCGCAGGACCCGATGTCCAACCTCAATCCGGTCTGGAAGATCGGCTTCCAGGTGCGCGAGACGCTGAAGGCCAACGGCCTGCCGAGCGGGCCGCAGGACGTCGCGAAGGTACTCGCGGAGGCGGGCCTGCCCGACGCCGCATCGCGCGCCAACCAGTACCCGCACGAGTTCTCCGGCGGGATGCGCCAGCGCGCCCTGATCGCCATCGGGCTCTCCTGCAGGCCGCGCCTGCTCATCGCGGACGAGCCGACGTCGGCCCTGGACGTGACGGTGCAGCGGCAGATCCTCGACCACCTCGACACCATGACGGAGGAGCTCGGCACCGCGGTGCTGCTCATCACCCATGACCTCGGCCTCGCGGCCGAGCGCGCCCACAAGGTGATCGTCATGTACAAGGGTCAGGTCGTGGAGGCCGGGCCCGCGCTCGAGCTGCTCACCAACCCGCGCCACCCCTACACGCAGAAGCTGGTGGCCTCGGCGCCGTCGATCGCCTCCCGCCGGATCGAGTCGGCGAAGAAGGCCGGTGTCCGGACGCAGGACCTGCTGGCACCCTCGGTCACGGCAACCGCCGCGCTCGACCGGGTGATCGAGGTCGAGGACCTGACGAAGGTCTTCAAGATCCGCGGCAGCTGGGGCAAGTCGACCGACTTCACCGCGGTGGACAAAGTGTCCTTCTCGATCGCCCGCGGCACCACCACGGCCGTCGTCGGCGAGTCCGGATCCGGGAAGTCGACCGTCGCGAAGATGGTCCTCGGCCTGGAGGGGGCGACGTCGGGCAGCATCCGGTTCGACGGCGTGGACATCACGACGCTCGGGCGCAAGGAGATGTTCGACTTCCGCCGCCGCGTGCAGCCGATCTTCCAGGACCCCTACGGCTCGCTCGATCCGATGTACAACATCTACCGGACCATCGAGGAGCCCCTGCGGGTCCACGGTGTCGGTACGGCGAAGACGCGCGAGAAGAAGGTCCGGGAGCTCCTCGACCAGGTGGCCCTGCCGTCCGCGATGATGCAGCGCTTCCCGAACGAGCTCTCGGGCGGGCAGCGCCAGCGCGTGGCGATCGCGCGTGCGCTGGCCCTCGACCCGGAGGTCGTCATCTGCGACGAGGCCGTCTCGGCACTCGACGTGCTCGTGCAGGCGCAGATCCTGAACCTGCTCGCCGACCTGCAGTCCGAGCTCGGGCTCAGCTACCTCTTCATCACGCACGACCTCGCCGTGGTCCGGCAGATCGCCGACCACGTGGCCGTGATGGAGAAGGGGAAGCTCGTGGAGCAGAGCACCACCGACCAGGTGTTCGACAACCCGACGACCGCGTACACCCAGGCGCTCCTCGCAGCGATCCCGGGTGCTGCCCTCGAGCTGCCGCCCGAGGTCGCCTAGTCCCACCGCGCATCGCGCGGCGCGGCCCGAGCCGGCCGCAGCACCACGACGACGGCGGTCCTCCACCCGGAGGGCCGCCGTCGTTCTGTGCCGGTACCGATCCGAACAGCCATTGACAGGCCGCATTAGGTCTGTTTTTCCCCAGCGCCTAGACTGGTAAGAGGGCGTGCAGTGCAGCCGCCGTCAATTTCCCCGCAGTAGATACCGAATTGAGTAATCACGCATGTCTGAAACCACAGGCAACACCGCTGTCCGCAGCGATCTCCGCAACGTAGCCATCGTGGCCCACGTTGACCACGGAAAAACCACCCTGGTCGACGCCATGCTGAAGCAGACCAATTCGTTCGCGGCCCACGGCGACGTGGCCGACCGCGTCATGGACTCGGGCGACCTCGAGCGCGAGAAGGGCATCACCATCCTCGCGAAGAACACCACGGTGTTCTACGACGGCCCCGCGGCCAAGGGCGAGACCATCACCATCAACGTCATCGACACCCCGGGCCACGCCGACTTCGGCGGCGAGGTGGAGCGCGGGCTGTCCATGGTCGACGGCGTCGTCCTGCTCGTCGATGCGTCCGAGGGCCCGCTGCCCCAGACGCGCTTCGTGCTCCGCAAGGCCCTCGCGGCCAAGCTTCCCGTCATCCTCCTGGTCAACAAGACGGATCGGCCGGACTCCCGCATCGAGGAGGTCGTCAGTGAGTCGATGGACCTGCTCCTCGGACTCGCCTCCGACCTCGCCGACGAGGTGCCCGACCTGGACCTCGACCTCATCCTGAACGTGCCGGTCGTCTACGCGGCGGCCCGCGTGGGTGCCGCGTCGATCGAGCAGCCGGCGAACGGCAGCGCGCCGTCCAACGACAACCTGGAACCGCTGTTCCAGACGATCATCGACCACATCCCCGCGCCCCGCTACAACCCGGACGGTGTCCTCCAGGCGCACGTCACCAACCTCGACGCCTCGCCGTTCCTCGGCCGCCTCGCTCTGCTCCGCATCTTCAACGGCACGCTCCGCAAGGGCCAGCAGGTCGCCTGGGCCCGTCAGAACGGTGAGCTCAAGACCGTCAAGATCACCGAGCTGCTCGCCACGAAGGCCCTCGACCGTGTCCCCACCGACTCCGCGGGACCCGGCGAGATCGTCGCCGTCGCCGGTATCGAGGGCATCACCATCGGCGAGACCCTGACGGACGTCGACAATCCCCAGCCGCTGCCGCTCATCACGGTCGACGACCCCGCGATCTCCGTCACCATCGGGATCAACACCTCGCCGCTGGCCGGCAAGGTCAAGGGTGCAAAGGTCACCGCGCGCCAGGTCAAGGACCGCCTCGACAAGGAGCTCATCGGCAACGTCTCGCTCCGCGTGCTCCCCACCGCCCGCCCCGACGCCTGGGAGGTCCAGGGCCGCGGCGAGCTCGCGCTGGCCATCCTCGTGGAGCAGATGCGCCGCGAAGGCTTCGAGCTCACGGTCGGCAAGCCGCAGGTGGTCACCAGGACCATCGACGGCAAGATCCACGAGCCGATGGAGCACATGACCATCGACGTCCCCGAGGAGTACCTCGGCGGCGTCACGCAGCTCATGGCCGCCCGCAAGGGACGCATGACCAACATGGCGAACCACGGTACCGGCTGGGTCCGTATGGAGTTCATCGTGCCCGCACGAGGCCTGATCGGCTTCCGCACCCGCTTCCTCACGGACACGCGCGGCGCCGGTATCGCCGCGTCCATCTCCGAGGGCTACGAGCCATGGGCCGGTGACATCGAGTACCGCACCAACGGGTCGATGATCGCCGACCGCGCCGGTGTCGTGACCCCGTTCGCGATGATCAACCTGCAGGAGCGCGGCTCCTTCTTCGTCCAGCCCACCTCCGAGGTGTACGAGGGCATGATCGTCGGCGAGAACTCACGCGCCGACGACATGGAGGTCAACATCACGAAGGAGAAGAAGCTCACCAACATGCGTGCGGCTTCCTCGGACACCTTCGAGAACCTGACGCCGCCGCGGAACCTCACGCTGGAGGAGTCGCTCGAGTTCGCCCGCGAGGACGAGTGCGTGGAGGTCACGCCGGAGTCCATCCGGATCCGCAAGGTCATCCTGGACGCCAACGAGCGCATGCGCGCATCGCGTTCACGCGCCCGCGCCTGATCACGGCTGTCCCCGCGCACCATGGTCCCTGACGACGCCGGCACCTCCCCAGCAGGGGAGGGCCGGCGTTCGTCGTTCCCGTTCGGGGATGGTCCCGGTCGGTCGACCGCGGGCGTCGCGCCCGCGGGACCGTCCCGGGAGGCGTCCGACGCCGCGAGCGGCGCTCCTCCCGGCCGTATCCCGTCGATCCTCGGGAGTGTGGCTGCGGGAGTCGTGGCGGCGGTCTTCGGTACCCTGCTGCACGGGCAGCTCCTGTACGTCGGCTCCGCCGCGATCCCGATCGGCGCGCTCGGGGCCCTGGTCCTCGCCGCGAGCCTCTTCCTGCTCAGCGGACTGTGGGCACGCACCGTGATCCAGACGGCCGTCGCGGGGGCCGTGGCCTACGGCGTCGTGGCCCTGATCTCGACGTCCCCGAAGACCCTGATTCTCACCGGCGCCTCGGAGTCGGCCCCTGGGACGGCACTGGCCGGCAACCTGTGGCTCTTCGGTGTGCTGGTCGTGACGCTCGGCGCCGTCGTGGTGGGGAGCATCGTGCTGAGGCCGGTCGGGTCCGCGCGCCGGAGGACCTGACGGGACGGTGTCCGATCCTCAGTCCGCGGTGCGGTCCAGATGGTGCGCGAGCATGATCGACGTGGCTGTGCCGTCGGGGTCCGGTTCGCGCCGCGCATAGTCCTCGAAGACCTCGCGGATGCGTCCCATCATCTCGGCGCGGTGGGAGTCGTTGAGCTTGATGCCCATCCGCCAGACGTCGATGTCGGCGGGCTGCAGGCCCTCGATCTCCTGCAGGAACGTCTCGACGAGGACGGGCGCGGCATTGGGGATGCGGCTGTTCCAGGAGAGGCCGGTGGCGCGGTAGGGGATCTCCTTCGCACCGCGGTTGCCCGTTCTGGCGTCGTCCGCGGCGAGGAAGCCCGTGGACAGCAGGGTCCGGACATGATGGAGGGCCGTTGCCGGATTCAGCTCCAGGATCTCTGCGATCTCCTTGTTGGTCCTCGCCTTGTGGAGGCACAGGCGCAGGATGCGGATCCTGACCGGTGAGCTGAGTGCCCGCCCTCGGGCCTGGAGATCCTCGTCGACAGTCATCCCCCGATTGTACGGGCACCCGGGTCATTGATTGATAGGTCCCAATCACTGTGACGGGTGATGACGTGCCGCCACACCGCCTCCGGCCAGCGCCCGACCAGCACCCCACCAACACCCCACCAGCATCCGGTCGGCGCGTGGTCAGCGCCTCGGCGCCCGCCGAGGGGGCGGAGGTGGCACGGCCCGCGCGGCGGTGATGTCGGCGAGCGGGACGACGACGTCCCCCCGCCGCGTCCGCACCGTGCACGAGCCGGGATCGAGCGCCACCAGGTCCCCGAGGGAGTCCGAGAACCCGTCCCCGTCGCGGCGGCGCACCACCACCCTCGTGCTGAGGGGGAGCGAGGCGAGGAGGTCGGCGGGGTTCTGCACGCGTCAAGCGTAGGCGCACTGCACCTCCGACGTGCCGGCGGGTGGACCAGCGATCTCCGTGGATCCGGTCCGGGCGGGGCGGGGCCTTGCGTTAAGCTGGAAGCCGTACCCCAGGGTGCGTCAGCCGACCCCAGTCACCAGGAAAGGCGTGGGAAGTGACCTACGTAATCGCGCAGCCATGCGTGGATGTCAAGGACAAGGCCTGTATCGAGGAATGCCCTGTCGACTGCATTTATGAGGGCGAGCGGTCGCTCTACATCCACCCCGACGAGTGCGTGGACTGCGGTGCGTGTGAACCCGTGTGCCCGGTGGAGGCCATCTACTACGAGGACGACACCCCCGAGCAGTGGGCCGAGTACTACAAGGCCAATGTCGAGTTCTTCGACGTGCCCGCTCCGGCCGGTGCGGCGCTCGGGTCGCCCGGCGGAGCGGCGAAGGTCGGCAACGCCGGGTTCGACCACCCGATCATCGCGGCGCTCCCGCCCCAGAACCAGCCCGCCTAGGTGGTGGCCGGGGAGCCGAGACCGTTCGGCCTACAGCTGCCGGACTACCCGTGGGACGCCATGGCGCCCTACCGGGAGATCGCCGCACGGCACCCCGACGGCATCGTCGACCTGTCGATCGGCACCCCCGTGGATCCCACGCCCGGCCTCATCCAGGACGCCCTGGCCTCGGCGGCGGACGCTCACGGCTACCCGACGACCCACGGGACGCAGGCACTCCGTGAGGCCATCAGCGACTGGTTCGCGCGCCGCAGGGGAGTGACCGACCTCGATCCGCAGGACATCCTGCCAACTGTCGGTTCCAAGGAGCTCGTGGCGTGGCTGCCCCTGCTGCTGGGCCTGCGGGCCGGTGACGTCGTGGTGCGTCCCACGGTCGCCTATCCCACGTACGACGTCGGGGCCCACCTCGCCGGCGCCACCCCGGTCGCGGCCGACTCCCTCGACGAGCTCCCCGACGACGTCCGCGCACGCGTCCGGCTCGTGTGGATCAACTCGCCCGGCAATCCGACCGGAGAGGTGCTGGACGTCCCAGCGCTGAAGACGGTCGTCGACGACGCTCGCGCGCTCGGTGCCGTCGTCGCCTCGGACGAGTGCTACGGCGAACTGGGCTGGGGTGCGTGGGATCCCGCCGACGGCGGGGAACCGGTCCCGAGCGTGCTCGACCCGCGGGTCTCCGGCGGCTCGCACGCGAACCTCCTCGCGGTGTACTCGCTGAGCAAGCAGTCGAATGTCGCCGGGTATCGGGCCGCCTTCACGGCCGGCGACCCGGCGATCGTCGCCAACCTCGTCAACTCGCGCAAGCACGCCGGCATGATCGTGCCGTATCCGGTGCAGGAGGCCATGCGCACAGCCCTGGCGGACGATGCCCACGTCGCCGCGCAGAAGGACCTCTACCGCCGTCGTCGGGGGGTGCTCGTCCCCGCCCTGGAGCGCGCGGGCTTCACCGTCTCGGGTTCGGTGGCGGGCCTGTATCTCTGGGTGACCAACGGGCAGGGGACCTGGGACACCATCGGCATGCTGGCCGGGCTCGGGATCCTCGCGGGTCCCGGCGTGTTCTACGGGGACGCGGGGAACGGCTTCGTCAGGGTCGCCCTGACGGGCACAGACGAGCGGGTCGATGCGGCCGCCGCCCGGCTGGCGGACACTCTCCGCTGAGGACGCGTGCCGTTGCTGTTCCACAACGAAGGCCAGCAGGATTAGTGGTGGAGGGCTGCCGGACGGTAGCGTTTCAGCTGAATATGCGATCGCCGGAACGACGCGTGTCCTCCTGCGCAGCGATGATCGTGGCGACACCCCCGCTCCAGCTCCTGAAGGAGAATCAATGACAGAGCAGAAAGCTGCCTCCCTGCACTACGACGGAGGAGAGCTCAGCCTGCCGCTGGTGCCCGCTGTCGAGGGCAACAACGGCTACGACGTGTCGAAGCTGCTCAAGCAGACCGGCCAGGTCACCTTCGACCCCGGTTTCATGAACACCGCGGCCACCAGCTCCGCGATCACGTACATCGACGGCGACGCAGGGATCCTGCGGTACCGCGGCTACCCGATCGAGGAGCTCGCGAAGAACTCCAGCTTCCTCGAGGTGTCCTACCTCCTCATCTACGGCAACCTGCCCACGCCCGAGGAACTCGGCGCGTTCGACGGCCGGATCCGCCGCCACACGCTGCTGCACGAGGAGCTCAAGGGCTTCTTCGGCGGCTTTCCCCGCGACGCGCACCCGATGCCCGTGCTGTCCTCCGCCGTCTCGGCGCTGTCCACGTTCTACCAGGACTCCCTCGATCCGTTCGACGACGAACAGGTGGAGCTCTCGACGTTCCGCCTGATGGCGAAGCTGCCCGTCATCGCCGCCTACGCCCACAAGAAGTCCATCGGACAGCCGATGCTGTACCCGGACAACTCGATGAACCTCGTCGAGAACTTCCTGCGGCTCTCCTTCGGCCTGCCCGCCGAGCCGTACGATCTCGATCCGATGATGGTCAAGGCACTGGACCTGCTGCTCATCCTGCACGCCGACCACGAGCAGAACTGCTCGACGTCGACCGTCCGCCTCGTCGGAAGCTCCAACGCGAACATGTTCGCGTCCGTCTCTGCGGGGATCAACGCCCTGTTCGGCCCGCTGCACGGCGGGGCCAACGAGGCCGTGCTCAACATGCTGCGCGACATCCAGGCCAAGGGCATGCAGCCCGAGGACTTCATGGAGAAGGTCAAGAACAAGGAAGACGGCGTGAAGCTCATGGGCTTCGGGCACCGCGTCTACAAGAACTACGATCCGCGCGCGAAGATCGTCAAGGCCACGGCGCACGACATCCTCAGCAAGCTCGGCGGGAACGACGAGCTGCTGGACATCGCGATGAGGCTCGAGGAGAAGGCGCTGGCGGACGACTACTTCATCGAGCGCAAGCTGTACCCGAACGTGGACTTCTACACGGGCCTCATCTACAAGGCCATGGGATTCCCGGAGAAGATGTTCACCGTCCTGTTCGCCATCGGCCGCCTGCCCGGGTGGATCGCCCAGTGGCGCGAGATGATGCAGGATCCGCAGACAAAGATCGGCCGTCCGCGCCAGCTCTACACGGGTGAGGGCGAGCGCCACTACCCGGCCAACTAGCACCGCAGTACGGACCGTACGACGACGGCCGCCCACCTCGCGAGGTGGGCGGCCGTCGTCGTGGTACCGGGGCGTCAGGCGTTCTGGTGCGTGGTCGCGTAGCCTTGCGGGTTGTTCCGCTGCCAGCGCCAGTGGTCCTCGCACATCTCGGCGAGCGTGCGGGCGGCGGACCAGCCGAGGTCGGCGAGGGCCGAGGAGGGGTCCGCGTAGCTGACGGCGGCGTCCCCGGGGCGGCGGGGGGCGAACTCGTACGGGATCTCGCGGCCCACGGCTGCCGAGAAGGCGGCGAGGACCTCGAGGACCGAGGACCCGTTGCCGGTGCCGAGGTTCCAGGTGTGCACGCCGCCGTGGGCCACGAGGTAGTCCAGCGCGGCGAGGTGGCCGGCGGCGAGGTCGACGACGTGGATGTAGTCGCGGACCCCCGTGCCGTCCGGCGTCGGGTAGTCGTTGCCGAACACCAGGACCTTCTCGCGGCGCCCCACGGCCACCTGCGCCACGAACGGGAGGAGATTGTTCGGGATGCCGGTGGGGTCCTCGCCGATCGTGCCGGAGGAGTGCGCGCCCACCGGGTTGAAGTAGCGCAGCAGGGCGATGTTCCAGCGGGCATCCGCCGCCCCGAGGTCGCTGAGGATGTCCTCGATCTGCTCCTTGGTGCGTCCGTAGGGGTTGACGGCGTCGAGCGGGAGCTTCTCCGTGAGCGGTACTTCCTCGGACGCCCCGTAGACCGTGGCGGAGGAGCTGAACACGAGCGTGCGCACTCCGGCGTCGTCCATGACGCGCAGGAGGTTCAGCGTCCCGCCCACGTTGTTGTGGTAGTAGTACAGCGGCTTCTCCACCGACTCGCCGACCGCCTTCAGTCCCGCGAAGTGGATCACGGCGTCGACCTGCTCCTCCGCGAAGATCGCGCGGAGCCGGGCCTCGTCGAGGAGGTCGGCGTGGTGGAACACCGGGGAACGGCCGGCGAGGGTGGCGACTCGCTGCAGGGAGGTCTCGGTGGAGTTCAGCAGGTTGTCGACGACGACGACGTCGTGGCCGTTCTCGAGCAGGGTCAGGACGGTGTGCGAGCCGATGTAGCCACTGCCACCGGTAACGAGGATCTTCATGCTCCCATCCTAGGCGGGCGCTCACTCGGGCCCGCGGGATGACGGCGTCCCCGGCGGTCCCTGCACCTCTGGAGCGTCGTGGATCCGGAGGCTACTGTAGGACCAGCATGACCGGTCCGAAGGAGGCCCATGTCGTACCCCGACCCCGGCTACAGCACGTACTTCACCGTGGACACCTCGGAGGTGCTGCTCGTGGCGCTCTACCTGAGGGACTGCGCGGACTTCCGGGGGCTCGGGAGGCCGGCGCTGCCGCCGGTCACTCCTGCGGTCCGCCCGGTGGACCTCCGGCGCCTGGTGGAACCCTTCGGGGGGTCGGCCACACTGCGCGTCGAGTGGGAGGCGTGGTGGCACAGCCTCCTGTCGCACCGCATCAGTGACGCCGTCCTCCCGGTCCCGCCGCGCTTCGAGGCGCTCGACGGCATGGAGGCGCTGAAGGCCCTCCTGCGGGCCCGTGTCGGGGCGGCGACCGACTGGGCCGAGGAGCGGTGCGCGGAGTACGCCCTGCACGCCGGCTCACGCGGGGCCGAGAGCATCGAATACCTGCTGTCCCGCATGATCCAGGAGCGCGAACTCGAACTGGGACGGGCGGCGCGGCGGTTCACGCTCCAGGTGATCGAGCTGCCCCTGGGGGTGCGCCGCGCCTGGTGGGTGGAACCGGACAAGCTCCTCATGTGCCAGGAACTGTTCGACGACGAACAGTCCTTCCGCAGTTACGTGGAGCCCGTGATCAGGATGCTGGCCTGACCTGCCCGTGGCTCAGGGAGTGGCGCCCGCGACGGTGATGGTCACGATCCCCGACTCCGTTCCGACCGTGCTCCAGCCGCCCTCGGCCCGGTCCCACTCCAGGCCCGAGTGGGAGACCGAGGTGATGTGGAGGGTCGAGGCATTCGCGACGGCCCACTGTGCGGCCGCCCACCCGAGGTCGCCCGAGACGTCCAGCCTCAGGAGGGTGCCGTCGGCGGTGCCGCCCAGCGGCCCGAAGGCCTCGTCAGCGGCGGCGGAGACCGCGAGGACATCGCCCGTCGTCGTCGGGTAGCGGAGCGTGCAGTCCAGTGCGGCGGGTGAGTTGCCCGTCAGGGCCGAGGCGAACGCGCGGCCCTCGGGCTCGTGGTCGGCGTAGGCTTCCGGGAAGGCCGAGCGCTGCACGGTCTGCGCCGCCTCGGTGATGGGCAGGTCCTCGTATCCCGGGACCTGCACGAGTGCGTCGTAGAACGCGCCGGTGGCGTAGGCGGGCCTCATGATCTGCTCCTCGGTACCCCACCCCTGGGACGGACGCTGCTGGAACAGCCCCCGGGAATCCGGCCCGGCGTCGTCGCCGTAGTCGATGTTCTCCAGGCGCGACTCCTGGATGGCGGTCGCGATCGCGATCGACGCAGCGCGGGCGGGCAGCCCGCGCTGCACCGCGATCCCCGAGATGAGGGCGGCATTCCCGGCCTGCGTCGGAGTGAGCTCGAAGGTGTCGGCGCCCACCGTGGCGTTGCACCGCTCACGGACCAGGACCTCACTCCGGTCCAGCTGGGTCACCGCCAGCCCGGCGCCGCCCACGACGACGACACCGAGCACGGTGAGCATCGCCGCCGTCCGGACGCGCCGTCGACGCCGCCTGACGGCTGCGGACGGAGATCGGGGGGTCACGGGTCAGTTGGCATGCAGTGCCGGGTTGAGCGCGATGCCCTCACCCGTCCGCGGCTGCGCCTCCACGGCTCCGGTCGTGGAATTGCGACGGAACAGGATGCCGGGCTCGCCGGAGAGGTTCTTCGCCTTCACGACGCTCCCGTCCTGCAGCGTGACCTTGGTGCCGGCCGTCAGGTAGAGTCCGGCCTCGACCACGCAGTCGTCGCCGAGCGAGATGCCGACTCCGGCCTCGGCGCCGAGCAGGCAGCGCTCGCCGATGGTGATGCGTTCCGTGCCACCGCCCGAGAGGGTGCCCATGATCGAGGCACCCCCGCCGATGTCCGAACCGTCACCGACGACGACGCCGGCCGAGATCCGGCCCTCGACCATGGAGTGGCCGAGGGTCCCGGCGTTGAAGTTCACGAACCCCTCGTGCATGACCGTGGTGCCCTCCGCGAGGTGCGCGCCGAGGCGCACGCGGTCCGCGTCGGCGATCCGCACACCGGCCGGCACCACGTAGTCCACCATGCGGGGGAACTTATCCACCCCGTACACGGCGACGGGTCCACGGGCGCGCAGGGCGGCCCGCACCGTCTCGAAGCCCTCGGCGGCGGCGGGGCCGTGGTTCGTCCAGACGACATTGGCGAGGAGACCGAAGACACCGTTGAGGTTCACGGTGTTGGGCTGGACCAGCCGGTGCGAGAGAAGATGCAGCCGCAGGTAGGCGTCCTCGGTGCCGGCCGGTGCGTCGTCCAGCTCGATGGTGATCTCGACGACGCGCTGGGAGACTCCCCGGGCTGTGTCGACGCCTGCCCTTGCCAGTGCCTCGAGGGTGTCGCGGAGACCGGACCCGGTCGCGCCTGCCGCTCCGCCGATGGTTCCGTCCGAGGGCGCCTCTCCCAGCCAGGGTGCGGGGAACCAGGTGTCGAGGACCACGCCGTCCGTGGTGACCGTGGCGAGGCCCAGACCACCGGCCGGCCGCCGGGAGTCGCCGGGCAGGGGTGGGTTCGGCAGGGGAGTCGTCATGGGCAGCAGTCTACCGAGCGATAGTGTTTGAGCATGATTCAGACACCCTCCCCGGCGCTCGATCCGACCGCCGACGTGGCGCACCTGACCGCACGCCTGATCGATCTCGAGAGCGTCTCGGGGGGCGAGCGCGGGATCGCCGACGCCATCGAGCAGGTCCTGCGGCCCCTCACGCACCTCGAGGTGGTGCGCGACGGCGACTGCGTGATGGCCCGCACCACCCTCGGGCGCGCCGAACGCGTGATCCTGGCCGGGCACATCGATACCGTCCCGCTGCCCACGGCGGGTGGATCCCGGGGTACGGTCCCCTCGACCTGGGACGGGGACGTCCTCTACGGGCGCGGCGCCACGGACATGAAGGGCGGGGTCGCGGTGCAGCTGGCACTCGCGGCCGCCCTGACGGATCCGACGCGCGACATCACGTTCGTCTTCTACGACCACGAGGAGGTCGAGGCGTCCCTGAGCGGGCTCGGCCGCGTCGCGGCCTCCTTCCCGGACTGGCTCGTCGCGGATTTCGCCGTGCTGCTGGAACCTACGGACGGGACGGTCGAGGGCGGCTGCAACGGCACCGCCCGCTTCGACGTGCGCGTCGCGGGCCGCGCCTCGCACTCGGCCCGTGCCTGGATGGGCGTCAACGCCATCCACGGCGCGGCGGAGATCCTCGTGCGCCTGCGCGACCACGAGCCGGCGACCGTGCACGTCGACGGCCTGGACTACCGCGAGAGCCTCAACGCCGTGAAGATCGTCGGCGGGACCGCCGGCAACGTCATCCCGGACAGCGCGGTGATCGAGGTGAACTACCGGTTCGCCCCCGACAAGAGCCCGGAGCAGGCCGAGGAGTACGTGCGGGCGCTGCTCGAGGGGTTCGAGGTGGAGCGCACCGACGCCGCTGCCGGGGCGCGTCCGGGACTGCAGCATCCCGCCGCCGCAGCCTTCGTCGCCGCCGTGGGGGCGGAGCCGAAACCCAAGTACGGCTGGACGGACGTTGCACGGTTCAGTGCCCTCGGCGTGCCTGCGGTGAACTTCGGGCCGGGTGACGCGCTCCTCGCGCACACCGACGACGAGCACGTGCACGCCGACGCCGTCCGTGCGTGCCTCCGAGCGCTCACCACCTGGCTCTCCTGACAGCACCGTCGACAGCACCGTCGACAGCACCGACGAGGAAGGGCCCGGTTCTCCTGAACCGGGCCCTTCCTCGTCCGTGCCGCGTGCCCGGCCGGACAGGCCGGTCGCCGCAGCGTGGTGTGTGTCAGGTGGCGGCCGCCTCCGGCACGAGGGGTCCGGGCGCCACGGGCTTGCGGCCCTTCGTCCTGAAGCTCAGGAGGACCGACAGCCGGGTCGCGAGGGTCGACAGCGCGAAGTTGATGAGGATGAAGATCGCTGCCGCGACGAGCAGCGAGGGGATGACATTGCCCTCTCCGACGCCGAGCCGACGGGTGAACTGCAGCAGCTCGGGGTAGGTGATGATGAAGCCGAGCGCCGAGTCCTTCAGGATCACCACGAACTGGCTGACGAGCGCCGGCAGCATCGCGATGAGTGCCTGCGGCACCTCGATGTTCCGCAGCGACTGGTTGCGGGTCAGGCCGATCGCCATACCCGCCTCGCGCTGGCCCCGGGGCAGGCCGTGGACGCCGGAGCGGACGAGTTCGGCGATCACGGAGCCGTTGTAGAGCGTGAGCGCGACGACGACGGCGATCAGGGGCGCGTCCTGCGGCTTCACGGCGCCCGAGCTGCCGAGGGCGAGCCAGAAGAAGATCATCATCAGCAGGACGGGTACGGCCCGCAGCACCTCGACGACGGAACCGGCGACCGCGCGGATCGGTGCGGAGTGGGACAGGCGTCCCACGCCGAAGATCAGGCCGAACAGGACGGCCGTGACGATCGAGATCCCTGCGGCCTTCAGGGTGTTCACGAGACCGGGGAGGATGAAGAACTCCCAGGTGCGGGACTCCAGGAACGGTGTCCACATGCTCGCGGCGAGCTGGCCCTTGCCGGCCAGTGCCGACAGGATCCAGGCGAGGACGGCGACGGCGACGAGGACACCCACGATGTTGCCGATGAGGATGACACGCCGCGCGCGCGGACCCGGCGCGTCGAAGAGGACCTGCTGCGCGCTCATCGTGCCACCGCCAGTCTGCGTGAGGCCCACGTGGTGAGGAGCCCGATGGGAATCACCAGGATCACGAACCCGAGGGCGAACGTGAGGAAGATGGGGATGACCAGGTCCGAACGGAACTCGATCATGGTCTTCATGAGTCCGGAGGACTCCGTGGCGACGGACCCCGCGGCGGCGACCGTCGAATTCTTGATGAGCGCGATCAGCACGTTCCCGAGCGGGGCGATGGCCCCACGGAACGCCTGCGGCAGGATGATCAGGCGCGCGGCGGGCAGGAAGCTCAGGCCGATGGCCCGGGCGGCTTCCGCCTGGCCGAGCGGGACGGTGTTGACGCCGCTGCGGATCGCCTCGCACACGAAGGCCGCGTGGTAGAGCGCGAGGCCCAGGATGGCGATCCGGAACAGGCTCGCGTTCAGGTCGCTCGCCAGGCTGATCTGCATGACGGAGAACAGGCCGAGGAAACCGAACGCGAGGATGATGGTCAGCGGCGTGTTGCGGAAGATGTTGACGTACGCCGCCCCGAACCACTGGAGGCTCGGGATCGGGGAGATGCGGAACAGGGCCAGCACCGTACCGATGACGAGCGCGAAGATGGCCGCCCAGAACGACAGCTGGATGTTGACCCAGAACGCGGCGGGTACGTCATAGGTCTCGAACAGCGACAGGTAGTTCTCCACGGTTCACCTCTTTCCTGGTGGGAACATGGCACGGGTGGGGCGGTCCGTGCGGACCACCCCACCCATGGGAGTGATGCTAGGCGCAGGGCGCCGGGGTGGGCGGGTTGAGATCCGCGTTGAACTCGTAGTCGGCACCTTCGGTGTTGCTCGTGATCGCTTCCTCCCACGCGCCGTCCTCGATCATCTTCGTGATGGCCGCATTGACCTCCTCGCAGCGCTCGGTGCTGCCCTTCGGCAGGCCGACGCCGTAGTTCTCCTCCGAGAACGTGTTGCCGACGACCTTGAACTTGCCGGCGTTGGCCTCCTGCGCGGCGAGGCCGGCGAGGATGATGTCGTCGGTGGTGACCGCATCGATCTGGCCGCCACCCATCGCCGTGACGCACTCGGCGTAGCCGGGCTGCTCGACGAGCTGGACACCGGGGTACTGGTCCTTGATCTTCTGCGCCGACGTGGAGCCGGTGACCGAGCAGAGGTTCTTGCCCTCGAGGTCCTCGGGCCCGGTGATGTCGCTGTCGGTCGGGACGAGCAGGTCCTGGCCGGCCACGAAGTACGGTCCGCCGAAGTCGACGGTCTCCTTGCGGGTGTCCGTGATGGAGTAGGTCGCGAAGATCATGTCGACCTGGTTGTTCGAGAGCAGGTTCTCGCGGTTGGCCGACGGCGCCTCGACGAACTCGATCTGGTCCTCGCCGAAGCCGAGTTCGTTCGCCACGTACGTCGCGACGTCGACGTCGAAGCCGGAGTAGGTGCCGCCCTCGTCGTAGCCGAGGCCCGGCTGGTCGAACTTGATGCCGATGCGGACCATCTCGCCGCCGGACTCGCCGCCCTCGCTCTCGGCGCTGTCTCCGCCACCACAGGCGGACAGTGTCAGTGCGGCCACCGCGGCCACCGCGGCTGCTGCGTATCGGGTCTTCTGCATGGGTGCTCCTTGTGTTGCGGCCCCGGAAGGCCTTGGGTGCGAGTGGTGATGTAGGGGGATCAGTGGGAGAGGATCTTGCCCAGGAAGTCCTTGGCGCGGTCGCTCCGGGGGTTGGTGAAGAACTCCTCCGGGGTCGCCTGCTCCATGATCTGTCCGTCGGCCATGAAGATCACGCGGTCGGCGGCACGTCGGGCGAAGCCCATCTCGTGCGTGACGACGATCATCGTCATGCCCTCCTTGGCGAGGGCGACCATCGCGTCGAGGACCTCGTTGATCATCTCCGGGTCGAGGGCGGAGGTCGGCTCGTCGAACAGCATCACCTTGGGCTGCATGGCGAGGGCGCGGGCGATGGCCACGCGCTGCTGCTGGCCGCCGGACAGTTGCGCGGGAAGTTTCTGGGCCTGGTTGTCGACGCCGACGCGCTTGAGCAGGGACATGGCGAGATCCTTTGCGGGACCGGGCTTCATGCCCTTGACCTTGACGGGGCCGAGGGTGACGTTCTCGAGGATCGACTTGTGCGCGAACAGGTTGAAGGACTGGAACACCATGCCGACGTCGGCGCGCAGTTTCGCGAGTTCCTTGCCCTCCGCCGGGAGCACCTTGCCGTCGATGGTGATCTCCCCGTCGTCGATGGTCTCGAGGCGGTTGATGGCCCGGCACAGCGTCGACTTGCCGGAGCCCGAGGGACCGATCACCACGACGACCTCGCCGCGCGCGACGTCCAGGTCGATGTCGCGGAGCACGTGCAGGTCGCCGAAATGCTTGTTGACCTTGCGGAGGGAGACGAGGGGACGTGTCGAGGACGCAGGCGTAGACGGTTGCGCTTCACTTGTCATGGGAGAAATGTAGCGAACTATTCCTCCTCAGCAAGACGGAGCAGCCCGGCGGCGCCGATTGTGATTCAAGAGCAACCAAATCCGCAGCGTGTGCCGCTCGTTGGTTAGCCTAGGGAAATGTCTCCTTCCCAGCACCCTTCGGCATCCGGTGACGCGTGGCTCCCGGCAGCGGACGACGACGTCGCGGATCCGTCCGTCGCGGCGCCGTCGCGCGCGTCCGGTGAGGCACGTCCCCCCGGGCCGTCACAGGCCACGCGTCGTCGGGGATCGGTGGAACTGCGGCGCGGACAGGCGACCGGGCCGCAGTCCGACAACACCCTGCTCGACGCGCCGGATTCCGGTGCCTTCACACGCACGGATCCGTGGCGGGTCCTGCGGATCCAGAGCGAATTCGTCGAGGGGTTCGGCACCCTGGCCGACCTCGGCCCGGCCATCAGCGTCTTCGGCTCCGCCCGGACGGCCCGCGACTCCCCCTTCTACGGTATCGGGGAGGAGGTGGGCCGGCGTCTGGTCGAGGCCGGCTACGCGGTCATCACCGGCGGCGGACCGGGTGCCATGGAAGCGGCGAACAAGGGTGCGTGCGAGGCCGGGGGAGTCTCCGTGGGGCTCGGCATCGAGCTGCCCTTCGAGCAGGGCATGAACGAGTGGGTGGACCTCGGCATCAACTTCCGGTACTTCTTCGCCCGCAAGACGATGTTCGTCAAGTACGCCAGCGGCTTCGTCGTCCTGCCCGGCGGCTTCGGGACGCTCGACGAGCTGTTCGAGGCCATGACGCTGGTCCAGACGGGCAAGGTGACGTCGTTCCCGATCGTCCTGATCGGCGTCGACTACTGGCGGCCGCTGCTCGACTGGATCAGGGGCACCCTGCTCACGGAGGGGACCATCTCGGAGAAGGATCTGTCCCTTCTCCACCTCGTGGACACGGCGGAGGAGGCCGTCCGGATCGTCGCGGCGTCCGCCGGCCGTTCCGGCACTTCCTGAGCTTCACGCGGGCGCGCCTCTGGCACCATTGCCGTGTGACTATCTTCCTGGTGATCCTCGCCATCGTGCTGGTGGGTGCCACGGCGCTCCTCGCGTCCGGTCGGGAGGTGCCGGCGGTCCTGCGGCCCCGGGGCGCCCGGCGGGCGAAGCCGTCCGTCCTCCGCCGTGCCGCGGACGGGCCCGACGACGCGGCCGGGCGGGACCCGGCGGGCACCCCGACGGGTGACGACGACAGCCGGCTCCTGACACCGGGCAGCGACGAGGACCCTCTGGCACGGGGAGACGGACTCGGGCTGGTCGAGCCGGTGGCGAGCCTCCCGCCCGTCCTGCTGCCCGATGATCCGTCGGGGACCGACGTCGATGCCGTGCGGTTCGGCCTGGGCCTGCGCGGGTACCGGATGGACCAGGTGGACGAGGTCCTCGATCGACTCTCGAGCGCGCTCGAGGCCAGGGACGCCACGATCAGGGCCCTGCGGGCCGAGCTCGCGGGACGGGACGGACGCCGGTGAGCGGGGCTGTCCCGGGGTCGGACGGTCGCCTGCGCTGCGGCTGGGCCGTGTCCAGTGCGGAGTACGAGCGGTACCACGACCTCGAGTGGGGGCGGCCGGTCACGGGCGAGACGGCACTCTTCGAACGGCTGAGCCTCGAGGCGTTCCAGTCCGGCCTCAGCTGGATCACCATCCTGCGGAAGCGCGAGGCCTTCCGCTCCGCGTTCGCCGGGTTCGAGCCCCGCACCGTGTCCGCCTTCGGCCAGGCGGACATCGAGAGGCTCCTCGCCGACCCGGGCATCGTCCGGAACCGCCAGAAGATCGAGGCGACCGTCTCGAACGCCCGCGCGCTCCTCGACCTGCCCGCCGGGACGACGCTCGGCTCGGTCCTCGCCGCCCACCGCCCTGCGGAGGTCGCCGCTCCGGCCACCCTCGCGGACGTCCCGGCCATCACGCCGGAGAGTACCTCCCTCGCCCGCACGCTCCGCGGTCTCGGCTTCCGGTTCGTCGGCCCGACGACGGCCTATGCCATGCTGCAGGCCACGGGCTACGTCGACGACCACCTCCAGGACTGCTGGGTGCGCGATGCACTGTCCGACGCCGCCCCCGCGATCGTGCCGGGGAGCAGCGCGGCCACGGGGGCGCGCCGCCCGTGATCAGCCGCGGACGGACCGACACGGCGACGGCGGCCGGCCCCGCTCCCGTCGCACGGAGCGGGCGCCGGACCGTCGTGTCCCGGCTCCTCGCGCACTGGTCCGTCCAGGTACTCGTGCTCTTCCTCGTGGGACGCCTCGTCAGCACGGCGATCCTCCTCCTCGCTGCATCCCGCCAGGGGGCGAGTCCCTGGTCCGGGCCCGCGCCCGCCTACGGCACCTTCATCAACTACTGGGACAGCGGGTGGTACGAGCGCATCTTCCGTGAGGGCTATCCGACGGACCTGCCCACGGACCTCTTCGGCATCGTCACGCACAACCAGTGGGCCTTCTACCCCCTGTATCCGGGTATCGTCCGCAGCCTCGACGTCGTCACGGGCCTCGGTTGGGGCGTCCTCGCTCCGCTGGTCGCGTGGCTCGCCGCTGCGGGCGCGGCCCTCGTGATCTATCGGCTGTTCCGGCTGCGGGCCGGTCACCGCACCGCGCTCGCGGGTGTCGCGGTCGTGTCGCTCGCCCCGGTCTCGCCGATCCTGCAGGTCCCCTACGCCGAATCCCTGCACCTCCTGCTCCTCGCCTCCGCGCTGCATCTCGTGTCGACGCACCGGTGCTACGCGGCGATGCCCGTCGTCGTCCTCATGTGCCTGTCCCGTCCGGCGGGAGTGCCGTTCGCGCTGGCCCTCGGCGTCCTGTTCGTCCACGAGGTGTGGACCTGGCGCCGCGCGGGGGCGGATCCGGTGCTCCGAAGGGAATCGGCCGGCCGGATCCTGCCCCTGCTGCTGCTCGGTGGCGTCGCGTCGCTCTCCGCCGTGGCCTGGCCCCTCATCGCCTGGATCGCGACGGGTCGGCGCGACGCCTACGTCGCCACCGAGACCGCGTGGCGTGGCGAGGCGCTCACCCCCTTCCTCCCGTGGTTCGAGAACCCGGCGGCCCTCATCGGGCCGGCAGCGGCGTCCCTCGTGGTCCTGGCGCTCCTTCTCGGCGGGATCGGACTGTTCTCCGCGCGCCCCGTCCGGTCGCTCGGGCTGGTCCTGAATGCGTGGTGCGCCGCCTACCTGCTGTACCTCGCGGCCTTCTGGGACCCGCAGTCCAGCACCTGGCGCATCCTGGTGCCGCTCTTCCCCCTCGCCCTCGCCGCTGCGTCACTGCAGCGAGGCAGGATCCTCTGGGTGCTCCTGCCGCTCTCGGTGGTCCTGCAGTTCCTCTGGGTCGACTCGCTGTGGGGCTGGACTCCCACGGGATCGAACGGGGATTATCCACCCTGAGTGTGATCCACGCCGCACCCGAATTAGCAGGAGCAGGGCTTGTGCTGAATAATGAAGGGGATGACGTGCACCGCCGGGCCTCTCACCGGGTCGACGGGACGGAGCACCGTTTACTGTCGCGCTACCGCTGACCGCGGTTGCGCCCTGTTGAAAGGGACACCCCTATGGCTGCCATGAAACCGCGTACCGGCGATGGACCGATGGAAGTCACCAAGGAGGGGCGCAGCCTCATCATGCGGGTACCCATCGACGGCGGCGGACGCCTGGTCGTGGAACTCAACGCGGAAGAGGCAGGCAACCTCAAGGACTGCCTGCTCACCGTCACCGGCTGACACCGCTCCGTCCACCCGCCGCCCCCGCTTCGCGGTCAGGCCCTCTTCGCGATCAGGCCTTCTGCTTGACGGCGAGGAGGAGTCCCGTGCCGGTCGGGAGGAGTGCCGAGACGAGGGAATCGTCGTCTCGGACCATCCGGCCCACCTGCCGCAGCGTGTTGGTCGACTGCTCTCGGACGGCGGGTTCCGCCACGCGGTCCTGGTCGAGGGCATCGTTGACGATGAGGATGCCGCCGTCCTTCAGCAGGCGGATCGCCTGCTCCACGTACGCCGGGAGTCCCGCCTTGTCGGCGTCGATGAAGACGAGGTCGTAGGCGCGATCCGTCAGCCGGGGCAGGACGTCCGCGGCGCGCCCCGAGATGGTGCGGGTCCGGTTGGAGGGTATGCCCGCTTCCGCGAAGGCCTCCCGAGCCGCCCGGAGATGATCGACGTCGGAATCGATCGTGGTCAGCACGGCGCTCCGTCCGAGCCCCCTCAGGAGGCAGACCCCCGAGACGCCGGCACCCGCGCCGACCTCGACCGCCGTCGTCGCCTTCGAGGCAGCCGCCAGCACGGTCAGGGCAGCGCCGACTGCAGGTGTCACCGGAGAGACGCCCAGCTCATGGGACCTGTCGCGGGCACGGAGCAGGATGTCGTCCTCGTCGGGAAGCCCTTCCGTGTAGGACCAGCTGCTGTGTTTGTCGGCGGCCATGGGCATCCGTTCTGTTCTGGGATAAGGGGGACTGTCGGAGGCCGGAGCCCCGCCCCAACACTACTGTCTGGGCTGCTCGCACTTCCATGCGGGCGGCCGTTCCGGACCGTTCGCCGGTGAGCCGGAGAGTAACCGACGGCGAAGCCGATACCCGGAATCAACACGCGCCGGCCTGCCAGCTACCTCCCAGCTTGGTGCGAAAGACTTCGAACTCGGGACATCCGGCATGAGCACGGTCCCGAATCCCTGATACCACCGCCTGCTGCATGGGCATCGGCGTGGTGGCCCGATCGGGATACGCGGCGAAAAGGGGTAGATGATGTCCAGCGTGAAGGCGGCACAGCCCGCTGGTGGGTCCGCAGTGGCGGACGATCCCATCCTCGATGAGCACGGCAACCCGTGGGTGGCCCCGTCCTGGGAAGAAGTGGTCACCAACTACTCGCCGAAGGTCTACCGCCTGGCCTACCGCCTGACCGGGAACCGCTTCGACGCCGAGGACCTCACGCAGGAGGTCTTCGTGCGGGTCTTCCGGTCCCTCGCGAACTTCAAGCCGGGCACCCTCGACGGCTGGCTGCACCGCATCACCACCAATCTCTTCCTCGACCAGGCGCGGCGCAAGACCCGCATCCGGTTCGACGGCCTGACGGAGGAGGCCGAGAGCCGCCTCCCCAGCAAGCACCCCGGCCCCGAGCGCAGCTTCGAGTTCAACAACCTCGACATCGACGTGCAGTCGGCGCTCGAGGAGCTCCCCCCGGATTTCCGGGCCGCCGTCGTCCTGTGCGACCTCGAAGGCCTGGCGTACGACGAGGTGGCACAGGTTCTGGGGGTCAAGCTCGGCACCGTACGCTCGCGCATCCACCGTGGCCGCACGATGCTCCGCGAGAAGCTCGCCCACCGCGATCCGCGACCCACCGGAGGAAGCGGCACTGCCCTGGGTGTCCCGCGGATCGCCGGTCTGGGCTAGGGACGGTGCTTCACCCCCGTCGCCTCCTGCAGGACCTCGTGGACGGCGAACTGCCGGACCGGCGCCGGATCGGCGTCGAGCGCCACGTCGCCCGCTGCTCCGCGTGCGCTGCGACCGTGTCCAGGCTCCGCGCCCTCAAGAGTGCCCTGCTCGGCCTGCACAGGCCCGTACCCGACCCGGAGTTCCAGCGACGACTGCTGGCTCCCACCGCCGCGGTCGAGGCTCCTCCGCGGTTCCAGCGGCGTGAGGACCGGGCAGGATCGAGTGCGGCGTTCGTCCGGGACCATCACGAGCGGACCGAGCCCCACCGGCGCCGTCGTACCGCCGTTGCCGCAGCCGGCGGGACCGTCGTCGTGGCCGGGGCGATCCTCGGCAGCGCCTATATCGTCGGGTCCGAGGCCGCCTCCACCACGATCGAGGCGGCCGACGGCTCCACGGCACTCCGTGCAGGCTGGGAGTCGGTGGCGCCGCGCACCCCGACGACCCTCGACGCCGAGCAGCTGGACACCCTCCGAGCCGGAGGGTGGTACTGCCCGGAGCTCGAATCGCTCGGCTTCACGCTCAGCAGCGCCGAAGGGATCACGGTGGACGGCAGGCCCACGCTCGAGCTCACCCTCGAGAACGACGGCTCCACCGTCACGGTCTACGAACAGAGGAAGGTCGGCGACGAGGGCGGGGGTGCGGCCGCACCCTTCAGCGCCGTGACAGGGCGCGTCGTCACGGCCGACGGCTTCGAGCACGTCGGCGGAGCCGACCGCGACCTGTGGGTGCGCTCGGGCGAGCCGTGGCAGGTGGTGCTGGATTCCCCGACGGTCACGTACACCGTGGTGTCTTCGATGCCTGCCGCCGCCATGCCGCAGACACTGAGCCAGCTCGTGACCACGGAGCACGCCCAGCTGGCCGTGACTCCACCCCGCCAGGAGGAATCGATGATGGAGCGGATCGTCCGGGGACTGTCGATGATCACGCACCCCGGGGGAAGCTCCCACTAGCCGCGGTCCACCGGCCGGTCGGATGACTCGGGCATGACGGTCCGGTGAATCTTCGGCGATGCATGGCGGGGTCCCACCGCGGGGACACCCGTGACGGTGATGGGCCTCCGGGCGGGAAGGTAGTCTTTTCAGGTGTTGGGAATCAACGGCCTCGAACTCGTGGTCCTGGCGATCATCGCCGTCGTGGTGCTCGGCCCGGAGCGCCTTCCGGAGTACGCCGCCCAGCTCGCTCGGCTCGTGAAGGGCCTCCGCCGGATGGCCAGCGGAGCACGCGAGCAGCTCCGGGAGGAAGTGGGACCGGAGCTCGACGAGGTCGACTGGCGCAAGCTCGATCCCCGCCAGTACGACCCGCGGCGCATCATCAAGGAAGCCCTCCTCGACGACATCGAGGACGTCTTCAAGCCGGTCAGCGAGGGTGCCCCGAAGCCTGTCGCCGCCGCCGCGCCCGCTGCCGCCGCACTCGCTTCTGCCCGACCTGCCGTGACGGTTCCCCTCGGGCCGCGTCTCGAAGCAGGACAGGCCGCCCCCTACGATCTCGAGGCGACCTGAGCCCTGCGTGCACGCCTACCGTGGCGTGACGTTCAGCCTCAGTCCGTCGAGGCCGCGGGGACGGCGGGCCAGGGCGCCGGCGATCCGCACGAGTTCGATACCCGCCCTCGATGCCAGGTGGTCGAGGACCAGGGGGACGCCGTCGTCCCCGCCCTGCCGGAGGGCGACGTCCAACGGGATGCTGCCGAGCAGGGAGATGTCGATTCCCAGCGTCGCCGTCAGGCGGCCCGCCACCGCCCCACCCCCGCCGCTCCCGAAGAGGTCGAGCCGGGTGCCGTCGGGCAGCTCGAGCCACGACATGTTCTCGATCACCCCCGCCACCCCCTGGCCGGTCTGCGCCGCCATCGCCCCTGCGCGCTCCGCCACGTCCGCCGCGGCGCCCTGCGGAGTGGTCACCACGAGCAGTTCCGAGGTCGGCAGGAGCTGGGCCACCGAGATCGCGATGTCGCCCGTGCCCGGCGGCAGGTCGAGGAACAGGACGTCCAGGTCGCCGAAGTAGACGTCCGTCAGGAACTGCTCGAGTGCACGGTGCAGCATGGGCCCTCGCCAGGAGATGGGCTGGTTGCCCTCGACGAACATGCCGATCGAGATGACCTTCACGTCATGGGCGACCGGCGGCAGGATGAGTTCGTCCACGCGGGTGGGCTGCCGGGTGATACCCATGAGTGCCGGTACGGAGAACCCGTACACGTCGGCGTCGACGATGCCCACACGGAGCCCCTGTGCGGCCATCGCGACCGCCAGGTTGACGGTGACGCTGGATTTGCCCACGCCGCCCTTTCCGCTCGCGACGGCGTAGACCCGCGTCAGTGAGCCAGGATCGTTGAAGGGGATGCCCCGGCGGCCGCCGGCGCCCTTCAGCCGTTCCTTGAGGGCATCGCGCTGCTCCTGGTCCATCACGCCGAGGTCGACCTCGACCCGCCCGACGCCGGGGACGGCGGACAGTGCCGCCTCGGTGTCCTGCACGATGGTGTCGCGCAGCGGGCACCCGGCGATGGTGAGCAGGACGCGGATGCGCACCGTCGCCCCCTCGACGGACACCGTGTCGAGCATGCCGAGTTCGGTGATGGGGCGGCGCAGTTCCGGATCGATCACCGTGGCGAGGGCGGCGTGGACGGCGTCCTCCGAGGGCCCGCCGACGGGAAGGTCGCTGCTCACCGGACGGGCTTCCTCCCGGCCGACTGGACCTTGGGCATGGCCACGGTGTTCTCCGGGGGCTTCCGTGGCTTGCGCTTGTGGAGGGTCAGCTCCTGGCCGTCCGTCGTCTCCAGCAGTTCCTCGAGGACCGACCGCAGCTCCGACCGGACGTAGTCGCGCGTGGCGACCTCCCGCAGGGCGATGCGCAGCTCAGCGATCTCGCGGGTGAGGTACTCGGTGTCCGAGAGGTTGCGTTCCGCCCGTTGCCGATCCTGCCGCAGGGAGACGCGGTCGCGGTCGTCCTGCCGGTTCTGGGCGAGCAGCAGCAGGGGGGCGGCGTAGGAGGCCTGGAGGGACAGCATGAGGGTGAGTGCCGTGAAGCCCAGGGCCGCGCTGTCGAACCGGAGGCCCGCCGGACCGAAGGTGTTCCAGCACAGCCAGATGATGCAGAACACCGTCATGTAGAGCAGGAACTGCGGTGTGCCCATGAACCGCGCGAAATTCTCCGTCGCGCTGCCGAACCGGTCGGGGTTCGGCCGTGGGCGGTTGAGGAACCGCTTCCGCGTCTCCTTGGGCGTGTCCAGCCCCCGGGAGCTGGACCTCATCTTCTCAGCCACGGCGGCCACCCCGTTTCGGTTCCGGTGCATCGTCCTGCGCCCGCCAGTCGTCCGGGAGCAGGTGGTCGAGGACGTCGTCGACCGTCACCGCGCCGACGAGGCGCCCCTCGGTGTTGACGACCGGCAGCGAGTTCAGGTTGTAGGTCGCGAGGATGCGCGACACCTCGCTGACGTCCGCCTGATCGCCCACCGCCTCGAGACCGGTGTCGATGATGTTGCCGAGCGGCTCGGGCGGGGGGAAACGGAGGAGCTGCTGGATGTGCACGACGCCCAGGTAGCGGCCCGTCGGCGTCTCGAGCGGTGGGCGGCAGACGAAGATCGAGGAGGCGAGGGCAGGTGTGAGTTCCTCCCGGCGCACGTGCGCCAGGGCCTCCGCCACGGTGGCCTCCGGCGGGAGGATGACCGGGACCGTCGTCATGAGGGATCCCGCGGTGTCCTCCTCGTACTCGAGCAGGCGGCGCACGTCCTCGGCGTCCTCGGGCTCCATGAGCTGGAGGAGCTCCTCCTTCTGGGCCTCGGGCAGCTCGTTGAGGAGGTCGGCGGCGTCGTCCGGGTCCATCTCCTCGAGGACGTCGGCCGCCCGCTCCCGGGTGAGCGAGGTCAGGATCTGCACCTGGTCGTCGTCGGGCAGTTCCTGGAGGACGTCGGCGAGGCGGTCGTCCTGCAGCTCCCCGGCGACCTCGATGCGGCGCTTGTCGTTCATCTCGTGCAGGGCGTCGGCGAAGTCGGCCGCTTTCAGGTCGTCGTGCTGGGCGACGAACTGCGTGGCCCCCTGGGGCTCGTCGGTGGCGCCGTGGAAGGCGTCGAGCCAGTCGATGATGATGCGCTCACCGCCGCGCCGCAGCCCGCGCAGCGGGGAGGTCGAACCACCGCGTCGGACGAAGAGCTGCGACACGTGCCAGTCACCCGCGCGGTTGCGCTCCATCGCGACGTCCTCGACGACCGCGTTCCCGCTGCCGTCGCGCAGCGTCAGCCGGCGGTCGAACAGCTCCGCGACCACGAGCATCTCCGCCCCGCGCTGTTCGAACCGGCGCAGGTTGACCAGGCCGGTGCAGATGATCTGCGACGGATCCATCGAGGTGATCCGGGTCATGGGGACGAAGACGCGTTTCTTCCCGGGCACCTCGACGACGAGGCCGATCACCTGCGGCGGTTTGCCCGGACCGCGGTCGAGGACCACGGCGTCACGGAGACGCCCGAGGCGGTCACCAAGGGGGTCGAAGACGTCGAGGCCGAGGAGCCGGGCGACGAAGACGCGGGTCGGGTTGGTAGTCACCGCCCTAGGCTATCGGGCGGCACACGACCGGGTGGCATCCTGCGGCCGTGCGACGCCCGGACGGTCGTCCGGCGCGTTCCCGGCAGGCGTGCGGCGGACACCGGCGAACTGCCAGTTCACTCCCGGCGATACCGCCCCCACGGACGGCGGTGGTACGCAAGAATGGGGAGCATGTCGACACCACCTCTCGGAACAACTGCCTCCCGCGACCTGGGCCGCGTGCTGCCCACCGGCGAGACGATCGGGCGGTACACCAGCTACCTCGATGCGCAGAAGGCCGTGGACTACCTCGCCGACAACAAGTTCGCCGTGCAGCGCGTCGCGATCGTGGGCAACGACCTGAAGGCCGTGGAGCGGGTCACGGGGCGCCTCAGCTACCCCCGCGTGGCCCTGAGCAGTGCGCTGTCCGGCGCCTGGTTCGGACTGTTCGTCGGCCTGATCCTGAGCCTGTTCGCGAACAGCGACATGGTCAGCACGGTACCGTCCTCGATCCTCCTCGGGGCCATCTTCTGGCTGCTCTTCGGCGTCATCACCTACGCGTTCCAGCGCGGCAAGCGGGACTTCACCTCGACGAGCCAGGTGGTCGCGACGAGCTACGACCTCCTGGTCGAGCCGAGCCTCGCCGGTGAGGCGCGCCGGTTGCTGCAGCAGCTGCCCATGAACGGTCAGGCCCAGCATCCCGGCAGCAACCCGGCGGCGTGGGGCCAGGGGCAGCAACCGCCCCAGCAGGGACAGGCACCGGAGAGACCAGCGTCCTGGAACGATCCGTTCCCCACCCAGCAGCCCCAGCAGCAGCCCGGACAGGCACAGCCCGCGGACGTCGAGGGTCAGGCGGCGGGCTCGACGGCCGGACCCGGCACCACCGGACCACGGCGCGGACAGTTCCCGGACCTGCCCGACGGCCGCCCCCAGTACGGGGTCCGCGTGGAGGATCCGGCCGGACGTGCGATGCCCGGCCCCGACGGGACGCAGGTTGGCGCCGATGGTTCCGCCGCCGGCACCGACGGGCCGGGAGCGCACCAGCAGGGCGCGCAGGCGCCCGGGGACGGCGACGGTCCGGCCGGCTCCGGTTCCTCGGCGGTCGGCGGACCGCGCTAGTCGAGGGTGCGATCGACGCTGACGAGTCGGCGTCGATCGAAGCGAGAGAACGAAAAGGCAGGGACCCCGCGGTCCCTGCCTTTTCTGTCCCCCCGGCGCCGGGGCCCGCGACTACTCCCCGGATGGGCCCCAGATCCCGGCCATCCAGTCCTCCACGTCCTCGGGCTTCCGCGGGAGGGCGGCACTCAGGTTGACCGGCCCGTCGGCGGTCATCAGGACGTCGTCCTCGATCCGCACGCCGATGCCCCGGTACTCCTCGGGCACGGCGAGGTCCTCGTCCTTGAAGTACAGGCCGGGCTCGATCGTGAACACCATGCCCTCGGTCAGCACGCCGTCCAGGTACAGTTCCCGCTTCGCCTGGGCGCAGTCGTGCACGTCCATGCCGAGGTGGTGGCTGGTGCCGTGCGGCATCCACCGTCGGTGGTGCTGGCCCTCATCCGCGAGCGCTTCCTCGAGCGTGACCGGCAGCAGTCCCCAGGCATCGAGGTTCTCGGCGAGGACGGTGACGGCGGCGAGGTGGATCTCACGGAACTTCCGGCCGGGCTGCGCTGCGGCGAAGCCGGCGTCCGCCGCGTCGAGCACCGCCTGGTAGACCTTCCGCTGGACGTCGGAGTATCGGCCGTTGACGGGAAGGGTCCGGGTGATGTCTGCGGTGTACAGGCTCTCCGCTTCGACGCCGGCGTCGAGGAGCAGGAGCTCCCCGGCCTTCACCTGCCCGGTGTTGCGGATCCAGTGGAGGGTGGTCGCGTTGTTGCCGGAGGCCGCGATGGTGTCGTAGCCGAGGTCGTTGCCCTCCTCGCGGGCCCGCGTGAAGAAGGCGCCCTCCACGACGCGCTCGCCGCGGGGGTGGCTGATGGCGCGGGGGAGGGAGCGGACCACCTCGTGGAATCCGCTGACGGTCGCCGCGACGGCGGCCTCCATCTGCTCGATCTCCCAGGCGTCCTTGATGAGCCGCAGCTCGGACAGGGCCTCGGCGAGCACGGCGTCCAGGGCGTCGGCCTTCTCCAGGTCCACCCCCGTGTTGATGCGTGAGGTGTCCACGAGGGCGTCGGCGTTGAGGTCCACCTCCCGGAGCAGGCGGATCCCGGTTCCGCCGATCTCGACCACACCGGCGTCCTTGGTGATGGCGACCTCGAGGTCGCCGAGGTCCGCGGTCTCGAGGGCGAGCTGAGCCTTGATCTGCGCCATGGACAGCCGCTGGCCGATCCAGAACTCGCCGTACCGGGCGTTGGCGTAGAACTCCGCGCTGTCCCGTCCCGCCAGTTCGCGGAAGTACAGCGTGGCGACGTGGTGGCCGCCGTCGTCGCCCGTCCCGGGATCGACGGGCTCGAGGACGAGGACGGCGTCCGGCTCGTGGTCGAGGCCGAGGCCCGTCAGGTGGGCCAACCCGGAGTGCGGGCGGTACCGGTAGTCGGTGTCGTTCGAGCGGACCTTGAACGGACCGGCCGGGATCACCAGGCGCTCGCCGGGGAAGCGGTCGGAGACGGCACGCCGGCGTCGGGCGGCGTGCGCGGCGACGGGCGCCTCGGGCGGCAGCTCCTCCGAGGACCGGGCCCAGTCGCCGGCCATGAAGGCCTTGAAGGCGTCGGAATCGGGCCGCTGCGAGCGGTTCTCGTTCCGATCGGAGAGGGGCTGGCCCTCGGGGGAGTCGGTGGGATTCAGGCCTGCGGGTGCGGTGTCGTCGGTGCTCACCCCGTCATCGTCTCACCGGGGCGGCATGGCAGGAAAGTCGGGCCGTTGAGGAGTCCGGGCGCCGAGGTGTGGAGCAGCAGCAGCGACGACAGCGACAGGACACCCCACGACGACGATCGCGATCGCCATCGTCCGGGCAGGACAGCGGGCCGCCCCTCCTCGCTCCTGCGGACGATCACCGCAGGAGCGAGGAGGGGCGTGTCGCGGGGAAGCTCGTCCTGCTCATCGCCGAACACCGCCGGGGAGTCGACAGGAGCTGCCCCCTCCCGGCGCGTAGATTGGATCCGGTGAGAATCGACCTGCACACGCACTCCAACGTCTCGGACGGCACCGAGGACCCCGACGTCCTGATCGCCTCCGCCGCGACCGCAGGCCTCGACGCCGTCGCGCTGACCGACCACGACTCGACCGCGGGGTGGAGCAGGGCATTCACCGCGGCCGGCGCACTGGGGATCACCTTCGTCCCGGGTATGGAGGTCTCCTGCCGCACGGACACCGGCATCAGCGTGCACGTCCTGTCGTATCTGCACGATCCGCTGCACGCCGGGCTGGGCGAGGAGATCGCCAAGTCGCGGCACGCACGCCTCACGCGGGCCCGCCGGATGGTCGAGCTCATGTCCGAGGACTACCCGATCACGTGGGAACTGGTGCAGGAGCACGTGACCGAGGGCGCGACCGTGGGACGTCCGCACATCGCCGATGCCCTGATCGCGCTCGGGATCGTGACGAGCCGGTCCGAGGCCTTCGAGCGCATCCTGACCGCGCGGTCGCCGTACTGGGTCAGCCACTACGCACCGCATCCGGCAGCCGCCGTCGCGCTCATCCGCGAGGCGGGCGGCGTCCCGGTCTTCGCGCATCCGTCCGCGTTCAACCGCGGGGCCGTGGTGGGCGGCGCCGTCATCGACGAGATGATCGACGCCGGGCTCCTGGGCCTCGAGGTGGAGCACCGGGACAACCCGGAGGGCGCCCGCGTCGAGCTGCGGCGCATCGCCCGCGACAACGGCCTGCTCGTGACCGGCTCCAGCGACTACCACGGCACCGGCAAGCCGAACCTGCTCGGCGAGAACGTGACGAGCGCGGAGACCCTCGAGGCGATCATCGGTCTGGCCACCGGGACCCGGGCGGGCTGACGGGCGTTCCGGTCCGCCTTCCGGGCACCAGCGGCCTGCAGGACGGATGCCCGGTGGACCGGCTAGGGCGCTCCGGTCCAGGGGGCGAGGCGCCGCTCCATGATCTCGATGGCCTGCGGATTGCTGTCGACGCAGACGAAGCGGCGGCCGAGCTTGCCGGCGACGGCGCCCAGGGTCCCCGACCCCGCGAAGAAGTCCAGGACCCAGTCGCCCTCGCGGCTGCTCGCGGCGACGGCACGCCGCAGCAGCCCCTCGGGCTTCTGCGTGGGATAGCCGGTCTTCTCCCGGCCGGTCGGGGACACGATGGTGTGCCACCACACGTCGGTGGGCAGCTTGCCGAGCGCCGCCTTCTCCGCCGTCACGAGGCCGGGAGCCATGTAGGGTTCCCGGTCCACCTCGTCGCTGCTGAAGTGGTACCCGGCCGGGTCCTTCACGTACACGAGGATGTTGTCGTGCTTCGCGGGCCACTTCCGCTTCGCCCGGGCGCCGTAGTCATAGGCCCAGATGATCTCGTTCAGGAAGCAGTCGCGCCCGAAGAGGGCGTCCAGCATCACCTTGGCGTAGTGCACCTCGCGGTAGTCGAGGTGCACGTAGAGCGTGCCGTCGGCGGCGAGGAGTCGCCAGGCTTCGGCGAGCCGTGGGGCGAGGAAGTCCCAGTAGTCCTCGAACACGTCGTCGTAGCTCGCGAGGATGCCCTTCACGGTCGAGTAGGACTGTCCCTTGAAGCCCACGCGGTCACCTGACCCCGGGGCCGCCCGCACCATCGAGGTCTGCTGCCGCCGCTGCGCACGGCCGGTGTTGAACGGCGGATCGACGTAGATCATGCTGAACGACGCATCGGGCAGGATGGGCAGGTACTGCGCGTTGTCGGCGTGGACCACGAGATTGGCGCCGTCCGCGCTCCACACGGGAGACACGGACGGCGCAGGAAGTTCCGTCACCGAGGACTAGTCCTCCGAGCCGCCGGCAGGGTTCCCGACGACCTCGCCGTTGCGGCGACGCGTTCGGCTCCGGCGGGGGCGGTCGCCCGCAGCCGTCTCGCCGGACACGGCGTCGGCGGTACGACGGCGGCGTCCGCCCTCGGGGTCGGCTGCCCCGGTCGCTGCGGGTGCTGCAGCGGACGACGTCGACTCGGCGGGACCGTTGCTGTCCGCTCCGCGGCCGCCGCGGCCGCGGCCTCGCGAACCCCTGCCGGAGTCGCGCTGCTGTCCGCCTGCTGCGCCGTCGCGGCTCTGGCCACCCCGCCCGCCGTCTCGGCTCTGTCCGCGACCGCCCGCGCCCGCGGCACCACCGGCGCCGTCCGGGCGCCCGCCGCCACGCTTGCCGGTCTCGCCGAGGTCCTCGAGGGTCTCGGCGTTGATCCCGGCGAGCTTGCGGTCCTTGCGGGGCAGCCGGCCCTTGGTGCCCTCGGGGATGTCCAGATCGGTGTACAGGTGCGGCGACGACGAGTAGGTCTCGATCGGCTCGGGCGCGTCGAGGCCGAGCGCCTTGTTGATCAGGCCCCAGCGGGGCACGTCGTCCCAGTCGACGAACGTGACCGCGGTGCCCTTCTTGCCGGCGCGGCCCGTGCGGCCCACGCGGTGCAGGTAGGCCTTCTCGTCCTCGGGGCACTGGTAGTTGATGACGTGCGTGATGTCCTCGACGTCAATGCCGCGGGCAGCGACCTCGGTGGCGACCAGCACGTCGATCTTGTCGCCGCGGAAGGCGCGCAGGGCCTGCTCGCGCGCTCCCTGGCCGAGGTCGCCGTGGATGGCGCCGGCCGCGAAGCCGCGGTCGATGAGCTCCTCGGAGAGCTTCGCCGCGGTGCGCTTGGTCTTGCAGAAGATGATGGTCCGGCCGCGGTTGCGGGATTGGAGGATCCGGGCCACGACCTCGGCCTTGTCGAGGTTGTGAGCCCGGTAGATGACCTGCCGGATGTCCTTCTTGGTGATGCCCTCGTCCTCGGGGTCCGCTGCCCGGATGTGCGTGGGCTGCGTCATGTAGCGGCGCGCCATCGCAATGACGGGGCCGGGCATGGTCGCGGAGAAGAGGAGTGTCTGGCGAACCGGCGGCGTCGCGGCGATGAGGGTCTCGACGTCGGGCAGGAACCCGAGGTCCAGCATCTCGTCGGCCTCGTCCAGCACCACGATCTTGACGTTCTTCAGGACCAGGAGCTTCTGCCGGTAGAGGTCGATCAGGCGGCCAGGGGTCCCGACCACGATCTCGACGCCCTTCTTGATGGCCTCGATCTGCGGCTCGTAGGCACGCCCGCCGTAGATGGTGACGATGCGCGCGTTGCGCTTCTTCGCCGCCGTCGTGAGGTCACCTGCCACCTGCACGGCGAGTTCGCGCGTGGGGACGACGACGAGGGCCTGCGGTGCACCGGGGACGGGCAGCTTCTCGTAGCCGGCGTCGTCCGGCCCGACGACACGCTGGATCGCCGGGATGCCGAAGCCGAGCGTCTTGCCGGTTCCGGTCTTGGCCTGGCCGATGATGTCGTGTCCGCCGAGCGCGATGGACAGGGTCATCGCCTGGATGGGGAAGGGGTGGGTGATGCCCGCATCCGCGAGGGATTCCACGATGTCCGGGCGGACGTTGAAGTCGGCGAAGGTCTCCGCGACGGGAGCGTGGGGCTCCTCGGTGGTGACCAGCGTCTCCTCGACGTCGATGGCGTCCTCGGAGTTGTCGGCGACGAG
Organism: Arthrobacter sp. CP30; assembly: GCF_053470025.1. Taxonomy (NCBI): domain Bacteria; kingdom Bacillati; phylum Actinomycetota; class Actinomycetes; order Micrococcales; family Micrococcaceae; genus Arthrobacter; species Arthrobacter sp. CP30. The sequence continues at coordinate 184,734 of NZ_JBQEMM010000005.1, forward strand.
GTGGTGGGCGTCGGCCGCGGGGGAACTGTTCGTGTCGTGATCTGTGTTGTGCACGTTCTACCGTTCATTCAGGCCGTACGGCCGCTGAGGCTCGACGCCCGGATGGAGTCCATCCGGTGCGGAGCGTATCGGCGGGCGCAGGGCGTCCAGTGGAAGCCGATCGCGGGCTTGCAACTGCGTGCGGGCTGCGGAGGGAGACCTGCGCCCGCGGGAAAACTCGGGATCGAGTAGGTACTGCGGGTTATCGAAGAGGGATAACGACCGGGCATCCATTACTACGCTCCAAGCCTACCCTGCCCGCCCCCGGGAGCGTGTCATCGCCCGGCGCGTGCACGCCGCGCCGGGTGCGGGGTCACCGCGCGTCAGTGGGTTTGACCTCGAAGCGGAGGCGCCGGCGGGCGATGTCCGCCTCGAGCAGCACCACCGTCACGCGCTCTCCCGCCACCAGTTCCCCGTAGCACTTCGCCTCCAGCGGCGGCTCGGTGACCTGGACCGTGCCCGAGAGCCGCGGTGCCTGCTTCCCGGGTGCGTCCGCCACGGCGGGTGGGGAGGCCTGCAGGACGACGGCGGAGAACGCCTCGCCGATGCGGTTGCTCAGCAGCGCGGCCTGCACGGCGTCCATGGCTCCGGAGTCGAGGCGTGACGCCGTCTGGTTGGACGACGCCATGAGGGCGTTGAGGTCGGGAAGGACGTCCCGCACCCAGGCGGGCACCTCCTCGCCCGCGCAGAGCGATGCGCAGATCACGAGGACGAAGCGGTCGACGAGCCGGCGCAGGGGAGCGGTGGTGTGCGCGTAGGGGGCGGCGATGGCGGACTGGACGACGGCCTCGGGCACCTCGCCGTCGAAGGCCGTGTAGCCGGCGCCGCGGAAGAGCGAGGCCGCGGCGTGCATGAGGGCCAGCTGCCGGGGATCGGTCACGTCTAGCGTGCGGAGGAACGCGCCGTAGGGGAGGTCCTCGGGCCACGGGTGGTCGAGCGCCTCCGACTGCCGCCGGAACTTGCCGAGCGCGCCGTCGTCGGGCTCGGGCATGGTGCGCAGGACGCCGATGCCGCCGTCGATCATCATGCGCGCGGCCGCCATGCCCGTCATGAGCGAGATCTGGGCGTTCCAGTCCTCGCAGGGGAGCGCCGGCTCGGTGAGGATGCTGTAGCTCTCGCCGTCGTGGATGATCTCCTGGCGGGGGAGGTTGAGGCTGGCTCCGCCGCGGTCGAGTTCCTGCTGGATGCGGAGCAGGCCGATCTCCTGCAGGAGCTCGAGCTGCGCGTCCGCCCTGCCGGCGTCCACGTCCGCCTGGACCTCCGCATAGGTGAGCTGGCGGCGGCTGCGCACCACGGCCCGCTCGACCGTCACCGATCGGACGACGGCGGCAGCGTCCAGCCGGAAGTGCCAGACGAAGGCGGGCCGGTCCTCCTCGGGCAGGAGACTTGCGGCGTCCTCGGAGATGACCTCGGGATGCAGTGAGATGCGGCCGTCCGGAGCGTACATCGTCTGTCCGCGCAGCCGTGCCTCGGCGTCGATCGCGCCGCCCGGAGCAACGAACAGCGGGACGTCCGCGATGGCGTACCAGACCTCGAACCCGCCCGCGGGCTCCGGGAGGCGGGCCAGATGGACGGCCTGGTCGAGGTCGGTGGACCCCGGCGGGTCGATGGTCAGGAACGGGAGGTCACGGAGGTCTGCACTCGGCGGGCGGTGCGCGGCAACCGCCTCCTCCGCCTCCCGCAGCACGTCGGCCGGGAAGTCCTCCCTGATGTCGAGTTCCTCGCGCAGGAGTCGCAGCGACTCCGTGAGGCGCTGCTGGGACTCCCGGTCCCTCAGATCCATATGCTGTGCTGGCACAGGGCTCAGGGTAATGCACGTCACAGGCATCCGGTGCGAGCACGGCCCGGTGGCGCTGCGGACCCTGTCCGGTGTCGGCCGGGGCGCGCGGGCGTCCGGATCCTGCCGTCAGTCGGTCGGCGGGCGCAGGGAGTCGACGGCCTTCGCGACGCGGCGCGTCCGTGTATCCGCCCCCTTGGCCTGCTCGATCGGCACCACGAGGGCCTTCCGCCGGCTGACGGACAGGGCGTCGAACGCGGCGACGAGCCGCGGATCCGACGACAGGGCGACGGCGAGATCCTCCGGCACGTCGACCGTCCGCTCGGCGAGGTCCAGTTCGAGGCGGACGTGCACGGTCTGGCGCGCGGTCAACCCTGCGGCAGCGCGGTGATCGCCGCTGACGGGGATCATCGCGCGGCCGTTCAGGGAACCGACGGTGGTGCGGAACGTGTAGGAGCCGAGCGTCACCCGGACCGGCGGGCGCCGTCCGCCGTCGAGCGCGGCAAGGACCTCCTCGGGCACCTCGATGCCGGTCGCGGTGCGGCCCGAGAGCTCGAGGACACCCGAGAAATCCATCCGGTCCTGCCTTCCGCCCGGCATCCTGCCGGGGCCTCGTCCGTCCGTGCGATGATCACCCGCCACGGTCCGGAGGTGATGATCCTAGACCGCTTCGGCGCGCCGGGGACAGAGGGATCCGCACACGGGCCTCGGACGCGCTTGCCGGACCCCCCGGAGTGCGTACTCTTAGCAGAATGAACAACGGCTCCTCCGACAGCACGGCCCTTTCCGCGACCGATACGGGCCGGACGCAGGACCGGTCTGCCGGAGCATCTGTCGGCGCCGGTGCGCCGACGTCACCGGCTGGACCCGGTGCGCGGCATGCATCGGTCCCGGCCGATGCCGGGCAGCTGCCGGCGAGTGCCGCGGACGACGCACTCGGCAACCCCCGCTACGCGAGCTTCGTCACCGACCTCCTCGGTGTCATCGCCTACGGTGAGCTGTCCGGTTTCGAGCGACTCTCCTCCGATGCCCGTTTCTCGCCCAGCCTCGCGGACCGGGCCAGCCTCGGGCGGCTCGCAGTCCTCGAGTTCGAGCACTTCGAGCTGGTCAGCCGGTTCGTGGCCGGTCTCGGCGTCACGATCGAGGACGCCATGGCGCCGTTCCAGGCCTCGATCGATGCCTTCCACGAGCGCACCCGCCCGGGCGACTGGTACGAGTCCCTGATGAAGGCCTATGTCATCGACGCCTTCTCCGGCGACTTCTACCGGGCGCTCGCCGACAGCCTGGACCCGAGAACCCGTGACCTGATCGGCGCGATCGACTCGGGCGACGGCGCCGCGCACCTCCAGCGGCGCCTGAAGGAGGCCCTGGCGGACGATCCGCGGCTCGCCTCCCGGCTCGCGCTCTGGGGGCGGAGGCTCGTGGGAGAGGCCCTGACGCAGGCTCAGCGCGTCGGGATCGAGCGGGAGTACCTGGCGGGACTGCTCTTCGCCAACGAGGCCGACCACACGCAGCACACCACCGCCCTGTTCTCGCAGCTCACGAGGAACCATTCGCGGCGCATGAGCGCGCTGGGCCTCACGGCCTGACGCCCGGCGCCGGTCGAGGGACCGGGCACCGGTGCCCGCCGCGCCGTCCGCACCCTGCCTCGCCCCGGCACAGCTCCCGACAGGGGCCGGACACACGAGAACCCGCGGCCGATGATCGGGGCCGCGGGTTCTCGTCGGACGAAGGATCAGGAGTGCTAGAGGGCGCCGAACCCGACGCGGCGGGATTCCTCGGCGCCGATCTCCACGTACCCGAGGACGGAGGTCGGGACGATGACCTGGCGACCCTTGGAGTCCTTCAGGCGGAGCTCGGAACCGCCGCCCATGGCTGCTGCGACGAGGTCGGCGATGGCGTCGGCGCTCTCGGAGGACTCGAGCACGATCTCCCGGTTGACGTTCTGGATACCGATCTTGACTTCCACGGCGGATGCCTCCTGTGTAGTGAGCGTTACTGCTTCGAACCTACTCTAGATCTCCTTGGGGAAGCGGCTGATTCCGCGCCAAGCTAAACGGTAGATCAGCTCCGCGGCGGCATCGATGTCGAGGCTGCCATCCGTCTCGAGCCAGTAGCGGGCGCTGATCTGTGCCATCCCGGCGAGGCCCCGGCCCAGGAGCGTCGCCTCCACCGTCGAGAGCTGGGTGTCGCCGGCGATCACGCCGGCGATCGCGCTCGCGAACTGCGCGTTGAACTCCTCGAGCCTGCTGCTGACGTCGGGCTCGTTGCTGATGTCCGACTCGAAGACGAGCCGGTGCGCCCGGCTGTCCTGGGCGATGAACTGGAAGTAGGCGCGCATCGTCGCGTGCACGCGCAGCTTGTTGTCGTCGGTGGAACGCAGGGCGTCGTGGAGCAGCTGGGTGAGCTCGGCCAGGTGGCTGTCCAGCAGGGCGAGGTACAGGTCCCGCTTCCCGGGGAAGTGCTGGTACAGCACGGGTTTGCTGACCTTGGCCGCGACCGCGATGTCGTCCATCGCGGCCCCGTGGTAGCCGTTGCCGACGAACACCTCCTGCGCTGCCGCCAGGAGTTGCCGACGTCGCTCGTCCCGCGGCAGCCGGACGGCTTTTCCTGCGGTGCTCGGGTCGGCGCTCACGGGGAATCCTCGGGTCCTGGGGGCGGATGGGGCCAGATCAGTCTACCCATCAGTCCTCCTGCGATGGCTCCACCGGTGCGCGGCGGAATACCCTTGGGCATGACCGCTTCACCGACCGCTCCGAACACTTCCGCCGACGTCGGGACACCGATCGGGACGCCGACGGGGGCGCCGTCCGGGCCGTCGGTCGGGGCGCGTTCCGGGACGCCGCCCACGACCGTGTCCGGTCTGCCCGCGCTCGTGGAGCCGGCAGCCGGCCTCACCCCCGAGGAGATCCTGCGCTACTCGCGCCACCTGATCATCCCGGGCTTCGGCATGGAGGCGCAGCTGCGGCTGAAGAACGCCCGGGTGCTGGTGATCGGCGCCGGCGGCCTCGGTTCGCCCGCGCTGCTCTACCTCGCGGCAGCGGGCGTCGGCCTCCTCGGGATCGTGGACGACGACGACGTCGAGCTCTCCAACCTGCAGCGGCAGGTCATCCACGGCATGGCCGACCTCGGGCGGTCCAAGGCGGAGTCCGCCCGGGCGAGCATCCTGGAGCTCAACCCGCTCGTCGGCGTGGTGCTGCACGAGGAGCGACTCGACCGCGGGAACGCGCTGGACCTGTTCTCGCAGTACGACCTGATCGTCGACGGCACCGACAACTTCGCCACGCGCTACCTGGTGAACGACGCCGCGGCGATCCTCGGCAAGCCCTACGTCTGGGGGTCGATCCTGCGCTTCGACGGCCAGGTGAGTGTCTTCTGGCAGGGCCACGGACCGACCTACCGCGACCTCTACCCGGAGGCGCCGCCGCCCGGCTCCGTACCCTCCTGCGCCGAGGGCGGGGTGCTCGGCGTGCTCTGCGCGCAGATCGGTTCGGTCATGGTCAACGAGGCCATCAAGCTGATCACGGGCGTGGGCACCACCCTCCTCGGGCGGGTCCTGGTGTTCAATGCACTGGACATGAGCTGGCGCGAGCTGCGCGTGCGCCCCGACCCGTCGGCGGAGCGGATCACGGAGCTGATCGACTACGAGCAGTTCTGCGGGCTGCCCTCGGTCGTTTCCGGTTCCGGTTCCGGTTCCGGTTCCGGCGACGCCGGCACGGCCGGGACGAGCGAGGACGGGCCGGTTCCCCTGGTCACGGTGGACGAGCTGGCGGAACTCCTGGCCGCACGGTCCGCCGGCAGCGTGGACTTCGACCTGCTGGACGTCCGGAACCCGGAGGAGTACGCGATCGTCGCCATCGAGGGAGCCCGGCTGGTCCCGCAGCACCTCATCCTCGACGGCGAGGACCGGATCGATGCCGCCCGTCCCGTGATCGTCCACTGCAAGTCAGGAGTGCGCTCGGCCGCCGTCGTCCGCTTCCTCCGTGCGCAGGGCCACCCCGACGCGCGGTCCGTGCAGGGCGGGATCATCGAATGGATCGGCCGGATCGAGCCCGGGAAGCCGAGGTACTGAGCGGCGTCCCCGGGGGGACGGGACGGCCGCGACGGTCGCAGGGGACTGGCGGAGTCAGGCGCTCCGGGCGGGGCGCCCGTGATCGACGGGGCACACGGCGCCATCGCGGTGGATATGGCCGGTGTGCGGCGGAACGGCAGGCGGCAGGGCCGCGTCCGAGGTCCCGGTCCCCTTCTCGGCCGCTGGAGCCACCTCGATGCCGTAGAGGGCCTCGAGTGCTGCGGTGTACTCGTCCTGGCGACCCTCGGCGGCGAGCTCACGCGCCCGTACGGTCGGGACGTGGAGAAGCTGGCGGACCATGCGGCGGAGGGCGAACTCGACCTCCTCGGCGGCAGCCGTGCACCCGTGCTGCGCCCGGACGCGCTCCATCTCGGAATCGAGCACGGCCTGCGTGTGCTGCCGGAGGGCGACGATCGCAGCGTTCATCGCGCGGGTCGCCTGCTGCTCCTCGAAGGTGCGGGCGGCGTCGCGCACGAGGTCGCTGGCCTGGGCGAGCGCGTCCGCCTGCTCCTCGGGGGCCGCTGCTCGGACGGATTCGAGCGTGATGAGCTCGACGTCGTCGAGCATGCCGACGGCGGGATCGAAGTCGTGGCTGAGGGCGAGATCGATCACGACGAGCGGCCGGTTGCCGCCCTCGCGGATCCGCTGGAGGTCGGCCGCATCGATCCGCGCGTCGCTGCCGCTGCAGCCGATGACGACGTCGGCGCGGCGCATCGCTCCGGGGAGGTCGGCGGCGGTGACGGCAGTGCCGCCGCGCGTGGCGACGAAGGCCTCGGCGCGACCGGACGAGGAGAACACCGAGATGTCGGTGCAGCCACGGTCCTTGAGTGCTGCCATGGTGGCGCCCGCGTAGGCGCCGGTCCCGAAGAGCACGACCGTCTTCCGTGACCAGTCGGCGTCCGCGGAGATGTCCCCGGCGAGTTCGAGGGCCACGGAGACGATCGAGCGGCCGCGGCTGCCGAGCGCGGTCTGCGCCCCGACGTCCTTCGCGGTCCTCGACGCGGCCTGGAAGAGACGGACGAGCCCGCCGCTCGCAGCCCCCGAACCCTGCGCGTCGATGAGGGCGCGCCGGACCTGGCCGGCGATCTCGCGCTCGCCGATCACGGCGGAATCCAGTCCGGCGCCGACGGCGAAGAGGTGTTCGGCGACGTCCTGGCCGGTATGGGTCTCGAAGGATGCCGAGACGGACTGCTCGGGAATGCCGGAGTACTCGCTGATCGTCGAGACGATGGCGGATCGTGCCGCTTCGACGTCGTCCTCGGACGGTGCCTCGGCGTAGATCTCGAAGCGGTTGCAGGTGGCCAGCACGACGGCGCCGGAGACAGCCCTGTCATCGGCGAGCACGGCGGCAGGGACCTGGGGGGCCCCGACGCTCAGTCGGGCGACCGTCTCCAGGTCCACATTCGAGTGTGTCGCTACAAGTGAAAGAAGTACCACAACCCCTCGATCATACCGAGAACGGCCCTTCCCCACTGAATAGGCCAGCCTTACCGGAGCTTGCAATCCGCGGAATCCTGCGGAATCCTGCCCCACTCGGACGGGCGTGATCTTGGGCACGCCCGGCCGGCCCGTGGCGGCGCCGGTTATCCAAACGCTGTGAACTTCGGCAGAATCGGCGGTATGGACCTTGGAGCATCGCACCCGCTGGTCGACGGACGCACGTCCGGCTCGGCACTCATCTCCGCCTATCGCGGGCAGACGCCGCATCGGCGGCCCGTGTGGTTCATGCGCCAGGCCGGCCGCTCCCTGCCGGAGTACCGGGCCCTCCGCGCGGGGACCGACATGCTCGAGTCGTGCCTCGATCCGGAGATGGCCTCGGAGATCACCCTGCAGCCCGTCCGCCGCCACGACGTCGATGCGGGCATCTTCTTCTCCGACATCGTCATCCCGCTCAAGCTCGCAGGCGTGGACGTGGACATCGTGCCGGGTGTGGGCCCGGTCCTCGGCTCGCCCATCCGCTCCGCGGCCGACGTCGCCGCCCTGCCCACACTGACCGATGAGGCGCTCGAGCCGATCAGGCAGGCGGTGGCCCTGACCGTGGCGCAGCTCGGGACCACGCCGCTCATCGGGTTCGCCGGCGCGCCCTTCACGCTCGCCGCGTACATGGTGGAGGGGAAGCCCTCCCGGGACCACCTGGGTCCGCGCACCATGATGCACGCCGATCCCGGGACGTGGTCCGCGCTCACCGACTGGGCGGCGGACGCCTCCGGCGCCTTCCTCCGCGCTCAACTCGAGGCGGGCGCCAGTGCGGCCCAGCTCTTCGACTCGTGGGCGGGTTCCCTGGGTCTCGCCGACTACCGCACGCACGTCGCGCCGGCCTCGCGCCGGGCCCTCGACCACGTGCGGGGCTCCGGCGCACCCCTCATCCACTTCGGCACCGGTACGTCGGAGCTCCTGGCGGCGATGCACGAGGTCGGCGTGGACGTGATCGGCGTCGACTACCGGCTGCCGCTGGACGAGGCTAACCGGCGCCTCGGCGGCTCGGTACCGCTCCAGGGCAACATCGACCCGGCACTGCTACCCGCGCCGTGGCCGGTGCTCGAACGCCATGTGCGCGAGGTCCTCGCAGCCGGCGCCTCGGCGCCCGGTCACGTGGTCAACCTCGGGCACGGCGTCCCCCCGGACACCGACCCCGACGTGCTCACGCGCGTCGTGGAGCTCATCCACTCCGTGGAGCCGTAGGCATGGACAAGGCGGTCGGGCGTGGCCGGCGGGAGACGCCCGCCGGCGCCGCAGCAGTGGATCGCGGGGCAGGTGGCCGGACCGGCGCCGTCGTCGGGTCCGGTCCCGCCGCGTCCGCGGACGGGCTTTCGCTCGCGGCTTCCCCACCGGCGGTAGCTCAGGCAGCCCCGGCGACCATGCCCGCAGCGGCAGCGGCAGCGCCGCCCGCACCCGCACGGGAGGCGGCAGCGGACGACGGCGCGGCCGCGGCACCCGCCCGCCGCCGGACCGTGGTCATCGGCGGAGGGCTGGCCGGCCTCGTCGCCGCGCGGACCCTGCTGGCCCGCGGACTGGCCGTCACGCTCCTGGAACGGTCCGATCGTTTCGGCGGGACCGTGGACGGCAGATCGCTCGGAGGATTCCAGCTCGACAGCGGTGCCGAGTCCTTCTCGACGCGCTCGGCCACCGTCCCGGCGCTCGCCGGAGAGCTCGGACTCGGTGACCGCATCGTCACGCCCGATGCCACGGGTGCCTGGGTGCAGCTGCCCGGCAGGGACCTCCGGGCGGCGGCGCAGCCCCTGCCGAACTCCGGGGTCCTCGGCATCCCCGCTGATCCGGGCGATCCCGCCATCACCGCGGTGATCGGCCGGGCAGGGTCGCTGCGCGCGGCCCTGGACAGGGTGCTGCCCGTGGGATCGCTGGCGACCCGCAGCGGAGTCAGCCTCGGTGAACTCGTCCGCACGCGGATGGGGGAGGAGGTGCTGACGCGCCTGGTCGCGCCCGTCGCCGGTGGTGTGTTCTCCGCCGACCCGGACGATCTCGACGTCGACTCGGTGGCCCCCGGGCTCCGGGCGACCATGGGACGGCTGGGATCCCTCGGTGCGGCGGCCGGAGCGCTGCGTAAGGCCGCACCGGCGGGGGCCGCCGTCGGTGGCCTCGACGGTGGCATCGCCCAGCTCCGCGATGCGCTCGTGGAGCAGCTCAGGGCCGACGGCGCCGACCTGCGGACGGGAGAGCAGGTCTCCGGCGTGACCCGCGACGGTGCGGGCTGGACGGTGACCACCGAGCACTCGACCCTGACCCGTCGCATCGGGGCGGACGCCGTCGTCGTGGCCACCGAGGGTCGCGCCGCCGTCGACCTGCTGGCTCCTGCCATCCCGGCCCTCGCCGACGAGCGCCCCGATCCGGTGCCCGGCGTCGCCCTGGTGACGATGATCGTGGACGTCCCCGAACTCGATGCCCGGCCGCGCGGGACGGGCGTCCTCGTGGCCCGGGGTGTCGAGGGGGTCGCCGCGAAGGCACTGACGCACTCGACCGCGAAGTGGGCGTGGCTGCGCGACCAGGCGGGTCCGGGCTCGCACGTCCTGCGGCTGTCCTTCGGGCGGGTGGGGGACACCCCGGCCGACGTCGGGCTCGCCTCACCGGACGAGCTCCTCTACCGGCACGCGCTCGCGGACGCCTCGACCCTGCTCGGTGTCGGCATCGACGAGGCGGACATCCTCGACTGGGACGTGGTGCGCTGGGCAGGCGCGCTGCCGCACGCCTCCGTGGGTCACCGCGAGCGCGTCGCCCGCATCCGGGGGGCAGTGGCCGCGGCTGCGGAGTCGCTCGCCGTGACCGGCGGATGGCTGGCAGGGACGGGACTCGTGGCCGTCATCGACGACGCGCGGGTGCGGGCGACAGCCCTTGCTGACGTCCTGCTGAGGGGCGACACCGGCGCCCCGATGTGACGTTCGTCTCTTCTACCGTTTGTAGAAGAGAAGGATTTCGAATCGTCTTCCGGCGGGGGCAGACTAGTACCATGACTGAGCCGAACGGTAGCAACCCCGCCCACGCTCCACAGCAGACCGGAGAGGGCGCCGAAGCCCCGGGTGAGTTGTTCTACACGCTCTGGACGGTCTTCAAGCGGGGTTCCGCGACGACCGATTCCGGTGCCCACACGCTCGACGAGGTCGTCGCCTCCTTCGAGCAGGACGGCGTGGTGCTCCGTGGCTTCTACGACGTCTCCGCGATGCGGGCCGACGCCGACGTCATGGTCTGGCTGCACGGGCCCCGCCCGGAGGACCTCCAGATGGCGGTCCGCAGGCTCAGGAGGACCGAGATGTTCGCCGAGACCACCATGGTGTGGTCCGCCATGGGCGTGCACCGCGACGCCGAGTTCTCGAAGTCCCACAGCCCGGCGTTCTCCCGCGGGGTGGCTCCGGCGGAGTGGGTCTGCGTGTACCCCTTCGTCCGCTCCTACGAGTGGTACATCCTGCCCACCGACGAGCGCCGGGAGATGCTCATGGATCACGGGCTGAAGGGCCGGAAGTATCCCCAGGTCATCTCCAACACCGTGTCATCCTTCGCCCTCAACGACTACGAATGGATCCTGGCACTCGAGGCTCCGGACCTCGTCGACCTCGTCGACCTGATGCGATACCTGCGGGAGACCGAAGCACGCCGCCACGTGCGCGAGGAAGTGCCGTTCTACACCGGCCGGCGGATCAACCACGACGAGATTGCAGAGGTGCTCCAGTGACGACACAGGCATTCAACCCCCTCGACGGAGTCGACGAGAACGGCCGCATGGCGCCGAAGGCGTACGACGCCGTCGTGCTCGCCTCCTTCGGCGGACCCGAGGGCCAGGACGACGTCATCCCGTTCCTGCGCAACGTCACCCGCGGCCGCGGCATCCCCGACGAGCGGCTCGAGGAGGTCTCGCACCACTACCGGGCCTTCGGTGGCGTCAGCCCCATCAACAGCCAGAACCGCGCCCTCCGCGCGGCGATGGAGGCCGAGCTGCGCAACCGCGGCATCGACCTGCCGGTCTTCTGGGGGAACCGCAACTGGGAGCCGTTCATCGCCGACACCCTGCAGGAGGCGTACGACGCCGGACACCGCAAGGTGCTCGCCGTCACCACGAGCGCCTACTCCTGCTACTCCAGCTGCCGCCAGTACCGCGAGGACCTCGGGATGGCACTCGTGAAGACCGGCCTCGAGGGACGCCTCGAGGTGGACAAGGTGCGCCAGTACTTCGACCACCCGGGCTTCGTCGAGCCGTTCGTGGAAGGTGTCACCGGGGGACTCGCCACGGTCCGTGCAGGTCTCGCGGAGCAGGGCACGCCTGACGCCCCCGTGCACATCATGTTCTCCACCCACTCGATCCCCATAGGTGACGCCGAGGCCGCGGGGCCGCGGAACGGCGACGGCGGGCCCGCCCACGAGGAGGGCGCCTACGTGGCCCAGCACCTCGCGACAGCGCAGGCCGTCCTCGACCGCATCCCCGAGGCCGCCGGTGTCGAATGGTCGCTCGTCTACCAGTCCAGGTCCGGTGCCCCGCACATCCCGTGGCTCGAGCCCGACATCAGCGATGCCCTGCGTGACCGCTACGAGGGCGGCACCCGCGGCGTCGTGATCGTGCCGCTCGGTTTCGTCTCCGACCACATGGAGGTGGCCTGGGACCTCGACACCGAGGCGCTGGAGACGTGCGGTGAGCTCGGTATCGTGGCGGACCGCGTCCCGACCCCCGGCACGCACGCCACGTTCGTCGCCGGCCTGGTCGACCTCATCCTCGAGCGGACGATCGACAACAACATCGCCGACCGTCCGTCCGCCACCGCGCTCGGCCCCTGGTACGACGTCTGCCGGCCGAACTGCTGCGCGAACCGGCGCGGGGAGAAGCCGACCATCGCCTCCGTCGACTCCACCGTGGGGACGCCGCTGCCCAACCCCGGTATGTGATGTCGGCGGGAACCATGGACACGCAGGCCGGGGCGACCGGCGCCATCCGGGTGGGGACCAGGGGCAGCGCACTCGCGATGACCCAGACGACGACGGTGGCCGAGCGCGTGGCCGACCTCGCAGCCCTGCCGTATGAACTGGTGCGCATCCGCACGGAAGGGGATGTCCTCCGGGGGTCGCTGTCGCAGATCGGAGGTACGGGTGTGTTCGTCGCGGCGCTGCGTGACGCGCTGCTCGAGGAGCGCTGCGACATCGCGGTCCACTCGCTCAAGGACCTGCCCACCCTGCCTGCTCCGGGCCTCACCGTGGCGTCCGTCCCGGAGCGGGAGGACGTCCGTGACGCCCTCTGCGCCCGTGACGGACTGACGCTCGCGACCCTGCCGGACGGTGCGCGCGTGGGGACCGGGTCGCCCCGCCGGGCGGCCCAGCTCCGTGCCGCGCGGCCGGGCCTGGACGTCGTCGACATCCGCGGGAATGTCGACACGCGCCTCGGACGCGTCGCGGGACTCGTGATCGGCGCGCCGGGTGATCTCGACGCCGTCGTCCTCGCCGCTGCCGGCCTCAAGCGGCTCGGCCGTGACGACGCGATCACCGAACTGATCGATCCCGCCGTGATGCTCCCAGCACCCGGACAGGGAGCGCTGGCCGTCGAGTGCCGCGAGGCCGAGGCCACCCCCGGGATGCGTGAGGCCCTGGCCGCCTACGACCACCTGCCCACGCGCCTGGCCGTGACGGCGGAGCGGGCCGTCCTGCTGCAGCTCGAGGCCGGCTGCGCCGCTCCGATCGGTGCCCTCGCCCGGCTGCAGGGCGAGGAACTCGCGCTCGAGGCGGTGGTGTGCAGCCTCGACGGCCGGGCGATCCTCCGCGTGACGCGATCGGCTCCCGCAACGGACGCGGTGGCCGCCGCGCGGCTCGGGGTGGAGCTCGCCGAGGAACTGCTCGCTGCCGGCGCCGCCGATATCGCACCCCTGAGCAGCTGACCCGCGTGGTCGGCGGCCCGGCGGCGAGGAGCGTGATCGTCCTCCGCCATCCTGCACGGGCGGTCCGCATCGCCGATGCGCTCCGGGCGGCGGCGCTGTCCGTCTTCGCGTTGCCGCTCACGGAGACCGAGCTCCCGGGGGATGTCGACGCCGTCCTGAAGGGGCTCACGGCCCTGGCTCGGGGGGAGTACCGGTGGCTCGTGGTGACGAGCGGCAACACCGTCCAGGCGCTCGATGCTATCGGCCGGGCCCATACGGCGGGCCTCGCGGCAGCGGCGGGTGGGACGAGGGTCGCGGCCGTCGGTTCGGCGACCGCACGCCTGCTCGAGGACGCGGGTGTCGCCGTCGACCTGGTACCCGGCGACGCGACCTCCGCGGGCCTGCTCCGCGCCATCGGGCGAGGGCACGAGCGGATCCTCCTGCCGCAGGCAGACCTCGCACCCGACGACCTCCGGGCGGGCCTCACCGGCCTGGGCTGGCGGGTCGAGCGGATCGAGGCCTACCGCACGGTCCCGTATCCGGCGCACCCGTCCCGGCGCGTCCCCGGCGTCGTCGAGGACGGAGTTCCGCCGCCGCTGCTGGTCCCGGTCGACGTCGTCGGGCTGGCGACCGCCGGTGTCCAGCCCGCCGTCGTCTTCACCGCGCCGAGCACGGTGCAGCAGTTTCGTGAAAGGCTGGCCGCCGGGCCGTTGGCGTTCCACCCCGTCGCGATCGGTCCGACGACCGCGGCAGCACTGCGCGGGCAGGGCTGGGAACCGGGGGCGACGGCGACCGGACCCACCCCGTCCGCGATCAGGGCGGCGGTCCTGGAAGCCTTCGGGACCGAACCGGTGACCCTGCCATCGGGACGGCCGGTGTCCGGGTCGACCGGACCGCCCGCAGGACCCGCTCCAGCACCACCACCCGAACCCACCTCAGCACCCACCTCAGCACCCACCTCAGCACCCACCTCAGCACCACCGATCGGAGACCAGCCATGAGCTTCCCCCAGCACCGACCGCGCCGGCTGCGCTCCACGCCGGCGCTCCGCCGCATGGTCGCCGAATACCGCGTCCACCCATCCGAGCTGATCCTGCCCGCCTTCATCCGCGAAGGACTCACGGAGCCCTCTCCCATCCTGTCGATGCCCGGCGTCGTCCAGCACACCACGGAGTCGCTCAAGCGCGCGGCGTCCGAGGCGGTGCAGCGCGGGGTCGGCGGCATCATGCTCTTCGGCATCCCCGAACACCGGGATGCGACCGGCAGCGCCGGCATCGACCCCGACGGCGTCCTCAACCGGGCGATCGCCGACGTCCGGGCCGAGGTCGGCGATGCGCTCGTCGTGATGAGCGACGTCTGCCTCGACGAATTCACCGACCACGGCCACTGCGGCGTCCTCGCGGGCGACGGATCGGTCGACAACGACGCCACGCTGGCGCTGTACGCGCAGATGGCCGTCGAGCAGGCGAACGCGGGGGCGCACGTCCTCGGGCCGTCCGGGATGATGGACGGGCAGGTCGCCGTCATCCGGCAGGCGCTCGACGAGGCGGGACACCAGGACACCGTGGTGCTCGCCTACGCGGCGAAGTATGCCTCGGCGTTCTACGGTCCGTTCCGCGAAGCGGTCGACTCGCAGCTCACCGGCGATCGCCGGACCTATCAGATGGACGCCGCCAACCGGCGCGAGGCCCTCCTCGAGGTCGAACTCGACGTCGAGGAGGGTGCGGACATGGTGATGGTCAAGCCGGCCATGAGCTATCTGGACATCCTCGCCGATGTCGCGGCCATGTCACCCGTGCCCGTCGCCGCGTACCAGATCTCCGGTGAGTACGCGATGATCGAGGCCGCTGCGGCGAACGGCTGGATCGACCGCCGCCGCGCCATCGAGGAGTCCGTCCTCGGCATCAAGCGTGCCGGTGCGCAGATGATCCTCACCTACTGGGCCTCGGAGCTCGCGCTCTGGCTCGACGAATCCCACAGCTAAGGAACCCACCATGACGACGTCCACGACCTCGGACTCCCTCTACGAGCGTGCCCGCCACCTCATGCCCGGCGGCGTCAATTCGCCGGTCCGGGCCTTCGGATCGGTCGGCGGCACCCCCCGCTTCCTCGTCGATGCGCACGGCGCCTACGTCACCGACGCCGACGGCACGCAGTACGTCGACCTCGTCTGTTCCTGGGGCCCGGCGCTCCTCGGGCACTCCCACCCGGAGGTCATCGCCGCCGTGCACCGCGCCGTCGACCACGGTCTGACGTTCGGCGCATCGACGCCCGCAGAGGCGGACCTGGCGCAGCTCGTCAAGGAACGGGTGCCCGCCGTCGAGCTCCTGCGGATGGTGTCGACCGGCACCGAGGCGACCATGACGGCCGTCCGGCTGGCGCGCGGCTTCACGTCCCGTACCCTGATCGTCAAGTTCGCGGGCTGCTACCACGGCCACGTGGACAGCCTGCTCGCCGCCGCGGGTTCCGGCGTCGCCACGCTGGCGCTGCCCGGTTCCGCAGGCGTCACGGAGGCCACGACGGCGGAGACGCTCGTGCTGCCCTACAACGACGTCGAAGCCGTCGAGGAGGCCTTCCGCACGCACGGCGAGCACATCGCCGCCGTCATCACCGAAGCCGCACCGGCGAACATGGGTGTCGTGACTCCTGCTCCCGGCTTCAACGCCTTTCTCAGCCGGATCACCACCGAGCACGGCGCCCTGTTCATCGTCGACGAGGTGATGACCGGGTTCCGGACGCACCCGGGCGGCTACTGGAAGCTGACCGGCGGGGCCGACGACGCCGAGCACCCGTGGACCCCGGATCTCCTCACCTTCGGCAAGGTCATCGGCGGCGGGATCCCGGCGGCGGCCCTGGGCGGTCGCGCCGCCGTGATGAACTACCTCGCACCGATCGGGCCTGTCTACCAGGCCGGAACGCTCTCGGGGAACCCCATCGCCATGGCGGCCGGTGTCGCCACCCTCACCGCAGCGACGGACGACGTCTACCGCCACGTCGACGCACGGTCGCTCGAGGTGAGCGACGCCCTGTCCGCCGAGCTGACGAGGGCCGGGGTGGACCACTCCATCCAGCGTGCCGGCAACCTCTTCAGCGTGGCCTTCGGCACCGCCGAGCACGGTGTCCGCAACTACGCCGATGCGCAGGGCCAGGAGGGCTTCCGCTATGGCCCGTTCTTCCATTCCATGCTCGAGTCGGGCGTCTACCTCCCGCCGTCGGTCTACGAGGCCTGGTTCCTCTCCGCAGCCCACGACGACGCCGCGATGGAGCGCATCCATGCGGCGCTGCCCGCGGCGGCGAAGGCCGCCGCGGAAGCCGTCCCGAGCGATTGAGCCTGACCGGCTGACGCCGGGCCGCCCGCCGATCGGCGCACATCAGGCGACGGCGGCGGCCTGCGGTACGGGGACGGCTTCTGTCGCCGGCATCGTGCCGGACGCGTCGTGGACTTTCCCGACGCCGGATCCGACGCCGGACTCAATGCCGGACTCGATGCCGGGCTCGATGCCGGAGCGGGCGATGTCGGGACCGGCCGCGCCGGCGGTCGCCGTCGGTCCCGCGCCTGCGGGGAGGACCTCGACCGCTCCCGCGGGCAGGACCTCGACCGCTCCCGCGGGTGCGGGTCCGCCGGATGCGCCGGCAGCGGAGATCCGTGTCGCGTCGTCCACCCGCTCCGCTCGGAGGTCGACGGAGTGTTCCGGCCGTCGCGTGTCCTGCTCGCGGGGCACGACGGGCCAGGCCCGTTCGATCACGGCGTCGGGCTCGGTCCGGCGCAGATACTCCTCGAAACTGTCCGCCTGGCGGTCGGCCCACACGACGAGCGCGCTGTGCAGTTCTCGCGCCGGACGCTGGAGGAACGGGAACCGGTCGGCGAGGATGTCACCGACCCGCAGGGTCGCCAAAACATCCGCGGCGGATGTGTGGGCGTTGTCGAAGCGCACGCCGTAGTGCTCGCACAGTGCCGTCAGCGTCCGCTTGCCCCGCCGGTACCGGTCGGCCTGCTTGTCCATGATGAAGGGATCGATCACGGGCGAGGGCACCGGTACGGCGATGCCGTGCCGGCGTCCCTCCTCGGCGAGCACGGTGAAGTCGTAGCGGGCGTTGTAGGCCAGGACCGGGATGTCCGCGGCGAACAGGCGCGCGAGGACCGCGGCGATGCCGCCGACCACCGCGCCGGCGTCCAGGCCGAGCGAGCGGGCGTGGTCCGTGGTGATGCCGTGGATCGCCGCCGCGCCCGCCGGGATCTCGATACCCGGATCGGCCAGCCACTCGTGATGCTCCAGTACCGTTCCCGCGCCGTCGACGACGATGATGGTCGCCGTGACGATGCGTGCCGACAGGGGATCCCGTCCGGTCGTCTCCAGGTCGAAGGCCGCCCTCGGCGCCGTGTGCCAGCTCGTCATGGCATCACCGTAGTCGCGGGGTCCGACCAAATCGGTGCGCCGCTCCGCTGCCCCGCCGGTCTAGGGTTGAGCCCATGCGACCACGAGCAGACGGCCGCCGGCAGCCGCCGGGCCCGCGGGAGGCCGCCGCGGGGTCTCGGCCGATGGCGCGGGCCGATCCCGCAGGCTATGCCGGGGCGGTCCTCGACGTGACGGCGATGATCCCTCCGGGGAAGGTGCTCACCTACGGGGACATCGCCGAACTGCTGGCCTGCGGAGGGCCGCGGCAGGTGGGGCGGGCCCTCTCCCTCGCCGCCCGGGACGTGCCGTGGTGGCGCGTGCTGCGGGCCGGCGGTCGTCCTGCCCGGGGCCTCGCGCGGGAGGCACGGTCCAGGTACGACGACGAGGGCACTGCCCTGGCCGTACCTGCGGACCCCGTGGACGAGGACGACTACAGGGTGGTCCTCGCTGAGGCGCGCTGGTGGCCGTCCCCTGCCCAGCAGGACGCCCTGGCCCGCCTCGGCGCGTCCGTGAGCCGTCCCGCGCCGTAGCGCAGGACACCCGTTGCGGTACGCCTGATTGTCCGTGGGATGTGATGGTCTTGAACCATGACCAGCACGCTCCACGAAGGACCGCCCGCACCCGCGACCGGCGGCCGCCCCCACCGTGACGACGGGCTCAGGGACGGGTACGAGGGTGTGCTCGCCTCGCTGCAGGACCACGCCGGCCAGGTCCTCGTCCTCGGTGCTCCGGGCAGCGGCCGGTCGACGCTTCTGACCGATCTCGCGGTGCGCCGGATCGAAGCCGGCGTCCTCGATCCCGACGGTCTGCTGCTGCTCGGTCCCACACGGGCTGCCGCCACGAGGTTGAGGGATGACCTGACCGCGAAACTCGACCGGAGCATCAGCACGGCTCCCGCGCGCACGTGGTCCTCCTATGCCTTCGACCTCATCCGTCGGGCGAGGGCGGAGGGCCGGACGCCGCTCATCACGCGGCCGCCGAGGCTCCTCTCGGGCGCCGAGCAGGATCTCATCATCAAGGAGCTCCTCTCCGGCCATGACCGGGCGGGCGCGCCGCCGCTCGTCTGGCCGTCCGACCTCTCCCTCGCCCTGCCGACCCGTGGGTTCCGCCAGGAGATCCGCGACCTGTTCGACCGCGTCAGCGAGTACGGCGTACCTGCCGCGGACCTGGCTGCCTGGGGAGAGCGCTTCGACCGCCCCGACTGGGTGGCCGCCGCCTCCCTCTACCGTGAGTACCGGGACGTCCTCGACCTCCGTATGCCGGAGGCCTTCGATCCGGCGGGCATCCTCACCGCAGCGCGGGAGATCCTCGAGACCGACCCCACGTTCCTCGACCAGGAGCGGGCCCGCCTGCAGCTCGTCCTCGTGGACGACTACCAGGAGGCCAACCCCGCGGTCCACGCGCTCCTCGGGCTCATCGGGGCAGGAAACGACGTCGTCATCACCTCCTGCCCGGACACCGTGGCGCAGGGCTTTCGTGGAGCCCGGCCCGAACTCGCGGGCCGGCTGTCCGGCCTCTTCGGTCGGCGCGATCGGTTCTCGACGGTGCTGCTGCCCGGGTCGCTGACGCTGTCGGGCGGTCTCGCCCGGGCCTGGGAGAAGGTGGCATCCCGCATCGCGACTACCGGCGTGAGCACGGCCTACCGGTCCCTGCCCGCGGCGGATGTCGAGCCCTCACCCGCGGGAGACCCCGTCACGGGGATCCCCGGTGCGGGCGTGGCCTCCGCGCATGTCCTCGACAGCGCGTTCCACGAACAGCGCTTCATCACGCAGCGGATCCTCGAGGCACACCTGTTCGGGGAGCGCAGCCTCGATGACATCGCGGTGATCGTCCGCAACGGCGCGCAGGTCTCCGCAGTGCAGCGCTTCCTGTCGGCGCAGGGGATCGCGGTGAACGTCCCGGCCGCGGAGACCGCCATCAGGGAGGAACCCGCGGTCCGGCCCCTGCTCGATCTCTACGCCGTCGTGGTGGGGCGCGCGGAGCTCGACACCGAGCTCTGCATCTCCCTGCTGACCTCGAGGATCGGGGGCGCCGGCAGCCTCGACCTCCGACGGCTCCGTCAGATCCTGCGGCGGACCGAGCTGCAGCTGGGCGGGGGCCGGACGAGCGACGAACTGCTCACGGCCCTCTTCTCGTCGCCGGAGGAGATCGCCGCGCTCCCGGCGGAGGGTGCTCCGGTGCGACGCCTGCACCGGATGCTGGAGGCCGGCAGGTCCGCTGCCGCGGATGCCGGGCGAGACCCGGAGACCGTCCTGTGGGCACTGTGGTCGGCGTCGGGTCTCGCCCAGCAGTGGTCGGGGGCAGCCCTGGCGGAGGGCCCGTCGTCCACCCGGGCCGACCGCGACCTGGACGCCATGATGGCCCTCTTCCACACGGCCGAACGCTTCGTCGAGCAGATGCCGGGCGCCGATCCCGAACTCTTCCTCGACTACATCCTGAGCCAGGACATCCCCATGGACACCCTGGCCCAGCGCACCAAGCGGCAGGCGTCCGTCTCCGTGCTGACACCGGCGAGTGCTGCCGGCCGCCACTGGCCCATGGTGATCGTCGGTGGGGTGCAGGACGGCGTCTGGCCCAATCTCCGCCTGCGCGGCGAGCTCCTGGGTTCGGGGGAGTTGCGCGCCCTCCTGGACCACGGCGAGACCTTCCGCAGTACCCGCGACCCGGTGTCACTGCTGCAGGACATCCGCTTCGACGAGCTGCGGACCTTCTCGCTGGCCGTCTCGCGCGCCACCGAAGAACTGATCTGCTGCGCCGTGGCGTCGCAGGACGAGCAACCGTCGCCGTTCCTCGACGTCGTGGACCCCTTGCCGGCCGGTGTCACCGAGAGGGCCCGCACGCAGGTCCTCAGGCCGCTGACGCTCCGGGCCCTCGTCGCGGAGCTGCGCACCTTCGCGCAGGATCCGCAGGTGGCCGGCGTGCTCACGCGGGAAGCGGTCCGGCACCTCGGACGCATGGCGACCCTCGAGCCGCGCGTTCCCGGCGCGCATCCGGACCAGTGGTGGGGGGTGCTGGGCCTGAGCACGAGCGAACCCGTGGTGCCGCCGGAACAGCCCATCCCCGTCTCGCCGTCGAAGGTCGAGTCCGTGCTGGCCTCTCCGCTGAGCTGGTTCGTCTCGGCGGCCGGCGGCGAACGCACCACCGACTTCGCCCGTTCGCTCGGAACGCTCGTGCACCAGATCGCGCAGGACCTGCCGGACGCCACCGGCAGCGAATACGTCCGGGAGCTCGAACGTCGCTGGCCCCAGCTCGGCATCAAGGACACGTGGGAGGGACAGGCGGATTTCCGCCGCGCCGAGGGCATGGTGCGGAAGCTCGCCGCCTATGTGCTGGCGATGCGGACGGACGGCAGGTCCTTGCGCGCCACCGAGGTGGACTTCTCGGTGGACCTGGAGGTGGAGGTCGCGGGCGCGGCGCGGGTCGCACGGCTCCGTGGGCAGATCGACCGGCTGGAGCTCGATGCGGAAGGGCGTTTCGTCGTCGTGGACCTGAAGACGGGCAAAAGCGCGCCCGCAGGAGGGGACATCGCCCGCCATCCGCAGCTCGCGGCTTACCAGACGGCTGTCGCTTCCGGCGCATTGTCGGGTGATCCGTCGGATGATCTGTCGGGTGGGGAGTCGGCAGGATCCGACGCCCGGATCGAAGGACAGGGTGCGGTCGCGGGAGCGGCCGAGGACGGAGCGGGGCGCGCCGATCCGGTGGCGAGCATTCCCGGAGGGGCGTCGCTGGTGCAGCTGGGAACCACCGCGAAGAACGTGTCGGTGCAGGACCAGCCCGCGGTCGGGCCGGACGACGCCTGGGCGCGGACCATGATCGGGGATGCAGCGGCCCTGATGGCTGCCGCCTCCTTCGAGGCGGTCCACGACCCGCGGCGGTCGGGGTTCGGCGGCAGCGGTTGCCGGCTCCCCGAGGTGTGTCCGCTGTGCGAAGAGGGCAAGCAGGTGACGCAGTGACGGGCATCGCCGGTGACGGCTCGTCCCGTCCGGCCGAGCCGGGCCCGGCCCATCGGCGCTATTCGGCCCGCCGCCTCGCGGAACTGCTCCACTCCGATCCCGATGCTCCCGTGCAGTACCCCACGGAAGACCAGGCACGCGTCATCGAAGCGCCACTGGAACCCCTGCTGGTCATCGCCGGCGCCGGGTCGGGGAAGACCAAGACCATGGCGGACAGGGTGGTCTGGCTCGTCGCCAACGACCTGGTGCGCCCCGAGCAGATCCTCGGGGTGACCTTCACGCGCAAAGCCGCCGGCGAACTCGCCTCCCGTGTCCGCCAGCGCCTGGCGCAGCTCTACGCCTCGCGCCCGGACGACGGCACCTCCGTCGGCAGCGACCTCCTCGACCGGCTCGACCCCACCATCTCGACCTACCACTCCTTCGCGAACGGCATCGTGCAGGACTACGGTCTGCGGATCGGCATCGAGCGGGACTCCGTGATGCTGGGGACTGCGCAGTCCTGGCAGCTGGCCTCCTCCGTAGTCGAGGCCTTCGACGGCGAGTGGGAGCATTTCACCGCCGCGAAGAGCACCCTCGTGAAGGCGGTCCTCGACATGGCGGGTGAGTGCGCGGAACACCTGGTCAGCCCCGCGACCGTCCGTGCCGAGCTGCGTCGGCACATCGACCTTGTGGCCGCCCAGTCCTACGTCGCGGGGGCGGCCCGGCCCGCGACCCAGAAGGTGCACGACCTCCTGAACAAGCTGCGTACCCGGATCACCGTCACCGAGCTGGTGGAGCGCTACGCTGCCGCGAAGCTCGCACGCCGCCAGCTCGACTTCGGCGACCTCGTCTCCCTCGCCGCGCGGATCGCGCAGGACATCCCGGAGGCTGGACGGATGGAGCGTGAGAAGTATCGGGTCGTCCTGCTCGACGAGTTCCAGGACACCTCGCACGCCCAGATGGTGCTGTTCTCCCGGTTGTTCGCCGATGGCCGTTCGGTCACCGCCGTCGGTGATCCGCACCAGTCGATCTACGGCTTCAGGGGCGCGTCGGCGGGCCAGCTCGCAACGTTCCGAACGGCCTTCCCCGTCGTCGCACCGGAGGGCCGGGCGCCGTCACCGGTGGCCCACCTGTCGGTGGCCTGGCGCAATTCGACGTCGATCCTCGAGGCCGCCAACACGGTGTCCGCACCCCTCAACGTCCCTGCTCCGTGGCTGCGCAGCTCCTCGGTCCAGCAGGTGCCGGGCCTGGTCGCCAGGCCGGACGCCCCCCTCGGCGAGGTCACCCTCGGGCGGTTCCGCACCGACGCGCCGATCCCTGCGGACTCCGCACCCGAGGCGGTTCCCGGGCCGCGCACCGGCACCGGGGCCCTGTCCGGTTCCGCCGGACAGCCGCTCAGCGAGGCCGAAGCGATCGCCCGCGAAGTGCTGCGGCAGCGTCGACGGTCCTTCGAGACGGGCGACGACGGTACGGCACTCCGACCCACGATGGCGGTGCTCTGCAGGGGCCGCAAGCAGTTCGATCCGATCCGGCGGGAACTGGAGCGGGAAGGCATCCCGGTGCAGGTCGTGGGTCTCGGCGGGCTGCTGCGCACACCGGAGATCGTGGATCTGCTGGCCACCCTGCGGGTGCTCGGCGATCCCGACCGCTCGGATTCGATGCTCCGGCTCCTCGCCGGAGCCCGGTGGCGGCTCGGTCCGGCGGACCTGATGGCGCTGGGCGACTGGTCACGGCAACTCGCGCGGACGCGGGAGGCGATGTTCCGCCGGGGAGGCATCTCGGCGACGGAGCTGGACGAGGACCAGAGCCTGGACGCCGTCGTGGCTCCCGATCTCGCCGAGGCGGGGAGCCTCGTCGAAGCGGTCGACTACCTTCCGCCGTCGGACTGGGTGTCTTCGTCGGGACGCTCCCTCAGCGACACCGCTCGTCGTCGGCTTGATGTGCTGAGGAAGGAACTGCGGACCCTCCGTGGCTTCGTCGGCGATGATCTGGGCAGCCTGATCGGGGAGGTGGAACGCACCATCCTGCTCGACATCGAGGTCGCCGCGAAGCCGGGCGTCAGCATCCACGAAGCCCGCCGCAACCTCGACGCCTTCACGGAGGCCGTCGCCGGTTTCGTGTCCAGCGCCGAGCGGGTCGATCTTCCGGCCTTCCTCGCCTGGCTCGAGGCCGCCGACCAGGAGGAGGACGGGCTGCCCGTCACGCAGCTCGAAGCCAGCCGGGACGCCGTGCAGCTGCTGACCGTCCACGCCTCGAAGGGCCTCGAGTGGGACGTCGTCTTCGTGCCCGGACTGAACGGGAAGTCTTTCCCGAGCGGCAAGGACTCCCGATGGAGCAGCGGTGACTCCGCCATTCCCTGGACCCTGCGCGGAGACGCTCCCGAGTTGCCGCAGTGGGACTGGGAGCAGCCGGACCAGAAGGAGTGGCTGGTCAGCGAGCAGCGGTTCACCGACGAGGCCCGGGCCCACGCGGAGCGGGAAGAGCGGCGCCTCGCCTACGTGGCCTTCACACGCGCGAAGCACGCTCTCGTCTGCACGTCGTCCGCCTGGGGCGGGGGGCGGTCCAAGCCTTCCGGTCCATCGCCCTACCTGACCGATCTTGTCGCCCTGGCTGATTCCGGTGCACCCGGATTCTCGACGCCGTCCTGGCTCGCAGAGGGCGAGGAAGGTGACGCCAACCCTGCCAACGCTCGTCCGGAACGCGCGGCCTGGCCCGTCGATCCGCTCGGACCCAGGCGCCGGGACCTGGAAGGAGCTGCACGGGCCGTCCTCGAGCAGACGGCACTGCCGACCCTCGACGTCGATGACGACGGCGGGCGGTGGGGGCGGGAAGTGAGGCTCGCGCTCGCTCGGCAGGCCCGTGAACGGGAGCGGACGCCCCTCGGACTTCCTTCGCACATCTCGGCGTCCACGCTCGTCGAACTCCGGGAGGATCCGGAAGCCGTCCTGCAGCATCTTCGACGGCCGCTCCCGCGACGGCCCGGATCGGCGGCACGGAAGGGTACCGCGTTCCACGCGTGGATCGAGGAGTTCTACGGGTCCGGCGGCATGCTCGACCTCGGAGAGTATCCTGGCGGTGCCGATGCCCACGTGGACGAGACGCTCGGGCTCCAGGACATGGCGGCGGTGTTCGAACGGTCGGAGTGGGCGTTGCGTGAACCTGCCGCCATCGAGGCTCCGATCGAGACGAAGATCGGCGGCATCGTGGTGCGCGGACGCATCGATGCCGTGTTCCGGGATGCCGACGGCGGCTGGGACCTGATCGACTGGAAGACCGGCCGTCCGCCCGCTCCGGACCGGCGCGCGGCCAAGGCCGTCCAGCTGGCCGTCTATCGTCTCGCGTGGTCACGGCTGAAGGACGTGCCCCTCGACACGGTACGCGCCGCCTTCTTCTATGTGGCGGACAACCTGGTGGTGCGGCCCCATGACCTGGCCGACGCCGCCGACCTCGAGCGCATCATCACGACGGCGACGCTCGCCGCCGATGCAGCGGGATGAGCGCCGGTTCGGCGGAAGGTGACGTGCGGGGGCGGCGTCGCCCTCCGCGTCGGGTCGGAGAGGCGGCACGGGATATAGGCCCCCGAGCCGGGAGGACGACGACTACCGGGCGCGCCACGCACCACGGCCAGCGGACCCGGGCTCAGCGTCCGTAGGAGACGATCGGCAGCGTCGACGTGGCGACGTCGTCGGGGGAGCCCGCAGAGGTGTCGCCGCCGCGGAGCAGGGTCACCTTGGACGAACCGCCGGTTGCCGGGCGTTGCCGGGCGGCGACCAGACGGGCGTGCGCCAGCGACGACCCGGACGGAGTGTCGGCCTCGCGGTGCCCGCGTCCGTGATCCGACCCATGGTCCACGGGGCGGGAGCCGCCCTCCGTCGACGGGTTGGCGGGCCGGGACGCCGCGCTGGGATCGTAGGCGTGACTGCCGGTGCGCTCCGAGTCATCGCCGCCGCGACGCCCGGACGGTGCGTCGTCACGGTCCTCTGTCGCGTGGTCGGGCCGAGGAGCGGTCGGACCGGTGCCCGAACTCTCCTCTGCAGCTGTGTCCGAACCGTCAGCGACGTTCCGACGCACGGTGGAGCCGGCAGCCGGCCGGTGGTCGGACTGCGGGGTGGACGACCACGATCCGCCCGTCGAACCCGGAGTATCGTCCCCGGCAGGTTCGTCCTCGGCGTCGTCGCCGTGTTCGTCGCCCCACTCGCGGCGTTCCTCCTCGGCGCGCTGTGCCCTCTCCGCAGCTTCGTGCTGCTCGCGCTCGATCGACTCCACATCGGCTGCGAGCGTGGCGAGCATGCCTTCGGCTTCGTGGATCATCGCGCCATCATCGAGGGCGACTCCGCGGACCAGCCACTGTGCCAGCGCGAACTCCGCCGCGAGCGCGGCCCTGCGGGAGAGGTGGAGGTCGACGGCGGAGGTGCGGGCCGCGCCGTATGCGGCATGCACGGCATCGACGAAGGTACTGTCCTCGGCCGCCGCCAGCCAGGCGAAGTCCTCGGCCGGGTCGCCGATGCAGAGGTCGGTCCATCCCGTCACGGCGGATACCCGGCCCGCCGAGACGAGCAGGTGGTCCTCGTGGAGATCGCCGTGCATCACGGTCGGGCTGAAGCGCCAGAGCGCCACGTCCTCCAGCGCGTGTTCCCAGCGGCGCAGCAGGACGGGAGGGATCTTGCCCGTGGTCGCGGCCTGATCCAGTTCGTTCAACTTGCGCTGGCGGTACTCGTCGGCCTCGTAGCCCGGCAGGTCGGCGCGCTGCACCATGTCCTTGGGCAGTTCGTGGATCGCGGCGATCACCCGCCCGAGCTCCGCTGCCATCGGGCGGCCACCGGCGGCCAGGGCCTCCAGCGTGCGTGTGCTGCCGGCCAGGTGCGAGTAGACGAACGTGCTGAGATCACCCTGCCGGACACTCCCGGCCATGTGCGGGATGAGGAAGGGAAGTTCAGCCTTGACGGCCGGGGTGAAGGCCCGCAGAGCCTGCAACTCCGTCTCGAGGCGCATGCTTGCCTCGGCATGTTTCGGTGACCTCACCCGCCACTGCTTGCCCGCGTCGTCGACCAGGAGGGCGGAATCGAAGTCCGCAGCATCATCCGGTGCGCCTGCGACGCCGGTCGGGGCCAGGCCGGGCACTGCGGCACTGGCGATGGCAGCAAGTTCCATGGGTGTCCGTTTCACAAGTTCCACCGTAAGTCGTCCGTCCTCCGCCCGCTCCGTTCCGGCGCGGCGAGTCGCCAGATGTACTACTCGTCTTCCCGTTCGGACCACTCCTCCACCCGGGCCCCGCGGAATGTGTTTTGGGAGAGCGAGAACGTACCGTAGAACCATGACCGAACCCCTCCGGACCCTGGTGTTGCCTCCCCTCGGATCGCTCCCGCTCTCCCGCGCCGATTCCGATCGCGACGGAGTCGCGAGGGTCACCGACGGCCTCCTGGATCGCCTCTGGGAGACACCGGAGACCATGGTCCTGACCCTCGTCCGGGGCAAGGCCCCCGTGACCGCCGACGCGTTGCTGCTGTTGTCGCCCTCCGACGTGCAGCGACCCGAGCTGGTCGTGTATCTGGGCCGGATCAACGAGGGTGCGGTGGACGCCGGAGCGCCTGTGGTGCTCGCGGTCCTGCCCGAGGAGGACCCCGTGATCTCCCCCACGCAGGGGTGGCTGGGGCTGCGGGAGATCGCCGCGTCGCTGGACGCCCGTGACGCGGGGCTCTTCGTCGAGGCGGCGGCGATCGCCAACTGGCATGCCACGCACAGCCACTGCCCGCGCTGCGGCGAACCCACGGACGTCCGCGACGGCGGATGGGTGCGCCAGTGTCCGAAGGATTCATCCCAGCACTACCCGCGCACGGACGCCGCGATCATCGTCTCGGTCGTGGACGACGACGACCGCCTCCTCCTCGGCTCCGCTGTCGCCTGGCCCGAGGACCGGTACTCGACACTGGCCGGGTTCGTCGAGCCCGGGGAGTCGCTCGAGGCCGCGGTGATCCGGGAGGTGGGGGAGGAGTCCGGTATCGAGATCCAGTCGCCGGAGTACCTGGGCTCCCAGCCCTGGCCCTTCCCCGCGTCGCTCATGCTCGGCTTCACGGCGCGCGCGGTCACGACCGACGCCGTACCGGACCGCGACGAGATGCGGTCGCTCCGCTGGTTCACGAGGGAGCAGCTGTTCAGGGAGGTGCGTGACGGCACCATCGCCGTCGCGGGTGGTGTCTCGATCGCGCGTGCCCTGATCGAACGCTGGTACGGCGGACCGCTGGACGAGGAGCCGTCGGAGGCGCGTCCCTAGTGTCCGAGCTGCTGCTCGAGGACAGCATCCTCCAAGGACTGGACGACGAACAGCGGACCGTGGCCAGCACGCTGAACGGTCCGCTGTGCGTCCTCGCCGGCGCGGGGACGGGAAAGACCCGGGCCATCACCCACCGCATCGCCTACGGCGTGCACACCGGGGTCTACAAGCCGCAGCAGGTCCTCGCGGTCACCTTCACCGCGCGGGCCGCGGCGGAGATGCGGACCAGGCTGAGGGATCTCGGCGCCGGGGGAGTCCAGGCACGGACCTTCCACGCCGCGGCGCTCCGGCAGCTGCAGTACTTCTGGCCGCAGGCCGTCGGTGGGCCACTGCCGGCCCTCGTCGACCACAAGGCACAGCTCATCGCCGAATCGGCCCGGCGACTGCGCCTGTCGACGGACCGCGCGGCGATCCGCGACGTCGCCGCGGAAATCGAGTGGGCAAAGGTGTCCATGCTCACGCCTGACGCCTACACGGCCGCGGCGGCGGGCCGGGCGGAACCCGCGGGGATGGACCTGATCACGGTGTCCCGCATCTTCTCTGCGTACGAGGACCTGAAGATCGACCGCAATCTCATCGACTTCGAGGACGTCCTGCTCACCACCGTCGCCATCCTGGAGGAGGACGAGAAAGTCGCCGCCACGGTACGGGCCCAGTACCGGCACTTCGTGGTGGACGAGTACCAGGACGTCTCCCCGCTCCAGCAGCGACTCCTCGACCTGTGGCTCGGCGAGCGTCGCGAACTGTGCGTCGTGGGTGACGCGAGCCAGACGATCTACTCCTTCACCGGCGCCACCTCCCGGCACCTGCTCGATTTCACCAAGCGGTACGAGGGTGCGCAGGTGGTCCGGCTCGTCCGGGACTACCGCTCGACCCCCCAGGTGGTCAGGGCCGCCAATACGCTGCTGGCGGCACGGAGCAGCGAGGCCGATCGCCGGGCCGTCAACACCACGTGGTCGGCTCCGCTCGAACTCGTCGCCCAACGGCCTGCCGGTCCCGAGCCGGTGTTCACGGAGTGCAGTGACGACGAGGCGGAGGCCGCGGAGTGCGCGAGGCGGATCGGCGTCCTCCTCGACCAGGGCGTCAAGGCCAGCGAGATCGCGATCCTCTACCGCACCAACGGCCAGTCGGAGGCGTACGAGCAGGCCCTGGCGAGTGCCGGCATCGGCTATCAGCTGCGCGGCGGAGAACGGTTCTTCCAGCGCCGTGAGGTCCGTGACGCCCTCCTGCAGCTGCGGGCGGCGGCCCGCACCCAGGGTGACGACGACGTCCCGCAGCAGGTCCGTGACGTGCTCGCGTCTCTGGGCTACACCTCGGTCGCGCCGCAGAACTCCGGAGCCGTCCGGGAGAAGTGGGAGTCGCTGGCCGCGCTGGTCGGACTGGCTGACGAACTCAACCGGGTGCGCGGGCCCGAGTCCTTCACCCTGCAGACGTTCGTCGCCGAACTCGAGGAGCGAGCCGCAGCCCAGCACGCCCCGACGGTGCAGGGTGTGACGCTCGCGTCGCTGCACTCCGCCAAGGGGCTCGAGTGGGACGCCGTCTTCCTCGTCGGGCTGAGCGAAGGGCTCATGCCGATCTCCTTCGCGGACACGCAGGAAGCCGTCGACGAGGAACGCCGCCTCCTCTACGTCGGCATCACGCGCGCCCGGGTCCACCTCGCGCTGTCCTGGTCCACCTCCCGTTCGCCGGGCGGTCGGGCGAGCCGGAAGCCGTCGCGCTTCCTCGACGCGCTCCGCCCTGCGACAGCCGGGCAGGCGAGTTTCCGCCAGCCCCGAGCGAAGTCGACGCGCAAGTCCTCCGCACCAGCGGTGTGCAGGGTCTGCAAGCGACCGCTGCTCACCGGTGCCGAGCGGAAGATCGGGCGGTGTACAGAGTGCCCGGCGAGCTACGAGGAGGAGACGTTCGAGGCGCTCAGGGCCTGGCGGCGGGAGGAGGCACGGGAGAAGGAGGTGCCGGCCTTCGTCGTCTTCACCGACGCGACCCTCATCGCGATCGCCGAGGCGCGCCCACAGACACTCGACGAGCTGGGCGAGCTGGCGGGGATCGGATCGTCGAAGCTGGAACGCTACGGCGAGGCCGTCCTCGAGATCATCAGTGACGCTTCCTGACCCTGCCGGGCCGGACCTCGCAGCGCCGCTGCCGGTCGTCGTCGTGCGCTCGGCCCGAAGACGACGGACCGTCAGCGCGGACATCAGGGACGGGGTTCTCCGGGTCTCGATCCCGGGCCATTTCTCCGCCTCCCAGGAGAAGCACTGGGTGAAGCGGATGGTCGAGCGTATGGCGCAGAAGTATCCGACGGCGCCGCAGATCGAGAGCGACGCCCCCGTGCCCGACCTCCTCCTGCGTGCCGAGGACCTGGCGCGCAGGTTCCTCGACGGACGGGGTGTCCCGGCGCGGATCAGCTGGGTCACCAACCAGAACTCCCGGTGGGCCTCGGCGACTCCCGCGCACCGAACCATCCGCCTCTCGCATCGCCTTCACGGGATGCCCGACTGGGTGGTGGACTACGTGATCCTGCACGAGATGGCCCACCTCATCGAGCCCTCGCACAGCCCGACCTTCTGGCGCCTGCTGACGTCCTATCCCCGGACGGAGACGGCCAAGGCCTTCCTCGACGGAGCCGCCTTCGCCGCGCACCGCAACCTGATGGATGCGGGCGGCGGGACCGGACCGATGGCCGACTCCTGAGCAGTGACTGTCAGGAGTGAGGAACGCGGCCGACCCGCCACGCCGTGATCGGCGTCCGGATCAGCGGTTCGTCCCGCCGCCGTGGGCGTCGGGGTCCTGGCTGCCGTCCGGTTCCTTCCCGGCCCCGGGGGTCTCGTCCTGCTCCTGCACGACATCGGAGGCCGTTCCCCCACCCGTCTCGTCGGCCTTGCCGGGATCGTCGGCGGGGGCATCGGCGCTGCCGTCCCTCGGGTCAGCGGCGCCGTCGTCGGACGGTTCCGCCGCGGGCTCGAAGCCACCCGAGAGAAGTCGCTCGAGGGCCGCGTCGACGTCCGCATCGGAGGACTCCAGCAGTCTCCGGCGCTCGGAGAAACCGGCGGGATCGTCGAGGTCCTCCGCAGTGGGCAGGAGGTCCGGGTGCTGCCATAGGGCGTCACGGCCCTCGATGCCGCGCTCGGTCGTGAGGAGTGACCACAGGGCGGCCGCATCGCGCAGGCGCCGCGGTCGCAGTTCCAGTCCGACGAGGGAGGCGAACGCGTGCTCGGCTGGTCCGCCTGTCGCCCGGCGGCGGCGCACCATCTCGCGCAGGGCCCCGGCCGAGGGCAGGTTGGCCGCTGCGGCGGCCGTCGTCTCGTCCACCCAGCCCTCCACCAGGGCGAGCGTTGTCTCGAGGCGCACCAGCGCCGCGTCCTGCTCCGGCGTGCGCTCGGGCATGAAGACTCCCTGCGAGAGAGCGCCCTGAAGACTTTCCGGGTTGGTCGGGTCGATGTCCCGCGCGGCTTCCTCGATCTTATTCATGTCGATATGGATGCCGCGGGCATAGCGCTCGATACTGCCGAGCAGGTGCCCGGTCAGCCAGGGGATGTGGGTGAACAGCCGGACGTGTGCGGCCTCGCGCACGGCCAGGAAGAGCTGCACCTCCTGTTCGGGGATGTCGAGCCCCTCGCCGAAGGCCGCGACGTTCGCGGGGAGGAGCGCCATCCGGCCGTCGGCCAGCGGGACCCCGATGTCGGTGGAGCCGACCACGTCCTTGGACAGTGCGCCGACGGCCTGACCCAGTTGCATGCCGAACATCGCACCTCCGACGTTCTGCAGCATGGACGCCGGCCCGCCCATCATCCCCATCATGGACTTCATCTCCTCGGGCAGCTGCTCGGAGATCACATCGGACAGGGCCTTGGCAATGCTCGTGGCGACCGGCTCCGTGAGCCGCCGCCAGGTCGTCATCGTCGCCTCGACCCATTCGGCGCGCGACCACGCGCGGCCGAGCTGACCCGTGCTCGGGAAGTCGGTGACCGGATCGAGCCACATCTCGGCCAGCTTCAGGGATTCGTCGACGCTGCGCCGCTGGAGTGCCGTGACCGATGGATCGTTGTCGGAGGCGGCAACCCGTCGCGCCTGGTCGTGGGCCATGGTCCAGTTGACGGGCCCTTCGCTGGGCGTCGAGAACATCGCCTGGACCTGCTGCATCATCATCGCCATGGCCGCCGGGTCGGAGGGCAGACCGGCTGCCTTCGCGATCTCCTGCGGGTCGAACCCACCGGCGCCACCGCCGAACATCTTCGACAGCATCTCGGACAACGGGTCCTGGGGCGTGTCGTCGTCGCCGTTCGAGGGGTTGGATGGGTTGGTCACTGATACCACCGGTCCTGGGAGTAGCTTGGCGGGTCCGGGCGTGGACGGCTGTGCCATCCGCGCCGGCTGTGAGGATCACGCTACCGGCCACGGGCAGCCGGTGTCCCGCACCCCGTGTGTCGTTCGCTGAGGGCAAAGACGCGCCCGCACCCGGTCCGGCGTCGTGGTGGCCGGGTGATGTCGGCGCACGGATCGCGAGCCGTATCGGTCCGAGCGTCTATTCTGAGGAAGCCGGAAGGGCGCGCGCAGCGCCGCAGCACGGCACGCCAACAGAGAGAAGCGCAGTGACGCAGCCTGTCCACTTCGAGTCCTACAGCCCCGAGGAACCGACCCGCCCGAGGGATCCGCGCTTCCGCGCCATGGCCATTTCCGGTGGGCTCGCCGTGGTCCTGTCGGCGGCGGCCGTCCTTCTCCCCGCGCCCTACGTCATCGAGGCGCCGGGCCCGACGTTCAACACCATCGGCGAGGTCGACGGCCAGCCGCTCATCACGGTGGAGGGCAGGGAGACGTTCCCGCCGGAGGGTGAACTCGATCTCACGACCGTCTTCGTCAGCGGGGGTCCCAACGGGCAGGTCAACGTGCTCGACACCCTCCGTGCGTGGGCCGACCCGGCTGAGAACGTCGTCCCCGAGCAGCTCGTGTATCCGGAGGGCACCACGTCCTCGGACGTGCAGGAGCAGAACGCGGTGGCCATGACGTCGTCGCAGGAGTCCGCGATCGCCGCCGCGCTGTCGCACGAGGACATCGACTTCACCGAGGAGCTGTCCGTCGCCGGCTTCGCCGAGGACTCCGCATCCGGGGGGATCCTGCAGGCGGGTGACGTCCTCCGCAGCGTCGACGGTCGCCGGATCGAGGACATCCACGTCCTGCGGTCCACCCTCGCCGACGCAGGGGGTGCTCCGGCCGAGCTGGCGATCGTGCGGGACGGAGCCGAACGGACGGTCACCGTCACGCCGAAGGAGTCGGAGGCGGGCGGCTACCAGCTCGGGATCGTCCTGTCGTCGACGTTCGACTTCCCGTTCCAGGTGACGATCCAGCTCGACAACGTGGGTGGGCCCTCGGCCGGCACGATGTTCGCCCTCGGCATCATCGACACGCTCACCGAAGGGGACCTGACCGGCGGCAGGCACTTCGCGGGGACCGGCACCATCGACTCCGCGGGAGCGGTCGGCCCGATCGGGGGGATCGCGCAGAAGCTGGTCGGAGCTCGGTCCAGCGGCGCGGAGTTCTTCCTCGCTCCGGCGGACAACTGCGGGGACGTGGTCGGCCACATCCCCGACGGGCTCACCGTCGTCAGTGTGGAGACACTCGACGACGCCGTGCGGGCCGTCGAGACGTTGGGCTCCGGCGGCGACGCGTCCGGATTGCCATCCTGCTGAGGTCGCGACCGTCGCCACCACGGCAGGTGCTGCAGGTTCAAGCCCTCCGACGACACGGTTCGATGACGATCCTCCGCCTCGGGCGATCAGCGGGAACCTAATTGGTCCGCCTGATCGTGGACAGGGCAGAATGAAAACACGAAGGGCGTGACTGCGCGCTGTCTTCTGTCCGTGCGCGGGCTGGGGGAGCGTTGTGGAACACCGGTCGTCGTGACCCGCAGCAGCTAACGATGAGGTAGATGTGACATCCGGACCAGACCGTCCGTTCGGCAGTAGGCCGAGCCCAGCAAGTGCAGCAACGAGCCGGCGCCGCAGCCCGCTGATACCGACCATCATCGTCGTGGCGGTGATCGTGATCGCGTTCGTCTACCTGTCCCAGGTCTACGCGGACGTGCTCTGGTACCAGCAACTCGGGTTCCTCGAAGTGTTCGTGACGGAGAACCTGTCGCGGATCGTCCTCTTCGTCATCGCGTTCCTCGTCATGGCCGGAGCCGTGTTCTTCAGCCTCCGCATCGCGTTCCGGAGCCGCCCGATCTACGCTCCGGACAGCGCCATCCAGGACAATCTCAACCGGTACCAGGCGCAGCTGGAGCCCATTCGCCGGCTGCTGATGCTCGGGATCCCGGTGGTCCTCGGAGCGTTCGCCGGAACGGCCGCCTCCTCGCAGTGGCAGGAGGTGCTGCTGTTCGTGAACCAGGAGCCGTTCGGCAAGCAGGATCCCGAGTTCGGCATGGACTACGCCTTCTACATGTTCACCCTGCCGTTCCTGAGTTTCGTCCTCGGGTTCCTGATCAGTGTGGTCATCATCAGTGCCATCGCGACGATCCTCACGCACTACCTCTACGGCGGCATCCGCCTGGAGGAGAAGGGGCTCTTCACCACGAAGGCCGCCCGCGTCCAGATCGCCGTCGTCGCTGCACTCTTCCTCGTCCTGCAGGGCGTCAACTACTGGCTCGACCGCTACGACACCCTGCTGAACCAGGGCACCTGGGCCGGTGCGCTCTACACCGACGTCAATGCGGTCATCCCGACCAAGGCGATCCTCGCGGTCGCCGCGATCATCGTCGCGGTCCTCTTCGTGGCATCGGCCTTCATCGGCCGCTGGCGCCTCCCGCTCATCGGCACGGCGATGCTGATCATCACGGCGCTGCTCGCCGGCGGCGTCTACCCGGCAGTTGTGCAGCGCTTCCAGGTGCGCCCGTCCGAACTCAGCCTCGAGAGCCAATTCATCGACCGCAACATCGACCTCACCCGCGAGGCCTACGGGCTGGACCAGGTGGAGGTGGAGCCCTACACGCCGGAGGCGGTCCCGCAGGCCGGCGCGCTCGGCGACGACGGGGAGACCACGGCGAACATCCGCCTCCTGGATCCGAACCTCGTCTCGGACGCCTTCAGCCAGCTGCAGCAGTTCCGCCAGTACTACCAGTTCCCCGAGACCCTCAATGTGGACCGGTACGAGATCGACGGCGAGGTGCAGGACACCGTCATCGCCGTCCGTGAACTGGACACCAACGGTGTCCCTGACGGCTGGGTCAACGAGCACGTCTTCTACACCCACGGCTACGGCGTCGTGGCGGCAGCCGGTTCGACCGTCCAGCCCGACGGCCGTCCGTCCTTCCTGCAGTCGGGTATCCCCAGTACGGGAGTGCTCGGCGACGAGTCGACGTACGAGCCCCGCATCTACTTCGGTGAGGACTCGCCCCTGTACTCGGTCGTCGGCGCTCCGGAGGGCCAGGCACCGGCGGAGATCGACCGCCCCCAGAACGAGAACTCCGACAACGAGTCCCGGACGACGTTCAGCGGCGAGGGTGGACCCGATGTGGGCAATGCCTTCAACCGTCTCGTCTACGCCCTGAAGTTCCAGTCCACGGACCTGCTGCTCTCGGACCAGGTCAACGGCTCGTCGCAGATCCTCTACGATCGTGATCCCGTGGACCGCGTGCGCAAGGTGGCTCCGTACCTGACGCTGGACGGCAACAGCTACCCGGCGATCGTCGACGGCCGCGTGAAGTGGATCATCGACGGCTACACGACGAGCGCGAGCTTCCCCTACTCGACCGAGCAGGAGCTGGAGTCGGCGACACAGGACTCGCAGACCGCGGAAGGGCTCGCCACCGCGCTGCCCGCCGAGCGCGTCAACTACATCCGCAATGCCGTCAAGGCGACGGTGGATGCCTACGACGGCTCCGTCAACCTGTACGCCTGGGACGACCAGGATCCCGTGCTGAAGTCGTGGCAGAACGTGTACCCCTCGTCGTTGAAGCCGTACAGCGAGATGTCGGCCGATCTGATGGCCCATGTCCGCTACCCGGAGGATCTCTTCAAGGTGCAGCGCGAGCTGCTCGCCCGGTACCACGTGACCGACACGGACGCCTTCTACAACAACAGCGAGGCGTGGAACGTCCCGGGTGATCCGGGCCAGACCTCCGACGGTCAGACGTCGACGGCGCTCACCGACCGCCAGCCGCCGTTCTACCTGACGCTGCAGATGCCGAACCAGAATCAGGCCGCGTTCTCCCTCACCACGCCGTTCATCCCCTTCGTACCGGCGGGGCAGACCCCGAGGAACGTGCTCTACGGGTTCCTGGCCGCGAACGGTGATGCGGGAACCGGCGAGGACGGCGTCAAGAGCGAGGACTACGGACGCCTGACGCTCCTCGACAGCTCCGGCCAGGATTCCGTGGTGGGCCCGGGCCAGGCGCAGAACCTGTTCAACTCGGACACCACGGTGTCCCAGGAGCTGAACCTGCTGCGGCAGGGCGCCTCCGAGGTCATCAATGGGAACCTGCTGACGCTGCCGATCGGCGGCGGCATCGCCTACGTGCAGCCCGTGTACGTGCAGTCCTCCGGCAGTTCCTCCTTCCCGGTCCTGCGTCGCGTCCTCGTGAGCTTCGGCGACGACGTCGGATTCGCACCGACACTCGCCGAGGCCCTCGACCAGGTGTTCGACGGCAATTCGGGAGCGACCACCGGTGACGAGGAGAATGTCGGAGCCACGCCGGAGGATCCGGCGACGCCCGCTGAAGGCGGGGACGAGGGTGCAACCCCTGCTCCTACGCCGACGCCGGGAGCAACCTCGGGTGCCACCCCGCCGGCGACGAGCGGCGATCCGGCCGCGGACCTCCGCACGGCGCTCGACGATGCGAACACGGCCATCCAGGACGGTAACGCAGCACTGGCATCCGGCGACTTCGCCGCCTACGGTGAGGCCCAGGACCGTCTGCAGGATGCCCTGCA
Organism: Arthrobacter sp. CP30; assembly: GCF_053470025.1. Taxonomy (NCBI): domain Bacteria; kingdom Bacillati; phylum Actinomycetota; class Actinomycetes; order Micrococcales; family Micrococcaceae; genus Arthrobacter; species Arthrobacter sp. CP30. The sequence goes on from NZ_JBQEMM010000005.1 coordinate 221,483, forward strand.
GCGCGCGCTCGATGCCGAAGCGCAGGTTTCGGGCTCCGGCGAGTAGTCCTCAGGAGCCCGGGCAGCCGCTCGATTTGCCTCCTGGCCCCGCGGCCGGTAACGTTAGTTACACGCCGCGGGGTGGAGCAGTTCGGTAGCTCGCTGGGCTCATAACCCAGAGGTCACAGGTTCAAATCCTGTCCCCGCAACGAAAAGGAAGTCCGGTCCACCTGAGGGTGGGCCGGACTTCTTGCTGTGCAGGGAAGACGTCAGGCGGTAGCGGCCGACCAGCGCTCGCGTCGGGGCGCCTGGGCGGCCTGCCGCAGTCGCATCGTCGCCTCGATCATCGCATCGCCGACGGACCCGGAATGGTGCCGGCAGCGCGCTGCGCGTCCTCACCCCGCCCTGTGTGGCCCTGCGCCGCCCTGCGCGTCCTCACCCCGCCCGGTGTGGCCCTGCGCCGCCCTGCGCGTCCTCACCCCGCCCTGTGTGGCCCTGCGCCGCCCTGCGCGTCCTCACCCCGCCCTGTGTGGCCCTGCGCCGCCCTCAGGAGTCCGACAGCGCCTTGTACGCGCTGAGAGCGCGTTCCCGGCTCTCCTTGAGGTCCACGACCGGCGCGGGATATCCCGGCGCGGAGCCCTTCCATGGTTCGTGCACGTTCTCGGCGTCCGCAAGCTCCGGGACGAAACGCACCAGGTAGGCGCCCTTCGGGTCGAACTTCTTGCTCTGCAGGACCGGGTTGAAGATGCGGAAGTACGGGCTGGCATCGGCGCCGGAACCGGCCACCCACTGCCAACTCGCGGCGTTGCTGGCAGCATCGGCGTCGACGAGGCAGTCCCAGAAGAACTTCTCGCCAACCCGCCAGTCGATCATCAGGTTCTTGATGAGGAAGGATGCCGTCGCCATGCGGACACGGTTGTGCATCCAGCCGATCTCCCACAGCTGACGCATTCCGGCATCGATCAGGGGGTACCCCGTACGTCCCTGCTGCCACGCCTCGAGCTCCGCCTGCGTCGAGCTCTCCCAGGTGAAGGCGTCGAATTCGGGGCGGTAGTTCACCGTGGCGAGCTCGGGATTGAAGTACAGCAGCTGCCAGCTGAATTCCCGCCACCCGAGCTCCGATCCGAAGACGCGGATGTCCTCGGCCGTTGAGCTGTCCTTGTGGTCCTGGGCGGCGTGCCAGACCTCGAAGGGGCTGATCTCGCCGAAGCGCAGATGCGGGGAGAGCATGCTCGTGCCGTGGACGGCCGGGAGGTTCCGGCTGTTCTTGTAGCCACGGGCAGCGCCGTCGAGGAAGTCGTCGAGCCGCTCGTGCGCGCCGGCCTCACCGGGGGTCCATGTGTCCCGGAGCCCCTGGGCCCAGTCGGGTCCGGTGGGAAGGAGGCCCCACGCGGGGAGCTGGTCGGAGTCCAGGCCGGGTCCGTCGGGCGATGAGAGTGAATCGGGCGATGCCAGCGGTGTGCGGGGGGTCCTGAAGGTGAGGCAGGCGCGCCAGAAGGGCGTGAAGACCTTGTATGCCTGGCCCGACCCCGAGGTGACCTCCCACGGTTCGTACATCAGGTTCGCCTGGCAGCTCGTGGCGTCGACGCCATCGTCGGTCAGGGACGTCTTGAGGGCTGAGTCGACCGTGCGCTCCGCCAGGCCGTACCGCCGGTTCCACACCACCGCGTGGGCGCCACTGTCCTCCACGAGTCGGCGGATCACGTCACCTGCGGCGCCGCGACGGAGGACCAGCGGGATACCGAGCTGTTCGAGGGAGTCGCCCAGCGCCGAGAGGGAGTGGTGGAGCCACCATCTGGAGGCACCGCCGAGGGGACGAATGCCCTCCGACTCCTCGTCGAGCACGTAGCAGGCGACGACGTCGTCCCCGCTGTCCGCGGCCGCGACCAGCGCGGGATTGTCGGAAATACGGAGATCGTCGCGGAACCACACCAGTGTCACAGCCATGGCCTCAATCTAGACCGTGCCACCGACGCGCCGGACAGGGCGGACGACAGGGGGATCATGGCCACGTGGCCATGATCCCCCTGTGCTATGCGGTCGCCACGGCGCTCCTACCGATCAGTAGGTGGTCTCGCCCGTCGTCGACGGCGTCCCGTCGGCTGCACCGCTGCCGGTGCCCTGACCGATCGCCGACTGCGATCCCGAGCCTGACTTCAGTGCCGCCAGGCGTGCCTCGATCTCCGTCTGCTCGCCGAGGTCCTCCAGGCTCTCGAACTGCGCATCCAGGCTCGACGACGTAAGCTCCTGCTGTCCACGGACCTTGGCCTCCTCGCGCCGGATCTTCTCCTCGAAACGGCCTACCTCGCTGGTGGGGTCCATGAAGTCGATGCTCTTCACGGCGTCGTGCACCTGCTGCTGCGCCTGGGCGGTCCGGGCCCGCGCGATGAGCTGGTCGCGCTTGACGGTCAGCTCACCGAGCTTGCCCTTCATCTGGTTGAGGCCGTCCTTGAGCTTGTCGACGATCTCGGTCTGGGACGCGATGGTCGGCTCGGCTCCCTTCGCCTCATTCTCGGCGGCCATCTGGCGCTGGATCGCGACCTTGGCGAGATTGTCGAACTTCTGGGCGTCGGTGGTGTCGCCCGTCCCGCGGTACTCGTCCGCCTTACGTGAGGCGGCAAGGGCCTTGTTGCCCCAGCTCCGTGCGTTCTCCACGTCCTCGTTGTAGTCGTCCTGCATCATGCGGAGATTGCCGATCGTCTGCGCGACGGCGCTCTCGGCCTCGGCGATGCTGTTGGTGTAGTCACGGACCATCTGGTCGAGCATCTTCTGCGGATCCTCCGCCTGATCAAGCAACGAGTTGATGTTGGCTCGCGTGAGCTGGGCGATCCTGCCGAAAATTGACTGCTTTACCATTGATTTTCCCTTTCGATTCTTCATGATGGTCTATGCCCTGCAGGCGGGGGAGCGGTTAGAAGTCCCCTCCTCCACCGCCGAAGTCGCCGAAACCGCCGCCTCCGCCGTCGAATCCGCCGAAACCTCCTCCACCGAAGCTGCCGCCGCCGCCGTCGAACCCGCCACCGCCGTCGCCTCCGCCGAAGCCGCCGCCCCCGAATCCTCCTCCACCGAAGCCCCCTCCGTTGAGGAGGGAACCGAGGAGGATGCCGCCGAGCAGCGCGCCGCCCATGCCGTCCCCGCTACGGCCGCCGTGCATACCACCCATGCCCATGCCGCCGCGCCCGAAGCCCTCCACGTCCTGCTCGGCGAGCTGGGCCGCGTGGTCGGCGAGGGTGGCGGCCTGCTGGGCGTGGGACAGGGCCGTCACGGGATCGGACCGCTCCAGATCGAGGGCGTGGTCGAGGTTCCGCTCCGCCTCGGCCAGGCGCGTTCGTGCCTCGCTGCCGACGCCGCCGCGTCGGGCCCGGATGTAATCGGCGGTACCGGAGATGCTGGACTGCGCAGCGATGATCGCGTGCTGGAGCGAGTCCTGCGCACGCCGGGCATTCTCCGCCTGGTCACGGACGCCACCGAGAGCGGCGTCGAGCTGCGCGTGCGCCGCCTCGAGCCGCTGCAGCAGGGCCAGGGGATTGCTCCGCGCGCTCTGGCGCTCCTGCCGCACGGTGGTGACGGCGGACTGCACGGCGGCGATCGGCCCGGCGAGGTCCCGGTACTGCCCCGTCCGGTCCATGGCCTGGGCTTGTGCGAGGTCCTGCTCCGTCTCGGGGAGGGCACGTTCGAGCTCGCGCTCGGCTGCGGCCAGTTCTTCGGACCGCTTGTCGATCGCGTCGAGCAGGACGGTGCTCTGGTGGACGGCCTCCTCGGCGGCACGGACGGCGACGACGGCGCGGCCGGTGTCACCCGCCGCCATGCGCGACTGCGCCTCGGTCGCCGCGCTGTCCACGAAGGAGAGGCGCTCCCGGGCCTGCTCGATGTTGTCCGCCACCTGGCTCGTGGCGGTGTCAAGATAACGCTCCTGCAGCGACCTGAGACTCTGTTCCGCGGCGCTGAAGCGACGGCGGGCCTGCTCTGCGGCGGATTCCGCGCCGGCCAGGGCCTCGGGCGCGTTCCGTTCGAGCTCGCGCAGGGCGTCGAAATCGGCCTTGTGCGCCTGCAGGGAGGAGTTGACGTCCTCACAGCGGCGGATGATCTCACCGAGCCACTCGCGCTGCTGCTGCTCGGTGTCGGGGATGTGGTCGTCCAGCTGCTGCTGGAGCTTGAAGGATTCGCTCATGTGGCGCTTCGCGGCCGCGATGTCCTGCGAGAAGGTGGTGATCGCCTCGGCGCCGTATTGGGCCTCCGCGAAACCGAGCTCCTGCTCGCTCGACTTAATGGCGTCGTCCGCCGCGACGAGCAGGCTGCCCGCGCGGGTCCGCAGGTCCTCGACGCTCAGTCCGGCCAGGGGATCGACGACCTCACCGCTCGCCGACGGGACCGGCCCGTAGCCGTACTCCTCGCGCTTGCGCTGCGCGCTGTTCCCGCTGCGGTTCTTCAGCAGCAGGTAGCCGCCCGCGCCGGCGACGGCGACGAGCCCGCCCACGAGGACGAGGCCGCCGACGGCTCCGCCACCGGAGGAGGTGCCGGTGCCCGATGACGAACCGCCGGTGCCTCCATCGGTGGTGCCACCCCCGGTGCCGCCCGATCCCGACAGGGCCTCCGCTGTGCCCTGGACTGCAGCGAGGCCGGCTTCGCTCCAGGCGTTCTCGCTCAGTTCGGGGACAATCTCGTTGTCGTAGATGTCCGTTGTCGATGTGTAGACGGCAGACCGCTGCCCTGCGACGAATCCGGCGTCCCTCGCGCCCACGGCTACCGCCAGCACAGCTTCATCCGCCGAATCAGCATTCCGTTCGGCAACTGCCCTCGCCCAGTCACGAGGATCCGACGGATTCTCGAAGGTGTCGACATAGGCGACCCGCACCGTGAAGCCCTCCTGCGAGCGGAGCTCCTCGATCGCGGCTTCCAGGTCGGCCTCTTCGCTGTCCGAGAGGGCACCCGCGGCGTCGACGACGTAGTCGCCCGCGGAGAAGGTGAGCGGCTCGTCGGCGAAAGCCGCCGCGCTCGTGAACAGTGGGACGGCCACGACGGCTCCCACGACAGCAGAGACGCAGATGCGCCTGCTCGACATTCGCATTTTCGACCCTTCAGCATGTCCCCCGGGCCGCTCCCGATCCCAGGACTGGGGTCGGCGGATGCCGGAGGCTCCCTGTCCTTCCGATTCTATGGTTGGGGTAGGGGAGCGTCCACCATGCCTCCTGCGCCCCTAGCGAAAGCGCGGCGGCCTGCCGCGAAGCACAGACCGGGCGGGTGCCGGCCGGGGAGCAACCGGATCGCCCTCCTGCCGACACCGTCTCCCCGCTGTGCATCCCCTCGTCGTCCACGTCCGCTCGGTACGCACGACGGCCCCACCGTGGACCGTCCGAAGATCGCGCCCCCGAAAGCGGAGGATACTGGGTGCGGACGTGCCGGTTCAGGTATCCGGGCAGGCGAGAGGTTCCAGCCACCTCCCAGACACCGCACAGTGAACGTCAGCGTGACGCTCAGCAGCCGTTGCCATGATGTGGTCAACAGCAACGAAAGGACTCCCAGTGAACGAGCAGCCAGGCTCCCAGGGCAACCCGGAACGCCCCCTCCCTCCTCAGCCGCAGACCCCGCCGTCGTGGGGGACGGGCTGGAACCGGGGGGAGAGTTCGAACCATCAGGGCGCAGACGGAGGCGGGGCCGCGCCGGACGCTCGGCCCGAGCCGCAGAACCCGCCGGCGCACGGAGCAGGGCACACCGACGAGGCCTACCCTGAGACGGCCACGCATCAGGCATCGAACCCGCGCACGGCCCAGCACCCGGCGGCACCGCTTCCCCCGCAGGCAGCCGATCCGCGGCAGCAGGCCTTCCAGCAGGCTCAGGCCGCGCCCCACCCGGCCTACGCGGGCCACCAGCCCTTCTACGGCGAGCAGAGCGGGTACGGCCGGGCCGGTCAGCCCTCGAACGGGCGGGGCACCGTCAAGGAGCGCAAGCGCGTCGGCCTCGCCACGTTCGCCGCGGGCGTCCTCGTCGCGGGGCTCATCGGCGGTGGGGTGGCCACCGCGGGCGTGAATGCGCTGGACGGAGGCACAACGGCGGCAACGAACCAGTCGGCGCCCGAGTCGGTCGTCGTCAACAACACGGATGACGTGAACACCATCACGGGCGCGGCCGTCACCGCGTCTCCGAGTGTCGTCACGATCGCGGTGAGCGGAGGGAGCGCCAGCGGATCCGGATCGGGCATCATCCTCGACACCGACGGGCACATCCTCACCAACACGCACGTCGTGACTCTCGGCGGGCAGGTGTCCGATCCCTCGGTGGAGGTCAAGCTGAACGACGGACGTGTCTTCCCCGCCACGGTGGTCGGCACCGATCCGCTCAGCGACCTCGCCGTCATCAAGGTCGACGCCCCCGACCTGAAGGCAGCGACCCTCGGCAACTCCGACGAACTGAACGTCGGTGACACAGCGATCGCTATCGGTGCTCCGCTCGGACTCAGTGGGACCGTCACCGACGGGATCGTCTCGACGCTCAACCGGACCATCAGCGTGGCGTCCTCCGCGGTTCCCGAGGAGCAGCCCGACAGCAGCGGCTCCGAGGACGGTGAGGGCTTCAACTTCCTGCCGCCGGGCGGGTCCGGTGGTCAGCAGGCCCAGTCCCAGGGTTCCATCTACCTGAACGTCATCCAGACGGACGCCGCCATCAACCAGGGCAACTCGGGCGGCGCGCTGGTCGACGCCGACGGCCGGATCATCGGGGTGAATGTGGCGATCGCCTCGGCGGGATCCGGCGAGTCGACCGGCAACATCGGCGTCGGCTTCTCCATCCCGATTAACTACGCGGACCGGATCGCCCAGGAGATCATCGCCGACGGCGAAGCCACCCACGGGTTCCTCGGTGTCAGTGTCACGGCTGCGGCCGGCGACGGCTCGCAGTCGGACTCGTCCTTCTCGTCAGGCGCGCTCGTCGAGTCGGTCGAGCCGGGATCCCCGGCGGAGGGTGCCTCCCTCGAGGTCGGCGACGTCATCACGAAGGTCGGCACCTTCACGATCTCCGATCCCCAGTCGCTCACCGCGGCCGTCCGGATCCAGACCGTCGGTCAGCAGGTACCGGTCGAGATCATCCGCGGGGGTGAGAGCCGCACCATCGAGGTCACGCTCGCGCAGGCTCCCACGCCCTGACCCGACTCCAGGGCGGTTCGGCCGACGCCCGACCGTCGTCCGAACCGGTCGGTGGTCCCGCTGCACGCCGCTGACGGCTTCCTGCAGCACCCCAGGAGCACCGAGAACAGAAGGCGGACCCGGATCAGGGTCCGCCTTCTGTTCGTCGGACCGGTGCGGGCGCAGTGCCGACGGCGGAGCCGGCCCGCGCCCGGGCGCAGGCGTCACCGCGCTGTGGTTAGCTAGGCGGTGGGAAGATCCCCGAACGAGGAAGGTCATCAATGGACGAGGCCCCAGCAAACGGACTGCACATCGCGGTCCTCGTGAAGCATGTTCCCGACGCCCAGTTCGACCGGCACATCAGCGGTGACGACCTGACGACGGTCCGTTCGGAGAGCATCCTGTCGGAGCTCGACGAGTACGCCCTCGAGGCGGCGCTCCAGCTGGTCGAGACGCACGGGGGACCAGCATCCGGCCATCGCGTCACCGCGATCACGATGGGGCCGGCAGGCGCCGTCGCCGCCGTCAAGAAGTCCCTCCAGATCGGCGCCGACGACGGCGTGCACCTGACCGACGAAGCCCTCGGCGGCTCCGATGCCTCCGCCACCTCGAAGGCCCTCGCAGCCCTCCTGCGACACGTCGGCCCCTTCGACCTGATCCTCACCGGCATGGCCTCCACGGACGGGGAGACCTCCCTCGTGCCGGCGCAGCTCGCGGAGCGCCTCGCCCTGCCCCAGGTCACCTTCGCCGCCTCACTCGACCTCACTCCCGGCGACGACGGCTGGAAGCTGGCGGCACGTCGCGACAACGACACCTTCGCAGAGACGATCGAGGCCCCGCTTCCCGCCCTGGTCTCGGTGACGGATCAGATCAACGATCCCCGCTACCCCAACTTCAAGGGCATCATGGCGGCCAAGAAGAAGCAGATCCAGGTCCTGTCCCTGACCGATATCGGCCTCGAGCCGGACGAGGTCGGGCTCGAGGGGTCGTGGACCAGGGTCGAGGCCGCCGCGCCGCGGCCGCCGCGCACCCAGGGTGTCCTGATCACGGACGAGGGCGACGCCGGCATCCGGCTCGTCGATTTCCTCGCCGGCCAGAAGCTCCTCTAGTCCGATGCTCGCCTTCCTTCCCGGAGTCCGCCCATGACCACAGTCCTCGTCTTCCTCGACCACGCCGGAGCGAGCCTCGCCAAGAGCGAGCGCGAGCTCCTCTCCCTCGGTGCCACGCTGGGCGACGTCGTCGTCGCCCTTGCGGGGGAGGCCGAGCAGGCCTACCTCGACGGCATCGGCTCCTACGGGGTCGGGGAGGTCTACCGCCCGGACTCCGCCGAGGCGTCCGACGTCCTCGTCGCGGGCAAGGCCGTCTTCCTCACGGAGGCGGTCCGCGCCTCGGGCGCGGAGATCCTGCTGCTCGGGAACTCCTACGAGATGAAGGAGATCGCCGCGCGGGTGGGCGTCCGGCTCGAGTCCGGCGTCATCACGGATGTCGTCGCCCTCGCAGGGGACCTGACGGCGACCAAGGCCGATTTCGCCGGGTCCTATTCCGTCGACTGCCGGGTGACCACCGGGATCGCCGTGCTCGCCATCAAGCCCAACAGCGTCGAGGCGACCGAGGCCGGGCTCCCGTCCCCGCCCCGCGAGGTGCGGATCCCCGTCGAGGTCCCCGAGGCGGTCGCCAGGATCACCGGGCGGACGGACAAGCCGGTGAGCGGGCGTCCCGAACTCGCGGAAGCCCGTGTGATCGTCGCGGGCGGGCGGGGGGTGGACGGGAACTTCGGTCCGCTGGAGGACCTCGCCGACGCCCTCGGCGGTGCGGTCGGTGCGTCGCGCGCAGCGACCGATGCCGGGTGGATCGAGCACTCCGCACAGATCGGGCAGACGGGCAAGACCGTGTCCCCGCAGCTCTACATCTCCGCCGGCATCTCCGGGGCGATCCAGCAGAAGGCCGGGATGCAGACCTCGAAGGTCATCGTCGCGATCAACAAGGATGCGGATTCTCCCGTGTTCGAGATCGCGGACTTCGGGATCGTGGGCGACCTCTTCACCGTCCTGCCCCAGGCCACCGAGGAAATCCGGAAGCGCGGGCTGTAGGGCATGACCGAGGACGTGCAGCCCGCCGCGCCCCGCCGGGTCCTGGTGTTCGCCGCCCATCCCGACGACATCGACTTCGGCGCCTCGGCGACGATCGCGTCGTGGACGGCCGGTGGCGCATCGGTCGAGTACTGCGTCCTGACGGACGGTGACGCCGGCGGCTTCAGCGACGAGGACCGCCCGGGCATCGCCGCACTCCGGCGGGAGGAGCAGCGTGCCGCAGCGGCACTCGTGGGCGTGCAGGAGGTGACCTTCCTCGGCGAGCCGGACGGCTACCTCGAACCCACGGATGCCGTCATCCGGGAGATCGTCCGGCGCATGCGCGAGGTCCGCCCGGACGTGGTGCTCTCCATGCACCCGGAGCGGAGCTGGGACAGGATCCAGAAGAGCCACCCCGACCATCTGGCGTGCGGCGAGGCGGTGACGCGGGCCGTCTACCCGGCCGTCGAGAATCCCTTCGCCTACCCGGAACTGGAGGCCGCCGGGCTGCACAGCTACCGCGTGCCCTGGCTGTGGTTCTACGGGTCGCCGACCCACCACGAGAACCGCTTCGTCGACGTCACGGGCAGGGAGGACCAGAAGGTCGCGGCGATCACCGCGCACCGGAGCCAGCACCCGGACGTGGACCGGATGCAGACCCGGGTCCGTGCCTTCCTCCAGGACAATGCGCGGCGGGGCGGCCTGCCCGAGGGCAGCAGTGCCGAGGCCTTCCACGTGGTCGGCGTCAACACCGATGAGACCATCGCCGGCTTCTAGTCCGTTCGGTCGGGAACTCACCACGGGTCGTTCCTCCCGCGCGATCCGGTTCTCCTTCGTCACGAGCGGGCTGGCTGCCCCCCGCAGGCAGGGTGGAGAGACTCTGCGCAGGATGAAAAGAGCCCCGCCGGTGATCCGGCGGGGCTCTCTCAGATGTTCGGCGTGCTGTCAGCGGCCGTGGTCACGCTCCGAGCGGGATCTGGGCGACGATGGGGAGCGTCGGTACCTCCGAGCCGCCCTCCGGCTCGACCGTGATGGCCAGGGCACTGAAGCCGCTGATGTCGGACACCTCGGTCACCTTGCCTCCCGCAACATCCTCCCCGGTCATGGTGCTGACCGAGACCGGGGCCGTGCCATCGGCGGGGACACGCCACATCTGGTAGACGAAGCCGTCGGCAGGAGCGGGGACCCCTGTCAGCGTGACGACGGCGGCGTCCTGCTCGCCGGAGACTGCGAGTTCGGCAGTGCCTCCGGACTGGAGCGTGAGCTCCTCCGTGCGGACGTCGGAGGCCTGCAGTACCTGCTGCTCGAGGCTCGTCTGCTGCAGGTTCTGGGCGATGGTCACGCCACCCACGGCCAGGACCACCGCTGCTGCGGCGGCGACGACCCAGCGGGCTGCCCGGGAGGACATCGACGCCTTGGCAGCCCTGCGGCCGGCCAGTTCGTCGGGGACTCCGGTGACGTCGGAGCCCTGGGGTGCGGTCGACAGGGAGGGCCCGCCGCCGGCCGTGGCGGTGGTCGGGGCCTCGGAGCCGTCGGTGCGGGCGCCGCGGAGCTGCGCCACGATCCGCTCGAAGAGGTCTGCGGGAGGGTCGATCTGATCCGTGGCGTAGGCGGAGGCGACCGTCTCGCGGCACGTGCGGACACGGTCTGCGAAGGTGGCGGCTACGGCCGGATCGACGTCCTCCAGGAACGCCTCGATGACCCGGCGTTCCTCGGCGCTGATGGCATCGAGCGCGTAGAGTTCCGCCCACTCGAGCACGTGGCCACGGGCCAGGTCGGTGTCGAGGTCATCTGCGAATTGTCTGTTCATATCCTTGTCCTGCATCTCAGTTCACCCCCAAGCATGTCTTGAGTCGGAGTAATCCATCCCGGATTCTTGATTTGATGGTCGGCACCGCGACGCCGAGTTTCTCGGCCACCTCGCGATAGGTGAGCCCACCGTAGTAGGCCATCTTCACTGATTCCTGCTGCGTCGCGGTGAGCGTGTCCAGACACCTCACCACGCTCTCGGCCTCGAGGCGCTGCGTGACGGTGTCGACGACGTCGTCATGATCGATGGTCTGCGTCGCCGCCCCGTAGCGGGCCTCGCGGTCCGTGGCACTCTGCTCCGAGCGCACCTTGTCCACGGCCCGCCGATGGGCCAGCGTCATCAGCCAGGCCATCGGACTGCCGAGCGCCGGGTTGAAGCGATCCGCGGTGTTCCAGACCTGGAGGTAGACCTCCTGGGTCGCGTCCTCGCTCAGCTCCGGATCGATGAGGACCCGCCGGGCGAGTCCGTAGACCCGCTTCGACGTCTGCTCGTAGAACAGGGCGAAGGCCGTGCGGTCCTGCTGCGCGGTCCGCAACAGCAGATCGGTGAGGGTGGGACCGGTGCTGGGATCAACGGCCACCTCGTCCGCTGCGGGTGAGATGGGACTGACCCGGCTTACTCGTGGCGTTTCCATAGGGCTCCAGCATAAAGCGCCGGATCCCTCAAACCGAACAGCATCGGGAGGGTCGTGCTGCGGGGGACGAACGCGTCCCTGCTGCAATAGCACCATCCATTCCTCCGATCGGTTCGGGGCTCTACCCCCTCACCCATCATTCGCAGCAGGTGCAGCGCCGGATGGCTCGGTGGTGCAGCTACTGCTCGGGCCGGGAGGCGACGGCGATGAGTGAGTCGGCGTTCAGGACGAAGTCGTCACCGAGCCGGTCCATGAAGGTGTCGCGGACCCGGGCGAGGGCCTCGGCATCATCCGGGAGAAGTCCGCGGTAGCCGCTGCCGAGGGCCAGCGACCAGGCGTAGTCGGCTTCGAGGGGGACGGCCAGGCCCAGCTTCTCGACCGTGATGTCGGTGAGGCCGCGCGCGGCCAGCCACGCCCGCAGGAGATCCGCGGAGGCGAGGCGCCGGCAGTTCTCGACGAAGACGGGGGCAGCGCGAGGGTCGGAGTCCTCCCCATCCGTCCCTTCGGGTCCTCGGCGTTCCGTGTCGACACCACGCAGGACCTCCAGCAGCAGCTCGCCGAAGGGGTCGAGGGCGCCTTCGTCCCAGGCGCTCATGGCCACCCGGCCGCCGGGACGCAGCAGCTGCACGATCCGGTCCATGCCGGCGTCCATGTCGTCGAGGAGGAAGATCCCGTAGCAGCTGATGACGGCGTCGTACTGCTCTTCCGGGACCCAGTCGGCAGGCTCGACGCGGTGGAACGAGACGTTGCCGAGTCCGAGCGCCTCGGTCTTCGCCGTCGCGAGGTCGAGCATGGCCGCGGAGCGGTCAATCGCGTCCACCCGGCCGGCGGGACCCGCCAGCTGTGCGGCGGGCACCGTTCCGCTGCCCGTACCGGCGAACAGATCGAGGACCCGCTCGCCCACGAGGATGTCGGCCGCGGCGACGACGGCATTGCTCACCGGGTTCCACACGGCGGGCGCGAGGCGGTCGAAGTCCTCCGCGCCCCCGTCGGGCAGGGTTGCGGCATGGCGAACGGGCATGGGGGCTCCTAGGCGGGGTTCATCGCTGGGCACCTGCGAAGTCCTGCTGGCGCCAGGCTTCGTAGAGCACGATGGATGCGGTGTTGGCGAGGTTGAGCGATCGGCGCGAGGGGAGCATGGGGACCCGGACGCGGGCGGTGACGCGAGCGTCCTCCTTGACCTCGGACGGGAGTCCGTCGGACTCCCGTCCGAACATGAGGACGTCCGAGGGCTCGTAGGCGATGTCCGTGTAGGAGACGTCGCCGTCGGAGGTGTACGCGAAGACCCGTCGGGGCTGCAGCGCGGTCCATGCCGCCTCGAGGTCACGGTGCACGTGCAGCACCGTGAGGTCGTGGTAGTCCAGGCCGGCGCGCTTCAGTTTGGAGTCCTCGAGGCTGAAGCCCAGGGGTTCGACGAGGTGCAGCTCCGCGCCGGCAACGGCGGCGAGTCGAATGGCGGCTCCCGTGTTACCGGGGATTTCAGGAGTGTGGAAGAGGATGCGGAACACGATCCCATCCTAACTTTCCGCGCCGGCGAGCAGACGCGCGAGGACCGGCAGCTGCACCACGCTCGGTGACGGCCCGGAGGCGAGGAAGGAACGGATGGTCCGGACCGCGGTGCCGGCGTTGACCACCTGGACGAGGCCTGGCGCCGACCGGTCGAATCCCGGGGGGACGTCGATCACCGGGGCGAAGGGGTTGTCGGGAGCGCCGTGGATGAGTACCCACCCGGTCACATTGCACTCGGGGAACAACTCCTGCACGGCCCGCACACTCGCCCCCTTGCGGTAGTCGACCGGGCGACCCTGCTGCCGGAGGACACGTCCGTCCCAGGAGAACGTGCCCGGGGGAGCGGTGAAGGAGTCGATGACCGCCATGCGGTAGCCGGCCAGCAGCACATGCCCGGCCTCGGTGTCGTCCCGGTCGTCGAACTCGAGCCCGTTGACGAGCCGCGCCGCCGGGTAGGTGGGCAGGAGTGCGCGCTCGAGCAGGGCGGCCGTCCGCAGTTCCCCGTCGATGCGCGCCCGGACCCCCGCGTTGAGCCTGCCGAACATGCCCGGTTGCCGGGGCGCACCGTGCAGCTGCTTCCCTGCGAGGATGAGCGGTACGGCAGGTGGGGACGACGGCGAGAAGGGTGGCAGGTACGTGGCCGGAGCTCTGGCTGCTTCTTCGTCCTCGAGCCGCGTGCGGCCGGGCTGCGGCGACCGGGCTGCGTCCGGGCGGCCGGCTGCGGCTCCGGGGGCGGGCGGGGCTGCGGGCCGGCGTCGACCCGTCTCGGCGTCGTACCGTTCGCGTCGGAGCGGATCTCCGAGTGTCTCGTAGGCCACGGTGACGTCGTGGAACCGGGTCGCGCTCCCGCCGAGATCCGGATGGGCTGCCCGGGCCGCGCGGCGGTAGGCCTCCTTGATGGCCTTCGCGTCGGCTTCGGGCGGCACGCCGAGGACATCGTAGTGGGACGTCCGTGCTGCCTCTGCCATCGATGGCCCTTCCAGGGGATGTTCGCGTCGACCGTTCAGGTGTCCGCGGTGGTCCGGTGGCGCCCCGCTGAGCCGTCCGGTACCACCCGAGACTAGAGGCCCGCCGGTGGCCGCACAAAAATCCGGGCGGAACGGCTGCCCGTACCGACCCTGGTACAACGGCGCAGCCCGTCGGTAAGTTCTCGGGAGTGACGGGACCCACCCGGCCGCGGACGCAGCGCACCGACGGTCAGGCGCCCCGCCGGTACAGCGTGTAGAGGGCGGACTCCTCGGTGAGGAGGGAGGCGAGATGCATCGGGACGGCGTCCTGCGGACTGTCGCCGGTCGAGATGCGCGGCCCCTCGCCGCCGACGAGGAGCGGACTGATGGACAGGGCCAGCTCGTCCACGGTGTGCGAGCGGATGAAATCTCCCAGCACGGCGGGTCCGCCCTCGCACAGGACCCTCAGCAGTCCACGCCGGCCGAGCTCGGCGAGGACCGCGGACGTCTCGACGGTCCCGGTACCGCAGTCGACGACGTCGGCCACGGCCGACAGGGCGGCCCGCTTGCCGGGGTCGGCGGTGCCTGCCGTGAGGATGACCGGGCGCACGGGCGCCTTCGTGAAGAAGCCGCTCTCCGGGTCGAGGTCCAGGCTGCCGGAGATTACCGCGATGGCCGGGTGCGCGGCGAGCCCGCGCTGTGATCTCCAGGCGCGCGCGTCGTCGTCGACGAGTTCCCCCTCGTAGCCCTCGGCACGGATGGTGCCCGCGCCGACGAGGACGACGTCGGCGAGCCGGCGCAGCACCGTGAAGATCCGCTGGTCGCCGTCATTGCCGAGGCCGGCGGAGAAGCCACCGCTCGTCGCCGCGCCGTCGGCCGCCGCCACGAAGTTGAAGCGGACGTAGGGCCGGTCCACGGCGGGGTAGGCGTAGATGCGGTGGAGGGCCTCGTCGTCGATGCCGGCGGAGGTGCCGGTCGAGGTGCCGGTCGAGGTGCCGGTCGGGGGGAGGAGGGACGTGATCATGAGGCCGCCGGTTCGTTGTAGTCGCCCATGTTGTGGCGGAGGTACAGGGGTTCGCGCCAGCCGAGGACTGCCTCGGTCAGATCGATCGCCGCGCGGGATGCCGCGACGTTGTGCATGCGGAGCACCCTGGCACCGCCGAGGATGCAGATCACGGCCGCCGCGAGCGACCCCTCCACCCGCTCGCGCTTCGGGCGGTCGAGCGTCTCACCGATGAAGTCCTTGTTGGAGACGGCGGCGAGCGTCGGGAAGCCGAGGCCGGCGATCTCCGCGAACCGTCGTGTGATCTCGAGCGAGTGCACCGTGTTCTTGTTGAGGTCGTGTCCGGGGTCGATGAGGATGCGGTCCTCGCGGATGCCGAGCCGGACGGCGTCGTCGACCCTGCGGAGAAGGAAGTCCGCGACCTCGTGGACGACGTCGTCGTAGGTGGGGCGCGGGTAGACCGTGCGGGGAGCCGCGAGGCTGTGCGTGATGACGAGGTGCGCGCCGGCCTCGGCGACGACGGCGGCCATGTCCGGGTCCCGCAGGCCGGTGGTGTCGTTGACGACGTTCGCCCCGGCCGCGAGCGCCTGGCGTGCCACCTCGGGGAGGAACGTGTCCGCGGAGATGATCACGTCCGAGACCGCGCGCACGGCACTGATGACCGGGACGATCCGATCGGCTTCCTCGGCGGCGGGGACGGGATCGCCGGGGGAGAACGGTGCGCCGCCGATGTCCACCCAGTCCGCGCCGTCGTGCACGGCCTTCAGGGAGGCATCCACCGCGGCCTGGAGCGCGAAGGTCGCCCCGCCGTCGTAGAAGGAGTCCGGGGTCCGGTTGACGACGGCCATCAGGGCGACCTTGCGGTTGAAGTCGACGGTGCGCGTGCCGAAGGTGTGCACCGCGTGCCGGAAGCCGGGCAGGTAGGTGCCGGGCGAGGAAGGAGCCGCTGCGTGACTGTCCACCCTGCATTCATACCACTGCACCCTGCGCGTCCCGCTGCACGTCCGGGGTGGCACCGCCCGCGGTGACCGACGCCACCGGAATGGGCTGCGCGGCGTGGCGCCCGTAGAATCGGAGCATGCCCGTGTATGTCGATCACGCGGCGACCACGCCCATCTCGGCGCCGGCGCTCGCCGCACTCACCTTCGAACTCAGCCGCAGCGGCAACCCCTCCTCGCTGCACGGCTCGGGTCGTCGCGCCCGCCGGTCGGTCGAGGAATCCCGCGAGACGCTCGCTGCTGCTGCCGGGGCGCACGCCTCGGAGGTCGTCTTCACCTCGGGCGGCACCGAGGCGGACAACCTCGCCATCAAGGGCCTCTACTGGGCGCGGAGGTCCGCCGATGCCGCGCGCACCCGCATCCTCTGCAGTGCCGTGGAACACCACGCCGTGCAGGACACGGTCGAGTGGCTCGAGCGGCACGAGGGGGCCGATGTCGTGTGGCTGCCCGTCGACGCCGCCGGCGTCGTCTCGCTCGACGACCTCAGAGCCTCGCTCGCGGACGCGCCGGAGCGTACCGCCCTCGTCACGGTCATGTGGGCCAACAACGAGGTCGGGACGGTGCAGCCCGTCGAGGCCGTCGTCGCCGAAGCCGCCCGGCACGGCATCCCGGTCCACAGCGACGCGGTCCAGGCCTTCGGCTCCCTGCCCGTCTCCTTCGCCGCCTCCGGACTCGCCACCATGGCCGTCAGCGCACACAAGATGGGCGGACCGGTGGGGGTCGGCGCGCTCCTCGTCCGCCGTGACGTCACCCTGACGCCCGTGCAGCACGGCGGCGGACAGGAGCGGGACATCCGGTCGGGCACGCTCGACGGTGCGGGTATCGCGGCCTTCGCGGCCGCCGCGGACGACGCCGTCGCGCACCTGCCCGTCGAGGCGCTGCGGCTCGCGCGGCTCAGGGACCGCCTGATCGAGGGCATCGCGCGCCAGGTGCCCGACGCCGTCCTGCGCGGGATACCGCACCCCGCGCCCGAGGGCGCACGCCTGCCCGGCAACGTCCACTTCACCTTCCCCGGCTGCGAGGGGGATTCGCTCCTGTTCCTCCTCGACCTGGCGGGCATCGAGTCATCGACCGGCTCGGCCTGCACCGCCGGCGTCCCGCGTCCCTCGCACGTCCTCCTCGCCATGGGCCTGAGCGAGGACGAAGCCCGCGGCGCGCAGCGTTTCAGCCTCGGGCATACATCCACGGACGACGACGTTGACGCCGTGGTGGAGGCCATCGGCGAAGCCTACGGGCGTGCCCGTACGGCGGGCATGGCAGGACACGCATCGACCATCCAGACGGCAGGGACGGGTTTTTCGGCATGAGGGTATTGGCAGCGATGAGCGGCGGCGTCGATTCCGCGGTGGCGGCGGCACGGGCGGTCGAGGCGGGACACGACGTCGTCGGCGTCCACCTCGCGCTCTCCCGGATGCCCGGGACGCTCCGGACCGGCAGCCGGGGCTGCTGCACCATCGAGGACTCGAGGGATGCGTGGCGCGCCTGCGACATCCTCGGGATCCCCTACTACGTCTGGGACTTCTCCGAGCGGTTCAAGGCGGACGTCGTGGACGACTTCGTGGCAGAGTACGCCGCCGGGCGCACCCCGAACCCGTGCATGCGCTGCAACGAGCGCATCAAGTTCGCCGCACTCCTCGAGAAGGCCCTGGCCCTGGGGTTCGACGCCGTCTGCACCGGCCACTACGCCCGGGTCGTCGAGGACGCCGACGGCAACCCGGAGCTGCACCGCGCCGCCGACTGGGCGAAGGACCAGTCCTACGTGCTCGGGGTCCTGACGCACGAGCAGCTCCGGCACTCGATGTTCCCGCTCGCCGAGACGCCGTCCAAGGCCGAGGTCCGCGCCGAGGCCGAGCGCAGGGGACTCTCGGTGGCGAACAAGCCCGACAGCCACGACATCTGCTTCATCCCGGACGGCGACACGCGCGGCTGGCTCGAGGAGCGGATCGAGATGACCGAAGGGGACATCCTCGACGTCGACGGTCAGCGGCTCGGAAGCCACCCCGGCGCCAATGCGTTCACGGTCGGTCAGCGTCGCGGCCTCAAGCTCGGCACGCCCGCCGCGGACGGCAAGCCCCGCTTCGTCCTCGAGATCCGGCCCAAGCAGAACGAGGTCGTCGTCGGTCCCGAGCACCTGCTCGCGATCGACGAGATGACCGGCATCAAGGTGTCCTGGGCCGGCCTCCCGATCGGCGAGGTCGCCACGGGCGAGGAGTTCGACTGCAAGGCGCAGGTGCGCGCCCACGGCGATCCCGTCGCCGCCCGGGCACGCGTCCACGCAGGCGAGGGTGCCCCGACGCTCGTGGTCCGGCTGGTCGAGCCCATGCGCGGCGTCGCCCCGGGCCAGACCGTGGTGCTCTACCAGGGCACGCGTGTCCTCGGGCAGGCGACCATCGATGCCGCGCGCTCCGCGCTCCGACCGGACCTCGCGGCGGCCGAGGGCTAGTCGCAGTTCACGGACCCCCTCCAGGGTCTGCTTGACTGGAGTCATGACGCATCCCCGCAGTGGTTTCGACCCGTCTGCCAGCTCGCTCGCAGGGGGCGTCGCCCCCGAGGTGATGGCCGAACTGCTCTCCGTGAGGAGCTCGATCGACAACATCGACGCGACGCTCGTCTATCTGCTGGCCGAACGCTTCAAGGCGACGCAGCGCGTGGGCCACCTCAAGGCCGAGCACGATCTGCCCGCCGGGGACCCGCAGCGCGAGGCCGCGCAGATCGCCCGGCTCCGGATGCTCGCCGAGGAGGCGCAGCTGGACCCCGCGTTCGCCGAGAAGTTCCTGAACTTCATCATCTCCGAGGTCATCCGGCACCATCAGGCCATCTCGGAGAACCGCCGTCCGGACGCGACCGGTGGGCCCCGTGCCTGAGACCGGGTCCGCGACCGTCGGGGCGACGGCGGCGGGGGACTGGCCCGGGACCGACCCCCTCGAGGCCGACCGCGCGGTGCGCGGCGAGCTCGGCGGTGCGAATCTCCCTTTCCTCCCGGCCCTGCCCGCGCGCGGACCCGGGAGTGACGACGTCGGCCGCACCCTGGGGATGCTCGTCGAGCTGCCGTTCGACCTGCAGCCGCACGGGTGGCGCCTCGTCCAGCGCCCTGGCGCCGACCAGCGCCGCGCCGAATCCGCCCTGTCCTCCGACCTGAACGCGCTCGGCGACGTCGCGGGCGCCGAGGACCGTCCTGCCGCCGCACTGAAGCTGCACCTGCACGGTCCGCTGTCGCTGGCCGCCGGCCTGCACCTGCACAGCGGCGAACGCGTCCTGATCGACCACGGAGCCCGGCGGGAGCTCTATGCATCGTTGGCCGCGGGCGCGGCAGACGTCGTCCGGCGCGTGTCCTCCGTGGCGCGCGGCGCGGACCTCGTCATCCAGTTCGACGAACCCGACGCGGACAGGATCCTCAGCGGCCGGGTGCCGACCGCCAGCGGCTACCGTACCCTCCGCGCGATCGACCGGCGCGAGGCGACGGAAGCCTGGGGCCTCGTGGCGTCGTCGGTCCTGGCCGCAGGAGCGGCCGGTACCGTGCTCGCCCCCGGCACCACGGACACCGCGTTGGAAGCGGCCCGGGAGGTCGACGGCACGGCGCTGGCCCTGCAGCTGCCCGCCATCTCCGACCGCCAGTGGGAGGCGCTCGCCGAGGACGTCGAGGCAGGCCGGGCGCTCTGGTTGGCGATCCTCGATCCGCGGGCCGGCACTCCACAGGTCAGCGCGCTCGTGGAGCCGGTCCTCGCCGCCTGGCGTCGCGTCGGACTCCCGCCGCGGGCCCTCTCGGCCGTGACGGTCACGACGCCGTCGGGCCTCGCGATGCGATCGCCGGCGGATGCGGTGCGGGCCCTGACGCGACTGGCCCAGGCCGCGGACGCCCTCGACCAGATACGCGCGGAGGGCTGACGGCGGCGACCGTCAGACGCGCTGTTCCCAGCGGCTCGGCTGCGCGGCGGCGGGCAGGGCGCCGTCGAACGGATGGGTGGCGTACTCGAACACCCCCGCATACACGAGCAGGGTGCCCAGTTGCCGGTGGATGACATTCGTCGTGATGCGGAAGGCGCCGAGGTCGTCGTCCCACCACTGCTCCATGTAGGCGAGTGCGCCGAGGACGTCGGGCAGGGGGAGCCGGAGCCCCGCGAACACGCGCGTCTGCGAGGAGACCATGCGCATCCGGCCCTGCTCCGAGGCGGTGCAGGTCAGGAGCGTGGCCATCCGGCGGTGCCGACCCACGTAGTCCGTGAGGATGCCGTCCTGCAGCGAGGTGGTGTCCTCGAAGACCCGCACCACGGTGCCGAAGTCCAGTTCGCGGCGCGCCGTGAGTGCCGGGCGTCCGAACGGATCGGTGTGCGGGTAGTTGTCGATCGTGAACGGGACGTCGGTGTTGTACTCCGGGAAGAACGCGTTCTCGAGCGCCGTCAGCCGGAAGGCAGGCCGCGCGAACCACGCCGGGGAACCGGCGACGTCGAACACGCCCCGCCCGTGGCCGGCGAGGCCGCTGCCGGCATGCAGGCCGAAATACTCGCGCAGCTCGGGCTGGAGGCGTCCGAACCCGGTGCCCATCGCCTGCTGGTAGATCGAGGTCATGCTGCCCACTTCCGTCGCTCGGACAACCAGTCAACCATGCTGCTCGCCGTGAACCCGCCGTGCGTGCGCAGCCGGGGCTGCGCGGGACGTCGGGCCCCACATCCGAGCGCGTCCTCCAGGAGGCCGCGTACCGCACGCGGAGAGCGAGGCATACCCCGGGCGATCCGACGGCCAGGGAAACCCGTCACAGCCGGCCGGCGGCCTTGAGCCGGATGTACGCGTCGGCCAGCTGCGGCGGCAGCTCGGACGGCACGGCGTCCACGACCTCCGCGCCCAGCAACCGGATCTGCTGCGCCACGGCGGCGCGGTCGAGCAGGGCGCGCTCGGCGGCGGCCGCACGGAACGTCGCCGCCGCCGTCGTCCGGTCGTCCCGCATCTCCTCGAGCCGCGGGTCGCGGACCGACGCCACCAGGACCACATGGCGTTCGGTGAGGCCGGGCAGGGCCGGCAGCAGGCCCTCCTCCACCGCGCCCGCGTCGAGGGACGTCAGCAGGACCACGAGCGAACGGTGCGCCGACGCCGCGCGCACCTGCGCCGGGACCCGGGACCAGTCCGCCTCGATCAGCTCCGCCTCCAGGGGCGCCATCGCCGTCACGAGGGAGCTGAGGAGGTTGCCCTTCGCGGTCGAGTCGACGCGCGCGCGCAGCCTGCGGTCGAACGCCAGGAAGTGCACCTTGTCACCGCCCCGCTCGGCGAGCACGGACAGCAGCAGTGCCGCCTCGATCCCGGTGTCCAGCCGGGGTTCGTCCAGCACCCGCGCAGCGGACGTGCGCGAGGTGTCCAGCACGACGACGACGCGACGGTCCCGCTCCGGGCGCCACGTCCGCACGACCGTGTCGCGTCGGCGTGCGGTGGCGCGCCAGTCGATCGAACGGACGTCGTCGCCCCGCACGTAGTCCCGCAGGGAGTCGAACTCCGTCCCGGCACCCCGGATCTGCACGGCGGACTGCCCGTCGAGCTCCCGCAGCCGGCGCAGCTTCGAGGGCAGGTGGCGCTTGGAGTTGAACGGGGGCAGGACCCGCAGGACGCCGGGAGCGGGGACGGCCAGCTGGCGCGCCGCCATCCCCAGCGGGCCGGAACTGCGGATGGTGACGGTGCCGACCCGCAGGATCCCGCGCC
Source organism: Arthrobacter sp. CP30 (assembly GCF_053470025.1). Lineage (NCBI taxonomy): Bacteria > Bacillati > Actinomycetota > Actinomycetes > Micrococcales > Micrococcaceae > Arthrobacter > Arthrobacter sp. CP30. Next base: position 243,235 of record NZ_JBQEMM010000005.1, read on the forward strand.
TGGACGGCTGCAGGAGCACGGACATCCGCCGTGACTCACCCGGCGGCATCACGACGCGCTGCTCCGGATCGCGTGCGCCGGCAGACGGTTGCCAGGCCTCCCGCACGGTGGCACGGAGCCTCCGCGCCGTGTCGTTGCGCAGCACGAGCGCGCTGGTGCACTCCTCGCCGAGCCGCACGCTGTCCGGCAGGGCCCGGACGATGCCCACGCGCCTCGGCGACGCGGCGAGCGCTGCATCCACCGCCGCGAGGACGGCGAGCAGGGTGGCCCACAGCAGGATCGGCGTCGCGCCCGGGAACAGGATGACGGGCACGACGCCGAGCAGCGCCAGCAGGACGAAGCGGCCGGTGATGACCACGGTGAACTCCTCTCGGGCCCCGCACGGTCCGTGCGGCGGCCCTTCGGGTGGGTCGGTCTACCGGGGGACGGGGACGGTACCGAGGATGCTGCCGAGGACGTCGTCGACCTCCACCCCGTCCATCTGCGCCTCCGGCCGGAGGGCCACGCGGTGCCGCAGCGCGGGCAGGGTGAGGGCCTTGACGTCGTCGGGCGTCACGAAGGTCCGGCCCGAGAGCCAGGCCCAGGCGCGCGAGGTGTTGAGCAGGGCGGTGGCACCGCGCGGTGACACGCCCCACTGGAACGACGGCGAGCTGCGCGTGGCACGGACGAGGTCCACGATGTAGGCGAGGACCTCGGGAGCGATCGACACGGCGTCCACCGCGGCCCGGGCGCGGTCTACGTCACCGGCATCCGCGACGGCACGGATCCCGGCGGCACCGAGGTTGCGGGTGTCGAAGCCGACGCTGTGCCGGCGGATCACCTCGATCTCGTCCTCCCGGCCGGGCAGCGGCAGCGTGAGCTTGAGCAGGAACCGGTCCAGCTGCGCCTCCGGCAGCGGATAGGTGCCCTCGTACTCGACCGGGTTCTGGGTGGCAGCGACGATGAACGGCGTCGGCAGCGCCCGGGAGACGCCGTCGACCGACACCTGGCGCTCCTCCATGGCCTCCAGGAGTGAGGCCTGGGTCTTGGGCGGCGTCCGGTTGATCTCGTCGGCGAGCAGGATGTTCGTGAAGACGGGGCCCTCGCGGAACGTGAACTCCGAGGTCGCGGACTCGTAGATGAGCGATCCGGTGATGTCACCCGGCATGAGGTCCGGGGTGAACTGGACCCGCTTCGTGTCCAGGTCGAGGGCAGTTGCGAGCGTCCGCACGAGCAGGGTCTTGGCGACGCCGGGAACACCCTCGAGCAGTACGTGGCCGTCGGCGAGGAGGCCGATCAGCAGACCGGTCACGGCGGCGTCCTGTCCGACGATGGACTTGCCCACCTCGCTGCGGACCCGGAGCAGCGCCGCGCGCGCGGACCGGCTGCCCTCGGTCTCGCCGCCCTGGGCGACGTCCGGGCGGTCGGCCACGCGGGTCGCCGGGTGGGACCCTCCGGAGCCGGCTGTCGGATAGTTCCGGGACGCGTCCTGCCCGCCGGGTGTGTCGGTCATGATGACGTGATCTCCTTCTCGAGGTCGAGGATCTCCTGTGCCCAGTGCACGAGGTCGCGGTGCGAGGTCGGGGTGTGGTGGAGCAGTCGCTGTTCCAGCTCGACCCGGGGCCGGCCCGTGTGGCGGGCCGCTGCGTCCACCACCTCCAGCGGTGACGCCGAGCGGTCGACGCGCAGTCGACGGGCCATGCGGGCCAGCGTCGCGGCGCGGAGGTTCCGGGCCGCATGGTCCACCGCGCGTGCGTCCTGATAGAGGCGCGCACGTCCCTCCGCTGTCTCCGCCGCGCGGACGACGACGGGGAGCGGTTCGGCGGCGAGCGGACCGAGGCGCCTGCCGCGCCAGAGCATCGCCAGTACCGCACAGGCGAGAAGCCAGAGCAGCAGGGGATTCACCCACGGCGGGAGGAGGGTTAGCGGATCGATGCCCTCACCGACCGAGACGATGTCCGCCCCGGTGGGTTCGTACCAGACCAGTGTCGGGGAGGATCCGAGGGCGCGCAGCGCCAGCGCGGCGTGGCCCTCCTCGGTGATCAAGGCGTTGGACAGGAGCTCCGGCGCGCCGAGTACGGAGACCCGCCCGCTGCTGCCGGTGACGTACAGGCCACCGGTCCTGGCGTCGTCCTGGTCGGTGTCCTCGTCGTTTTCCTGGTCGGTATCGCCTCCCGCCGGTCCGTCCGCAGCGGCCGGAGGTTCGACGGCGAAGCATTCCGTGCTGCCCGCGTAGGCCGTTCCCGCTGCGGTGATGCGGCCCGCCGCCGTCGCGTCCGGGTCGGCGCACTGCGCCGCCGCGGTCGGGGCGTCCCCGGCGAGACCGACGGGTGCCGGTCCGACGACGGCGAATCCGTCCGCCAGTTCCGACAGCTGGCGGTCACCGGGCGCGGCCAGGACGGCGCGATCGGAGGCGGATGCCAGCTCGGCCACCTGATCCGCACTGAGGTACTGCGGTGGATCGTTCAGGAACAGGGTTGCGGGACCGGCCGACAGCACGTCGAGAGCGTCCTCGAACGACGTCGCCCGGACGACGTCGACGCCCTCGGCGGACAGGACCTCGCTGACGGCCATGGCACCTGCGGGACCGGGATTCCCGGGGGACAGGGGGCGGTCGTCCTCCTCCGAGCCGGGGATGAAATTGACGAGGAGGACGAGCGCCAGGACGAGGGCGCCGACGAGCAGGGGGAGAACCCGGCGGGCGCGGGTGCGCGCCGTGCGCAGGGCGCTGCCTCCGTCGCCCATGATCTCGGCGTCCGGGCCGGGAGCCGTCCGCCGTGCGGAGGGCACGGTCCCTGCGGAGGGCGCAGCCGGACGGGAGCGGGGTCCAGCGGCGACCTCACCGGATCCGGCTCCTGCCGGGGGCGTCACCGCGGGGCCGCCAGGACGTCGGCGCCGTGATCCGGCGACCCTGCCGGGCGTGCCGAGGAGAAGCTCGCGTCGAGCAAGGACGCACGCCGGTACTGCTCACCCGTCGCCGTGCCCTTGCCGTAGTGCGTCTCGTTGAAGAGGTCGGCGAGCCAGGCGATGTCCGGGGAGAGCGCGGGGTGGACCCGGCCGAGCTGGACGGCGGCTTCGGTCGCCGTCCTGCCCGGCTGTTCAGCGATCACCACCCGCTCCTCGGACGCACGGATGACGGCCCGCAGCACGTCCGCGACCGCCCTGTTCCAGTCCCCGCCGGCCGCGTGGGCCGATGCCCGGTCCCGGTACTGTGCCGCGGTGAGGTGTGTGGCGTCGTCGAAGACCGCGGCCTCCGGCGTACGCCCCCGGGCATTGAGCCGGGGCTTGATGAGCACGACCGCGACCACGATCACGAGCGCGGCCCCGATCGCGAGGACGAGCGTGCCGGGTCCCGCGCCGAGGCTGCCGATGCCGTCGAACAGGCGGGCGATCCCGCGGAGGAGGTCGGTGAGGATTCGCTCGAAGATCGAGGGCTGGGCCTCCACGTACACGGTCTTCGCGAGTTCGTCCTCGAGCAGGCCTCGCGCCTCGTCGGCGTCCGGGGCACGGCCAAGGGACGGCAGGACGGGTGGGATCACGTGCTGCTCCGCGGCGTCGTCACGCGTCCCTCGCCGACCGCATCAGGGACGCCCGCCCGGCTGGTGGCCGAAGGCGGTCGTCCCACCGGGGAGCGCGTCCGAGGGCGCGATGCCGGCCTGCTCGTGCTCGCGCATGAGGACGACATCGAACCCCTCGCGCCGGATCCGCAGGTCGACGTAGAGGAGCGACGTGACGCCGGCCTGGAAGGCGTAACCGATGGCGGTGAACAGTGCGGTGATGGCCTGCGTCGCGGCGAGGACCGGCAGGGAGTCGAGGGCGTCGGGCGTCGCGGAGGAACTGGCGCTGAAGCCGAGGAAGAGCGACACCGCGAAGGTGAGCGGCGTCGAGATCACCGACGCGATGATCGACACGATGATGCTCGTCAGGATCACGATCCCGAAGGTCCGCCACCAGTTGCCGCGCGTCAGCTGCCACGAGCGCCTGATCGAGGTCCAGGGACCGGTGCCCTCGAGCATGAGGGCCGCCGGGGCGACGACGAGCTTGATGCTGACCCAGATCAGCACGGCGACGGCCACGAGCACCAGCGGGATGATCACCAGCGCCGAGTACTCCTCGAGCCCTGCGATCGCGAGGACCGAGATCCCGACGAGCAGCAGCAGGCCGACCAGGCCCGCCGCGAAGGACATCAGGCCGAAGCCCAGGAGAGGGAGGAGCCGGCCCCGGGCGAGCCGCCAGGCCTGGCCGAAGGTGGTCTTCTGGTTGATGACCGCGCGGGCGATCGGGATGACGAGGATCCCCTGCAGCACGAGCAGCGCCACGCCCGACACCACGCCGGCGATCGAGGCGAAGACCCCCAGGCCGGCGACGGCGCCGATGATCGTGTCCGTGGACGGGTTCGGCTGGTCGAGCACCTCGATCGAGGAGAAGAGGTTGCCGAGCAGCAGTACCGTCACCAGGGCCACGACGGCCTGGAGGAGGATCGCGATCCCGAAGGTGGCCACGGGATTCTTGCGGCAGGCCTGGAAAGCGCCGTCGAGGATCTCGCCGAGCCCGAGCGGACGCAGGGGGATGACGCCCGGTTTGGGCGGCGCCTGGTACTGGCCCGGATGGTAGACGGGTCCGCCGTACGGTCCACCACCCTGGCCGGCCCCCTCTCCCTGGTACGGGTTGCCCCATCCACGCGGCGGAGCGGAGACCGGACCGGGTCCGGCTGACGCCGGGCCCGCCGTCGGTGCGCCATGAGGACGTCCGTCCACGGGCGGCGTCGAGGGTCCGGACCACGCGGGATGCTGTCCGTACGGTCCCTGGCCCGCCGGTGCCTGACCGTAGGATCCCTGGCTGGTCGGTGCCTGTCCGTAGGGTCCCTGGCTGGTCGGTGCATGCCCGTACGGTCCCTGGTGCTCAGGATCCGGACGGTAGGACGGACCTGCGGTCTGTGCCGGGGAACGGCCCTGGCCGCCGGGTGACTGCCACGGCGACGGCGGGGTGTCGATGGATCCTTCGGCCGCCCGGGCCGCAGAATCCCGGGCGCCTGCGTCGTGGCTGCGCTCCTCGCGCCCGGGGTCGCCCCCGTCGTCCTGCCGACCGTCTACCTGATCACTCATCGCATCCCCTCGAACGGCGCTGCCGGGAGGCATGGACTCAGCATCCCCACCTGCATCATAGTGAGCGGTGACACGGATGCGCAGGAGCGCGCCGCGCGGGAGCGGCCGGCGAGCGGCCCGCTCCGCTGGACGGGGACACGACCCGCCTCCCTTCCGGTGGGGCTGGTGGGACTTTGTGGCCATGATGGGACAGTATTGGGGGATGAAGGCTCGCATACTGGTCATCGATGACGACGAGGCCCTGTCCGAGATGATCGGCATCGTCCTCCGGAACGACGGGTTCGACCCGGTGTTCTGTGCCGACGGGTCCGCGGCGCTCGGTGTCTTCCGATCGTCCCGCCCCGATCTGGTCCTGCTCGACCTCATGCTCCCCGGCATCGACGGGATCGAGGTGTGCCGGCAGATCCGCGCCGAGTCGGACCTCCCGATCGTGATGCTGACCGCGAAGTCGGACACCTCCGACGTCGTGCGTGGACTCGAATCCGGAGCGGACGACTACGTCCCCAAGCCCTTCAAGCCCGCCGAGCTCGTGGCCCGCGTGCGCGCCAGGCTCCGGCCCGCCGAGTCGAAGGCGCCCGAGACACTGAAGATCGGCGACGTCAGCATCGACGTCGCCGGGCATGAGGTGACGCGGGCCGGGACGCGCGTCTCGCTGACTCCCCTCGAATTCGACCTGCTGGTCGCCCTGGCGCGCAAGCCGTGGCAGGTCTTCACCCGCGAACTGCTGCTCGAGCAGGTCTGGGGCTACCGCCATGCCGCGGACACCCGGCTGGTGAACGTCCACGTGCAGCGGCTGCGTTCTAAGATCGAGCGCGATCCCGAGGCGCCCGAGATCGTCCTCACGGTGCGTGGTGTCGGTTACAAGGCCGGGCAGGGCTGACGCGGGAGGGCATGGCATTCGAGCCGACGTCCCCTCCGAGTCCTCCGTCGACGAGACACCGACACCCGCCCCCCGGGTGACCGGTGCCGCCGTCGACCGCTCCGTCGGTGACTCCGGCAGGACTGCTCCTGGACCCGTGGGCACGTCCACCGCCGTCGAGGAGCTCGTCGACGAGGTCGGGGCCACCGCTCCGGCAGCGACCTCTCCGTCGAGCGACAGGCGCGCGTCCGGCCCCGCGCAGGGGGTGCTGGGGGGCGTCCGCACCGTGTACCGCTCAGTGTCCCGCCACTGGCGGCGCTCCCTCCAGTTCCGTACCGTCGTCGCGACGATGCTGCTGACCTCCGTGTCCTTCGTGGCCGTGGGCGGGTTCCTGTCCAACCAGATCACCAACGCCCTCTACGATCAGCGGTTCGACCAGTTCAGCGCCGAGGCCTCGGACGCGCTCGACGACGAGAAGGCGGTGTTCCGCAACTCGTCCGCGACCGACACGGACACCATCAACCGCCTGGTCCTCGACTCCGTGACCCAGCTGGTGGGCACCGATTCCGATGCGCCGCGCCAGTCCATCCTGGTGCCGCTGCCGACCGACAACGGCTCCGTCGTCTCGACGACGACCAGCCAGGCGGGGGCCACGGCGCGCATGCTCCCACCCGATCTGCAGGCTGCCGTCGCGGACGGCGAGGAGATCTACTGGGCGCCGATGGTGATCCCGGTGACGGGAAGCGGGGCGACCAACGCGCCGGGCCTCGCCTTCGGCACCCAAGTGACGCTGCCTCCCGAGCAGAACCCCGTTGCGCTCTACGTCTACTACGACCTCTCGACCATGCAGTCGACGCTCGACGACATCCACCGTGTGCTGTGGCTCGCCGGCGTCGTGCTCCTGATCGTGATCGGTGCGATCGCCTGGTACGTGACCCGAAGCGTCGTGCGGCCGGTCAGCTACGCGGCCTCCGTCTCGGAGAAGCTCGCCGCGGGCGAACTCCAGGAGCGCATGGAGGTGTCCGGTGAGGACGAGGTCGCGCGGCTCGGCGCCTCCTTCAACCACATGGCGGGCAGCCTGCAGGACCAGATCACGCAGCTCGCGCAGTTGTCGCAGATGCAGCAGCGCTTCGTCTCGGACGTCTCGCACGAGCTGAGGACGCCGCTGACGACGGTCAGGATGGCAGCCGAGGTCCTCCACGATGCGCGTGAGGAATTCAACCCGATCAACAAGCGCTCCGCCGAGATCCTCTTCGACCAGGTGGAGCGGTTCCAGGCGCTCCTCGCGGACCTCCTGGAGATCTCCCGCTTCGACGCCGGCGCGGCGGTGCTCGAGGCCGAATCGGTCGATATCGTCCAGTTGGCGCAGCACGCCATGGACGGTGCGCGACCCCTCGCAGAGCGGCTCGGCTCCGACCTCGTCATCGTGTCCGGGGAGTCGATGTGCATCGTCGACGCCGATGCGAGGAGGATCGACCGCATCCTCCGCAACCTGATCGTCAACGCGCTCGAGCACGGCGAGGGCAGGCCCGTCGAGGTCCACATCGCCTGCAACCCGGAAGCCGTCGCCGTCGCGGTGCGGGACCACGGCATCGGCATGACTCCGCTGCAGGCCTCCCGCGCCTTCGACCGGTTCTGGCGCGCCGATCCCGCCCGCGCCCGCACCACGGGCGGCAGCGGACTCGGGCTCTCGATCGCCATGGAGGACGCGCGGCTGCACAGCGCCTGGCTCGAGGCCTGGGGGGAGCCCGCCGCGGGAGCCTGCTTCCGCCTGACCCTGCCACGCCACCAGGGCACCGACCTCGCGTGCTCGCCCCTCGCGCTGCCGCCCTCCTCCGCTCCCGTGCCCGCCTCGCAGCACGCGGCGCAGGGAGCCGGCACCCGCGCGGACGCTCCGGCGCCGCGACCACGGAACGACGACGAAGGGCGAGGCAGTGGACACTGATCGTCGGCGGGACCGCGGCGCCGCACACGCGCGGAGGCCGCACCGGGCCGGGCCAGCCCTCTCGGCGCTCCTGGCTCTCGTCCTGCTGGTCACCGGGTGTTCGGCGATCCCGACGTCGGGCCCCGTCGGCGTGATCTCCGCGTCGGACGGCGAGCCCGACGTCGTGGCGCCCGTCTTCGACCCGCAGGGGCCGTCCAGTGGAGCCACACCCGAGCGCATCCTGCAGGATTTCATCAGGGCCGGCACCGGAGCGGGTGAGGGCTACAGCGTGGCTCGCCAGTTCCTGACCGCGGAACTGGCGGAGGCCTGGCAGCCCGAGGAACGGATCGTCCTGTTCCGCGGTGATCCCCGGGTCGAGAAGCGCGAGACCGAGGGCGTCTACCAGATCCAGCTCGAGACCACGGGGACCGTCGACGCGCGGGGCGTCCGGACCAACAGCGCCGGACCGTCCACGGAGACCCTCGGGGTCCGCATGGTCGAGGTCGACGGCGAGTGGCGCATCGATGAGATCCCGGACGGCATCATGATCGCGCAGAGCAGCGCGACGGATCTGCTGACATCACACAGCCTCGCCTTCTACAGCAGCAACTACCGCTACTGGGTGCCCGACGCCCGCTGGTTCGTGCGGCGGACGGGCGTGACGGCGCGGATCGTCCAGGCCATGCTCGCCGGACCTGCGCCCTATCTGCAGGGAGCAGTCACCAGTGCCTTCCCGGAGGGCGTCACCCTCGCCCGTGATTCGATCCCCATCACCTCCGGGCGGGCCTCGGTCGAACTGTCCCCGGAGATCCTCGAGGACGCGACCGATCTGAAGCTGCAGCAGATGAACCAGCAACTGGAGGCCAACCTCGTCGGACTGAACGACGTGACGTCCGTCGAGATGACCAGTGGACAGCCGATCCAGCTCGGGGATCGCGCTCCCGACCTGGTGACCCCTGAACGTACGCCCGATGTCGGGGGCGAGCAGGTGGCCATCGCCGACAACGACCTCGTGCGGGTGCGGAACGGAGGTATCGTCGCCATCGACGGCCTACCCTCGGTCGCCGAGTACGACCCGGTCGACCCGGCGACGTCCGTGTCCGGCAGCGCCTATTCCTTCGTGAACGCTGACAGGTCCGCCCTCTTCGTGACCGCTCCGGGCAGCCAGGTCCGCGAGGTCCTGTCGGGAACCGGACTGACCCAGCCCTCGTTCGACCCCGAGAACTGGCTGTGGACCGCGCGTTCCGTCGGGGCGGGCAGCGAGGTCCTCGCCCTCCCCCCGGGCGGCACGGAGGAGAACGCGGTCGTCCTCGCCGCGGGATGGCTCGGGGGCCGGATCGTCAAGGACCTGCGCATCTCGCGTGACGGTTCCCGTGCCCTGGTCGTCGCGGAGCGTGAGGGTGCGGGCGAGATCCTGCTCGCGGGTATCACCCGGTCGGCGCAGGGAGCCCCGCTGGGGCTCACCACACCGGTGAGCATGCCTGTCCCCGGCCAGGTCGACACGGCCAGGTGGGCGGGACAGAGCACGATCGTCGCCTCGTCGATCGGTATCGACGAGGAGGCCGTCCCGGTGGTGCTGCACCTCGACGGCGCCGTGGAGACGATGGCCCCACTCGAGGGCGTGGAGGGCATCAGTGCCGGGTCGGACGCCGAGGACACCTTCTATGCGCAGGCCGACGGATCCCTCTACCGGCGCATCGTGACGAGCTGGGTGAACGAGGACCTGGCGGTCAGCGACCCCGCGTTCCCGGGGTGAGGATGTCCACTTAGGGCCATCCGCCGGTGACCCGGGGACAGCCCCGTGATGGGCTCTGGGCATGCACCCCGGTGACTTCCTGGACCGACTCGTCTTCGCCCGCTTCTCCGTCCGCGTCGCGGCTGCCGTCACGGCGTTCGTCGCCCTCGTCCTGCCGTCGTCCTGCGTTCTCTGCGGCCGGTGGGACACCTCACTCTGTCCCGACTGCCTCACCGTCTTCCGGCGCGCGACGTCCCGGCCGTACCGCGCCGAGGCCGACGCGGAATCCCTGCCCGACGTCCCCGTCGGGATCGCCGCCCGCGACGCCGGCCGGGGCCCGTGGCAGGGAGGCGGACGGGTGGCGGAGGCGGTTCCAGCGCTCGTCGAGGTCGGGCCGCTGCCGGTGGTCGCCGCCGGTCGCTACGGTCGCGCGGTGTCGGGGGTGCTGCTCGCCTTCAAGAATCATGGGCACGTCGATCTGGCTCCTCCGGTCGCCGCGGCGCTCGCCGGTGCACTGCACGAGGCGGTCCGAGGGCTCAGCGCGCCAGGGATGGGCGCCGCGTCACCCGTCCTGCTGGTACCGGTGCCGAGCCGATCCTCGTCGTCGCGCCGTCGCGGGTACGAACCGCTGATGATCCTGCTCACGAGGCTCGAGCGGACGGGGACCCTCCCGGCGGGGACCGCTGTCGTCCCGGCGGTCCGGCAACGGTCCCTTCTCTCGCGCTGGTGGATGGGCCGGCGCGGGCGTCGGGCCGGCGCGCTCGTGCGGTCCACCGTGGCAGCGCTGCGTGCAGGACCGCAGGGCGGGCAGAAGGGTCTGGGGCGGCGGCGACGAAGGTCGAACGTCCTGGGGACGATGCTCCTCGCCGGACGGGCACGTCACCGTGTACCGGGCAGCTCCTGCATCATCGTCGACGACGTCCTGACGACGGGCGCGACCATCAACGAGATGCACCGGGTGCTGCACGCCGGAGGAGCCCGTGTCCAGGGGGCGGTCGTGGTCGCCGCGACCTCCTCGCCCGCCGGTACCGCTCCCGCCAGTCCTGCTCCCGGCGGCACGAGCCCCGCCGGTACCGCCCCTGTCCGCCCGTCCGGCGGGCCTGGTCGGACACCGGGCAGCAGCACCACGGTGGCGCCGGGGCCGGTCCCGGGGACACCCAGCAAGCTACCGGAAGTTTTGCAGCGTGGAGGGGTGAATAAAGGACAGCCGTGAACTACCGTGAAGTACGGGTACCACACAGTGACGACACGTACCCGTCGGCGGCGGCTCTGCTCAACGCCACGGCCGCCGTCGTGTCACCTAGCGATGTGGAGGGCACCATGGAATTTGTGATCAATGGTCGTAACCTGGCGGTATCGGACCGTTTCCGTGAGTACGCGACGGAGAAGATCGACAAGATAGAGCAGCTCGGCGACAAGGTACAGCGCGTCGACGCCAAGATCACCAAGGAACCCAGCGCACGCATGGCGGACACCTCGCTCACGGTCGAGCTGACGGTGCTCTGCAGGGGCCCTGTCGTCCGGGCCGAGGCCTCGGCGGGCGACAAGTTCGCCGCCTTCGATCTCGCCTACGCCAAGCTCCTCGAGCGCCTCCGCCGGGCGCGCGACCGGCGGAAGGTCCACCACGGTCGGCACACCCCGCTCGCGGTGCGCGTCGCGACGGCCGACCTCGAGCCCGCCGACCCGGTGCAGCCCATCTACCTCGAGACGCCGGTCATCGAGCCGACCTCCCACGAACCGGTCGCGGAGACCGAGGACGTCGATACCTATTCGTCGCCGGACGACGTGCCCGCCGGGGACTCGCCGGTGCTGATCCGCCGCAAGGTGTTCTCCGGAACGCCCATGACCCTCGACGACGCCGTCGACAACATGGAACTCGTGGGTCACGACTTCTATCTCTTCGTGGATTCCGCCACCGGTGCTCCCTCCGTCGTCTACCGGCGGCAGGGCTGGACCTACGGCGTGATCACCCTCGACTCCAAGTGCGCGGAAGGTACCGAGGAACCCCACGAGGAACTGCTGGCCTACCGGGCGCGCGAAGCCGCCACCGCCTAGCCCATCCAGGGGTCGGCACGCCGCCCCACCACGACGACGAGGAACTGCCTCCGCGCCCGGCGCGGGGGCAGTTCCGTGCGGGAGACCCTCACCGGACGATGCAGACACTCACCATCGCGCAGGCCCGACGCATCGCCCTGGCCGCACAGGGCCTGCACCGCCCCAGGCTCGAGGCACCGACGTCGCTCCGGGCTCTGCGCGCCGCAGCCCTCCGCCTGCAGGTCCTGCAGATCGACTCCGTCAACGTCCTCGTGCGATCCCACTACCTCCCCCTCTTCTCCCGGGTCGGGTCCTACGACCGCGCCCACCTGGACGCCATGTCCTCCGTCGCGCCGCGCTCCCTGGTCGAGTACTGGGCCCACGAGGCGAGCCTCGTGCCACCCGAGCTGTACCCGCATCTCGTGGCGCATCAGCGGCGCACCTGGATGGGTGCGTCCAGCGTCCCTGCGGAGCAGCGAGCCCTTCTCGAGTCGACCATCCTCGGGCTGCTCGCCCGGGGAGTCCCCCTGACGGCGTCCGCCGTCCAGCGGGAGGTGGGCGGGGACCCGTCCCGTCCGGCCGAAGGCTGGGGCTGGCGGTGGACCGCCGCGAAACGCGTGCTGGAGGATCTGTTCGCCCGGGGGAGGATCGGCTCCGCCGGACGCAACGCACAGTTCGAACGCCTCTACGCGCCCCTGACGGCCGTGCTGCCGGATCCGCGGCTCGCCGGCCAGGAGGTGGACGCCACGGAAGCGCTCGCCGTCCTGGCGGACCGGGCCCTCGGTGCGCTCGGCGTGGCGTCGGCCCGCTCGGTCGCCGACTACTTCAGGACGCCGGTCCGGCAGACCCGCGCGGTCCTGGAGTCACTCGTCGGGGCCGGGTCGGTCCGGAGCATCGCCGTGCGTGGGGAGGCTGACCCCTGGTACCTGCACCCCACCGCCGAAACCATTCCGCGCAAGGCGCAGGGCCGGGCCCTCCTCAGTCCCTTCGACTCCCTCGTCTTCGAGCGCGACAGGCTGCTGCGGCTGTTCGGCTGCCACTACCGCATCGAGATCTACACCCCGGAGGAACGCAGGGTGCACGGCTACTACGTCCTCCCGTTCCTCCTCCGGGACGGCATCGCCGCGCGGGTGGACCTCAAGGCGGATCGGCCCGGCCGCACGCTGCTCGTGCGCGGCAGCTATGCGGAGAAAGAGGCGCCCGCGGACACCGCGCACGAACTCGCTGCGGAGCTTCACCTGCTCGCGGGCTGGCTCGGGCTGGACGACGTCGTCGTCGAGGACCGTGGCGACCTCGCCCCCGCGCTCGCCGGTCAGGTCGGCAGGATACCCTGAGCGGAAGACGCAGGCCCGGTCGCCGTAGCGCGCCGCACGGGCCCCGGAACGGAGGGGCGGAACGTCCCTCCCGTAGACTAGAGACGCCATCTTTGGGCAGCATCAGATTGGGAGCAGATACCAGTGCCATCACTTCTTGAACGAGTACTCCGCACCGGCGATAAGAAGACACTGAAGCGACTCCGGAACTACGCTGACGCGATCAACGTGCTGGAAGACGAATTCCGTGAGATGTCCGACGCGGAGCTGCGCGGCGAGACCGACCGGCTGAAGCAGCGCCATGCGGACGGCGCCTCCCTCGACGACCTTCTGCCCGAAGCCTTCGCCGCAGTTCGCGAGGCATCGAGCCGGACGCTCGGACTGCGCCACTTCGACGTCCAGCTGATGGGCGGCGCCGCCCTGCACCTCGGCAACATCGCGGAGATGAAGACCGGCGAGGGCAAGACCCTCGTGGCCACGGCACCCGCCTACCTCAACGCCCTGAGCGGCAAGGGCGTCCACGTCGTCACCGTCAACGACTACCTCGCCGAGTACCAGTCGGACCTCATGGGTCGCGTCTACCGCTTCCTCGGCCTGACCAGCGGCTGCATCCTCTCCAAGCAGGATCCCGCGACGCGCCGTGAGCAGTACGCGGCCGACATCACCTACGGGACCAACAACGAGTTCGGGTTCGATTACCTGCGCGACAACATGGCGTGGAGCGCGGCGGAGCTGGTGCAGCGTGGCCACAACTTCGCCGTCGTCGACGAGGTGGACTCGATCCTCATCGACGAGGCGCGGACGCCGCTGATCATCAGCGGGCAGGCCTCCGGCGACGTCAACCGCTGGTACAACGAGTTCGCGAAGGTCGTGCAGAAGCTCACCGTCGAGGCCGACTACGAGGTGGACGAGAAGAAGCGCACGGTCGGCGTGCTCGAGGACGGGATCGAGAAGGTCGAGGACTACCTCGGCATCCACAACCTGTACGAGTCGGCCAACACCCCGCTGATCGGATTCCTCAACAACGCGATCAAGGCCAAGGAACTGTTCAAGCGGGACAAGGACTACGTGGTCCTCAACGGCGAGGTCATGATCGTCGACGAGCACACGGGACGCATCCTGGCGGGTCGCCGCTACAACGAGGGCATGCACCAGGCGATCGAGGCGAAGGAGGGTGTGGAGATCAAGGCCGAGAACCAGACGCTCGCCACCGTGACCCTCCAGAACTACTTCCGCCTCTACGAGAAGCTCTCCGGCATGACCGGCACGGCCGAGACCGAGGCCGCCGAATTCATGTCCACGTACAAGCTCGGCGTGGTACCCATCCCGACGAACAGGGAGATGGCCCGCAAGGATCTCTCGGACCTCATCTACAAGAACGAGGTCGCCAAGTTCGACGCCGTCGTCAAGGACATCGTCGAACGCCACGAGACCGGCCAGCCCGTGCTCGTCGGCACCACCAGCGTGGAGAAGAGCGAGTACCTCTCGAAGCAGCTGGCGAAGGCCGGTGTGCGCCACGAGGTCCTGAACGCGAAGAACCACGCGCGGGAAGCCGCGATCATCGCGCAGGCCGGGCGCAGGAGTGCCGTCACCGTCGCCACGAACATGGCCGGACGAGGGACCGACATCATGCTCGGTGGCAACGCGGAGTTCAACGCCGTCGCCGCCCTCGAGAAGCTCGGGCTCGACCCCGCGGACAACGCGGAGGAGTACGAGGCCAAGTGGCCCGAGGCCCTGGAAGCAGCCAAGGAGGCCGTGAAGTCGGAGCAGGACGAGGTCCGCGAGCTCGGCGGCCTCTATGTGCTCGGCACCGAACGCCACGAGTCACGGCGCATCGACAACCAGCTCCGTGGCCGGTCCGGACGCCAGGGCGATCCCGGCCGCTCCCGTTTCTACCTCTCGCTCACCGACGACCTCATGCGTCTCTTCAACTCGGGCGGTGCCGAGCGCATCATGAACAGCGCCACCATGCCCGACGACGTCGCCCTCGAGTCCAAGCTCGTCTCGAAGGCGATCGAGAACGCGCAGGGACAGGTCGAGGGCCGCAACGCGGAGCAGCGCAAGAACGTCCTCAAGTACGACGACGTCCTGAACCGGCAGCGCGAAGCCATCTACGGGGACCGCCGTCGGATCCTCGAGGGCGGCGATCTCAAGGAGAAGGTGCAGTTCTTCCTGGAGGACGTCATCACGGCGATGGTCGACGAGACCACGGCGCAGGGTCACGGGGACGACTGGGACTACGAGCTGCTGTGGACGAACCTCAAGACGCTGTACCCGATCACGCTGACCGCCGACGAGGTCATCGACGAGGCGGGCGGCGCGTCGAAGCTCACGCGCGATTTCCTGCACGACGAGATCCTCTCGGACGCCAAGCTGGCCTACCAGGCACGGGAGGAAGCGCTCGGTGAGCAGACCATGCGCGAGCTCGAGCGGCGCGTGGTCCTGTCGGTCATCGGCAGGAAGTGGCAGGAGCACCTCTATGAGATGGACTACCTCAAGGAGGGAATCGGCCTGCGTGCCATGGCCCAGAGGGACCCGCTGGTCGAGTACCAGCGTGAGGGGTTCATCCTCTTCCAGGCGATGATGGAGTCGATCCGCGAGGAGAGCATCGGCTACCTGTTCAACCTCGAGGTCGAGGTCGCCGCGCCGGCCCAGACCGGGCTGCCCGGGGTGACCGACGCCAGGGGCATCGTCCAGGCCCCGACCATCAAGGCGGCGGGGCTCGAAGCTCCCGCGAAGCCCGCAACCCTGAACTTCACGGCGCCGAACGCGCAGGGCGAAGCGGAGATGCATGTCGAGCGGAACAAGCCCCAGGCCGCTCTCGCCACCGGCAAGGCCACAGGCAAGAAGGCCCGGAAGAAGTAGTCAGCCGATCTCCAGGGCGGTCACCCGCCACACCCCGCGCCGTTGCTCTATGCGAAGAGCGACGGCGCGGACGCGTGTCCGGTCGAAGGCGACGACCGAGGCTTCGTAGACCCCTGGGCTGATCGGGCAGACCCGTGCCGACCGGACCACGACCTGGCGGACACCGGTCCCGGTGGGGGAGCCGCTGCTCCCCGACGCGGCACCGATACAGCGGACGAGATTCGCTCTCAGGTGCAGGCGTTCGTAGTTCTCCGGGTCGAGCCAGCGTGACATCTGCTGCAGCGGCCGGACGCCGCTGAGGACCTCGAGAGCGCCCTGCGCCACGGACCTGGCAATCCCCGAGATGCGCTGCACGATCGCCGGGTCGGCAGCACGGTCGGCCCCGGCGCCGTCCGTCGGGGTGAACGGCAGGACGGTCGCGCCGCCGGAGGCCGGAGGCCCAGGGGGCCTCGCCACCAGGGGGCGCGGAGCACCGCTGACCTCGGCGAGCTGGTGGTCAGCGGTTCGATGGAGCTGCGTGACGGCGGGCATGGTGTTCCTCTCGTGGGCTGGGCATGGTGATCGGGTGATGTCGTCCGATCGGCGTCGCTGCGACCCTGTGGAGGATCGCGTCCGCCCGGAGCGGGGCGCGCTGAAGGACGGCGGGGTGGTGCTGCTCTTCCGGAATGGTGCGCGTGCTCAGATCTGTGGCGCGCGGAGGACCTGACCGGGCAGGAGGAGGGACGGGTCGTCCCCGATGATGGTTCGATTCGTGTCGTACCACGCGGGCCACGCCTCGGCGACATCGGCAGCGGTGCAGAGGGGGCCGAGGTGATGCTCGACGATGGACCAGAGAGAGTCCCCGGGCGCCACCACCACGGCCACGCGGTCAGGATCGGAGCGCGTCGGTGTCCGGACGAGCGGGCCTCCCGCTGTCGGCATCGGGGCCGGTTTCCATCCGGGCGAGACGGGAGTCCGATCGTCCGGCCCTGTCGCCGATGCGGCCGCGACGGGTACGGATGACCAGGAGGGGGATATGGCGAGCTTCGGTGCCGGATCCGCCGGGAGGAAGGACCCGACGCCCCCCGAAGGTGGTGGTCCCGCCTGCGCGTCCTGGAGCGGGACGGCCGTGGACGTCCGCACCATCGAGGACGGGTTCATCTGGGCGGCATGGGCGACGGCAGGCACGGTCACCAGGTTGATGCCGACGAGGGCGGCGGCGAGACGCCGCATGAGTGCAGGCGTGCACCGCTGCGCCAGCCGGGCTGCCGTCGACGGACCGCGGCGCAGGACCAGGTCGGTGGCGATGGCGACGAGGAGCGTGAGAACCCACCAGACGACGGCGACGACGCCCACGACCGATATCGCCACGCCGATTAACCCGTCGACGGACGTCCGACCGGGAGTGGTGGACATCGCTGCGAGAGCCCGTCCCGCAAGGGCCGCTACGCCGCCGCACGCGAGGATCAACCCTGCTGAAAGTGCGTCCGTTCCGCTCATGATAACCTCCGCTTTCAGTTTGATCTCATTTGATGGAGTTTGTCTACGTTTGATTCCATCGAACCGGTTTGTAGCTCGTTGACGATGCCCGGGTTCAGGCCTAGCGTGAACGCATGCGATGGGATGCCCTGTTCACCGATCTGGAAACACAGCTGCACTCCGCGTCTGTCGCGCACCGGGAGGGCGAGATCAGGGACAGGACGCGGACGGAACAGTCCCGGGTGACGATGTCGCAGAGGCTCATCGCCCAGATCGGTCGGCACCTGTCCGTCTCGACGCGGGGCGGCAGGACGGTCTCCGGACTCGTGACCAACGTCGGCTCCGCGTGGGTCTCCCTGGTCGTCGAGGGCAGGTCGGTGGTCGTCCCGTTCACCGCAGTGCAGGTCCTACGTGAGCTCGACCGGGTGGCCGGTCAGCCGCTCACCGGGGTCGAGGCGAGACTCGGCTTCGGGTCGGTGCTCCGCGAGCTGTGCCGCGACCGGTCCGTCGTCGCGCTCTGGCTGGGGAGTCCGGCCGCGCAGGTCATCGGTGTGATCGAGCGAGTGGGCGCGGACTTCCTCGAACTCGGACTCTCGGGTGCGGGCCAGGATCGCAGGTCGTCGCAGGGCAGGGAAGGCCTGACCATCCCGTTCACCTCGATCGACACGGTCGACGCCGCGCACTCGGGGGCATGAGCGCTGCAGGGGAACCTGGGTGGTCGCCCTCCCCGGGCGACCCGTGAAGCTCAGCGGACCTGCGGCGCTTCGCTCTCGGCCCTGAGCGCCGAGGCGGTCCTCTCGTAGGCCTGTGCGATGTACTCCTCGAGAACGCGCGTCTCCACCCGCCACTGGCCGCGGCCGCCGACCTGGATCGCGGGGAGCTCGCCCGAACGGACGAGGGCGTAGGTCTGGGAGGAACTGATGTTCAGCACCTCGCCGACGTCCGCGAGCGTGAGGAAACGTCGTTCGGCCACGGGTCCGCCTTTCCTGGTCGGGTGTCGTCCTTGAACAGTCTGCCATCGCACCAGCGCGGTCAGGCCGACTTTCCACAGTTTGACCCGATTTGGCGCTCTTCGGTTCCCTTCAGATCGTCCGTGCACGAGACTGGCTGTCCAAGCGTGGTCCGACGCGGAGTACGCCCTGTGGGGGGGGAGACCCGAGTGAGCATCGACGCGCGCACCACGCCATCGCCGGCCGAGGCACCGCGGCTGAGAAAGCCCTCCTGGAAGGATCCCCGGCTCCTCGTCGGGCTGCTGCTCGTGCTCGCGTCCACGACGGGGGTGATCGCCCTGCTCCAGAGCCAGGACATGACGACGCAGGTCTACTCCGCGCGCATGGATCTTCCCGTCGGAGCGACCCTGACGGCGGAGGATCTCGTCGCGATCCCCGTGCATCTCGGCGACGCGGCGGGATCCTATCTACCGGTCTCGGAGGGAATCCCGGCGGGCATGGTCGCGACACGGCTCGTCGCACGCGGCGAACTGGTGCCGTCCGCTGCCCTCGGGACCGCGGACGAGCTCGACCGGAAGCCCGTCGGCCTCACGGTCGAGGATCCTCTGCCCACCGGAGCGGACGCCGGCGACCGGGTGGACGTCTGGATCTCCCTCCGGACCGACACGAATACGTACGACGAACCGCGACTCCTGCTCGAAGCGGCCGAGATCGCCGAACTGACGGTCGGCGAGTCGGCCCTCGGCTCGAGCTCCTCGACCCTCGTGCAGGTCCTCGTCGAGGACGATGCCATGCCCGAGTTGCTCAACGCCCTGTCCAACGACGCCCGCATAGCCGTCGTGCTGGATCCTGGCGCCGGTTCGTGAGCATCCCGATCATCACGCTGGGCGCGACGGCAAGCGCCTACGTACCGGGCCTCGAACAGCTGCGCGGCCCGGTGACGGTCGTCCGACGGTGCGAGGACCTGCCGGAACTGATCGCGGCCTGCCAGACGGGCCTCGCGCGTGCGGTCGTCATCGCCCCCGGTGCCGCCGACCTGACAGTGAGCCTCGTCGACCGCCTGGCCTTCTCCGGAGTGGTGGTGGTCTCGCTGTACGACGGATTGCCGGACCCGGCCGCGGCAGTAGTGGACGGGGTCGACTACGTGCAGTCGTCGATCGCGCCCTCGGCACTCGCCGACGCGGTGACCAGGGCTGTCGAGCGGTTCGACGCCACCTCGTCGGTCCGGCGAACGTCCCATGCGTATGCGGACCCGATGAATCTCTCCGCGGATCCCGTCACGCCGGCGGTCGAGCTCGCCGAGCCGCCGGGGGAGGGGCGCATCATCGCGGTCTGGGGTCCAACCGGCGCGCCCGGTCGCACGACCGTGGCGATCAACATGGCGGCCGAGCTTGCAGCGACCGGCGTCCCCGTCCTGCTGGTCGATGCCGATTCCTACGGCGCGAGCATCGGTGCGTCTCTCGGGCTCCTCGACGAGTCCGCCGGCCTCGCGCAGGCCTGCCGGATCGCAGATCAGGGTGGCTTCAACGGAACCGCTCTCGGGCGGATCTCGGTCAGTGTCGCCATCAAGGGCGGTCGGCTGCGGGTCCTGACCGGCATCACGAGGCCTGATCGCTGGCCCGAGCTGCGTCCCGCCGCGCTCAGCCAGGTGTTCTCCGCCGCCCGCGCGCTGGCGGCGGTCACGGTGGTCGACTGTGGATTCTGTCTCGAGGCGGACGAGGAGCTGAGCTTCGATACCCTCGCACCCCGCCGCAACGGTGCAACGCTGCGCTGCCTCGAGGTCGCGGACACGGTGATAGCGGTGGGGTCGGCGGACGCCATCGGCGTGCCCCGCCTGGTCAAGGCGCTCGCCGAACTCGCCGACATGATCCCGGCGGCCGTACCGCACATCGTCTTCAACCGGGTCCGTGCCGCTGCCGTGGGCCGTGGGCCGGAGACGCAGCTGAGGGAGGCCTGGGAGCGCTTCGGTCCGGCTTCTGCCATCGAGGCCCTCCTGCCGGCGGATGCCTCCGCTGCGGACCAGGCGCTGCTCGCCGGCACGGCACTGCTCGAGACGTCACCGGCATCGCCGCTCCGCCTCGCCATCGCAAGACTCGCCGGTGTCCCGGCCGCCGAAGGGCGGCGCCGCGGTGGGCGTGTGTCCCGCGGACGCGACGTGAAGTTTGAGGTGAACCCCGATAGGGTTCAACGGTAAGAGGTCGCAATGGAGCGGCCTTTCATTTCGTGACGGAGGCCCTTTCCATGTCGTCTGGATCCAGGACAACGGATCAGTCAAGCTCGGACACGTCAGGGGAGGAATTCGTAGAGCATTACTTCGAGCACCTCGCGGACGAGGACGCCGCCGGTTATGCGCCGAGCGACCTCCGCCAGCGGGCTCTCGCGCACCGTGACCTCGCCCAGACGCGCGAGCCCGGGGCAGCGGCGATCGGCATCATGGACCAGGGCACCTCCAGCGTCGTCCTGATCGTCACCGACGACATGCCCTTCCTAGTCGATTCGGTCACCGCCGAACTCGTCCGGCAGAACGCGGCGATCCACCTCGTGGTGCACCCCACCTTCCTCGCCGTGCGGGAGGACCGATCGCACGCGCTCACGGGGCTGCGACGTGTGCCCTCGACCGCCGGTGCGTCCAGCGGGGACACTGCCGCGCTGCCCAACATCGGCGAGCTCGTCGGCCTCGAGGGTCGGACGACGCACATCGAGTCCTGGATGTCGGTGGAGGTCACCCGGCTGGCCGACGCCGCAGCGAAGGAGTCCATCATCGACGGCCTGCACCGGGTCCTCGGGGACGTCCGGTCCGCCGTCGAGGACTGGCCCGCCATGCGGAGCGCCGTGCGCTCGATCGAGGCTTCCCTGGATTCCATCACGGGCGCAGCGGACATCCCGGACCTGCGGCAGGCGCAGGAGCTCCTGCAGTGGCTCGACAGCGGGAATTTCACCTTCCTCGGGTACAAGGAGTACGACCTCGTCACGGATGACGACGGCGACGACGCCCTGCGCGTGCGCGAGGGCAGCGGACTGGGTCTGCTGCGGCTCGGCAGTGCCGGCGGACATCTCCAACAGCTCACGGCAGCAGGGCGTGCGAAGGCCCGGGAGCGACGCGCCCTCGTCATCACGAAGGCGAACTCGCGCTCCACCGTGCACCGCGCGGCCTACCTGGACTACATCGGGATCAAGAGCTTCGATGCCCAGGGCAATGTCAGCGGCGAGCGCCGCTTCATCGGGCTGTTCGCGACCAGCGCCTACACGGGCTCTGTGCGCAATGTCCCGCTGGTCCGGGACAAGGTCTCGGAGGTGCTGCGCCGCTGCGGGTTCCCGTCGGACTCGCACTCCGGCAAGGACCTGCTGTCCATCCTCGAGACGTACCCGCGTGACGAGCTCTTCCAGATCGGCGTGACGGACCTCGTCACCACCGCGCTCGGGATCCTGCGCCTCCAGGAGCGACGCCGCACGCGCCTGTTCCTCCGGCCGGACGTCTACGGGCGCTTCATGTCCGCGCTCGTCTACCTCCCGCGCGATCGCTACACCACCAGTGTCCGGCTGCGGATCGAGGGCGAGTTGCGAGCCGCTCTGGACGCCGACTCGATCGACTTCGAAGCGCGGATGAGTGAATCCGCGCTGGCACGGCTCTTCTTCCGCATCCGGTTGCAGCGGGGAGCGGAGATCCCCGAGATCGACGCCGCGCAGCTCGAGGAGAGGCTCGTCCGGGCAGCACGGTCCTGGTCGGAAGGGATCGTGGAGGTCGCGCAGGAGCGGTTCGACCAGGACTCCGCGCAGAGCCTGGCGACCTACTGGGCCGAGTCGTTCCCGCCCAGCTACCGGGTGGACTACGAGGTGGAGGACGCTCTCGAGGACATCGCCCGCTTCGAGAGGCTCGCAGACTCGGGCGCGGGGGTGCCGCAGCTGCACGTGTATGTCCCGGAGCATGACGGGCCGGAGGATGCGCGGCTGAAGCTCTACCTCACCGAGGCGAAGAGCCTGACGCAGATCCTCCCCTACTTCCACAACCTCGGCCTGGAGGTGCTGGACGAGCGGCCGTTCGAGATC
Source organism: Arthrobacter sp. CP30 (assembly GCF_053470025.1). Taxonomy (NCBI): domain Bacteria; kingdom Bacillati; phylum Actinomycetota; class Actinomycetes; order Micrococcales; family Micrococcaceae; genus Arthrobacter; species Arthrobacter sp. CP30. The sequence continues at coordinate 265,504 of NZ_JBQEMM010000005.1, forward strand.
ACGCGGGCCGATGGGCGGTCGTTCTTCCTGTACGACCTCGGGCTGAGGTACCCGGCCGGTATCTCCGCCCTCGGTACGGCGTCCCTGCTCCAGGACGCGTTCTCCGCCGCGGTGTCCGGCAGCAGTGAGTCGGACGCCTTCGACCGCCTCGTGCTGAGCGAGGAGCTCGGCTGGCGCCAGGTGGTGATCCTGCGGTCCTATGCCAAGTACATGCGCCAGATGGGCAACACGAACTCCTACGGCTTCGTCGCGGACACGCTGCTGCGGAATCCGGTGGTGACCCGCGCGCTCGTCGCACTGTTCACCGCCCGCTTCGATCCCGACCTGGAGGGTGACCGGGACGCCGCCTCGACAGCGGCCCGAGCCGCACTGGATGAAGGTCTCGAAGGGGTTCCGACGCTCGATGCCGACCGCGTCCTGCGGACCTTCGCCAATCTCATCGAGGCGACGCTGCGGACCAACTACTTCCAGGACAAGCGGTACGTCAGTCTCAAGTTCGACACGGCGCGGATCGACGGTGCACCGTTCCCGCGGCCCAAATTCGAGATCTGGGTCTACTCCCCGCAGGTGGAGGGTGTGCACCTCCGGTTCGGCAAGGTAGCGCGCGGGGGGCTGCGCTGGTCGGACCGCCGCGAGGACTTCCGCACGGAGGTGCTCGGCCTGGTCAAGGCGCAGACCGTCAAGAATGCGGTGATCGTGCCGACCGGTGCCAAGGGCGGGTTCTTCGCCAAGCAGCTCCCCGATCCGTCCGTGGATCGGCAGGCCTGGCTGGCAGAGGGACAGGCGAGCTACCGCACCTTCATCCGGGGATTGCTCGACATCACGGACAACGTGATCACGAACGGGACCACCGAGACGGTGGTGCCGCCGTCGCGCGTCGTACGGCACGACGACGACGACACCTATCTGGTGGTCGCGGCGGACAAGGGGACGGCCTCCTTCTCGGACATCGCCAACGAGTTGTCGGCCGAGTACGACTTCTGGCTCGGTGACGCGTTCGCGTCCGGGGGGTCGGTGGGGTACGACCACAAGGCCATGGGCATCACCGCCCGTGGTGCCTGGGAGTCGGTCAAGCGGCACTTCAGCGAGCTCGACGTCGATACCCAGACCGACGACTTCACCGTGGTCGGTGTCGGTGACATGAGCGGGGACGTCTTCGGCAACGGCATGTTGCTCTCGGAGCACATCCGCCTCCTTGCGGCCTTCGACCACCGCCACATCTTCCTCGATCCCGACCCCGACGCCGCTGCCTCCTTCGCGGAGCGGCGGAGGTTGTTCGAGCTTCCCCGGTCGAGCTGGGAGGACTACGACAGCAGCCTCATCAGTGAGGGCGGCGGTGTGTTCCCTCGGCAGGCGAAGTCCGTTCCCGTGTCGCCGCAGGTCCGCCACGCACTCGGACTGGATGACGGTGTCACACGGATCAGCCCGCCCGAGCTGCTGAAGGCGATCCTCAGGGCTCCGGCCGACCTCCTGTACAACGGGGGTATCGGGACCTACGTCAAGGCCTCGGACGAGACCCACGCCGAGGTCGGGGACCGCGCCAATGATGCCATCCGGGTCAACGGCGACGAACTGCGTGCCCGGGCGGTCGGCGAGGGCGGCAACCTGGGCATGACCCAGCGCGGCCGGATCGAGGCAGCGCTGTCGGGGGTCATCCTGAACAACGACGCGATCGACAACAGTGCGGGCGTCGACTGCTCCGACCATGAGGTCAACATCAAGATCTTCGTCGACCGGATGGTGCGCGCGGGTCGCCTGCAGCCCGAGGAGCGGGCCGGGTTCCTGCACTCCATGACCGACGAGGTCGCGCGCCTGGTGCTGCAGGACAACATCGACCAGAATGTGCTGCTGCTCAACGACCGGCAGCGGGTCGTCGAATGGAGCCCGAGCTACGAGCGCATGATGGACTGGCTCGAGCAGAAGGCCGATCTCGACCGCGATCTGGAGGCGCTCCCGACGACCGCGGTGCTGCGGCGACGCATCGATGCCGGTCAGGGACTCACCTCTCCGGAACTCAGCGTGCTCGCGGCCTACGCGAAGATCGAGCTGACGAAGGTCCTGTCGGCCAGCACCCTCGCCGATGATCCCTATTTCAGTGAGACGCTGAGGCGCTACTTCCCCCGCCAGCTCGTCGAGCGCTTCGACGACCTGCTGGACACCCACCCGCTGCGTCGCCAGATCATCTCGACCGTCATCGCCAACGACATCATCAACCTGGGCGGCATCACCTTCGCCTTCCGGGTGATGGAGGAGACGTCGGTGCCGGAACCGGTGATCGCCCGGGCCTTCGCGGCGCTGCGTGAGATCTACTCCTTCGACGAGACGGTCGACGCCCTCGCCGCGCTGCCGGCGGATTTCCCCACGGAGCACTGGACCACAGTGCACCTGGACCTGCGCCGGCTGCTCGACCGCGCCGTCCGCTGGTTCGTGAACCACGTGGAGCAGGGGACGCCGGTCCAGGCCGACATCGACGCCTTCAAGCCGCTCATCGCGCCGTTCATGGCACGCCTGTCCGGCTACCTGCGCGGATGCGACCTCGAGCGGGCACGCGTCGGGGTCGAGACGGCGACGGCGTGGAACCTGCCGGAGGAGCTCGGGCGGCACTGGGCCGAGCAGTTCGAGTCGTTCGCGCTTCTCGATATCGCCTACAGCACGCGCCGCGTGGACGAACCGGTGGAGAACATCGCGCAGGTGTACTACGCCGTGTACGACAGGTTCGAGGTCGACAACCTGCTCGAGCGGATCACGAAACTACCGCGGAGCGACCGGTGGCAGGCGCTCGCCCGGGCAGCCCTCCGTGACGATCTCTACTCGACCGTCGCGGACATCGCCGTCGCCGTCATGCGCGCCTCGCAGGACATGCGCCGGCGCGACGCGGCCGACCGGCTGCACGCCTGGCAGGAGCAGAACGCCGACCAGCTGCAGCGGGCGAGCAACATGTTTGCGGAGGTCAACCGGCTGGAGCAGGACGACATCTCGTCCCTGTCCGTCGCGCTTCGACTGCTGCGGTCCATCGTCCGGTAGCGGGAGGGCCCCACCCCCGGTCGGCAGCAGCCGACCGGGGGTGACAGACTGAAGACCCGACCGTGGGAGCAACGGTCGGAGCGGTGGGGCGGCGCAGCCGGACCCGGACCGCCACGCCGAACGACGAAGGACTTCATGGCCATCTTCACTGACCCGATCCGCGAATACGCTGGATTCGAGCCCGGCGACGCCGAGTGGCTGCACCTGCTCGTCGGGGACTGGCAGATGGTCGCGGACCTCGCGTTCGCCGACCTCGCGCTCTGGTTCCCGCTGGACGGCGGCGGCTATGTCGCCCTCGCCCACGCCCGGCCCTCGACATCGCACACGGTCTTCCACAGCGACTTCGTCGGCGAGAGGATCCGTGCGGATCTCCAGCCGCTCGTCGACGTCGCGTGGGAATCGCAGAAGATCGAGCGGTCCGGGGAGACGAACTGGACCACCGAGATGGCGATGCGCGTGGAGGCCGTGCCGATGGTGCGCAACGGCCGGACCCTCGCCGTCGTGACGACGCACATGGATCTCTCGAGTTCGCGTATGCCGTCGCGGCTCGAGCTGACGTACCGCCAGTGCGCGTACGATCTGCTCCGCATGGGGACGCTCGGACTCTGGCCCGATTTCGCCACCCCCACAGGATCGCGACGGGGCGCCCCCCGGGTCGGCGACGGCCTCATCCGGCTCGACGTCGACGGCATCGTGCAGTACGCCAGCCCGAACGGTGTCTCCGCCTTCCGTCGGCTCGGCGACGTCGAGACGCTGGAGGGCCGTCCATTGGCAGAGATCACCACGGCGCTGCTCAAGGACCGGCGGATGGTGGACGAGACACTGCCGCTGGTCGTCACCGGGCGCATGCCCTGGCGCACCGAGATCGGCTCCCGAGGAGTCAGTCTCTCGCTGCGCGCCATCCCCCTGCGGGACGAGAAGGAGCGGTTCGGTGCTCTCGTGCTCTGCAGGGACGTCTCCGAGCTGAGGCGCAGGGAGATGGAGCTCGTCTCCAAGGACGCGACCATCCGTGAGATCCACCATCGGGTGAAGAACAACCTCCAGACCGTGGCGGCGCTGCTGCGGATGCAGTCGCGCAGGATGGTGAGCGAGGAGGGGAAGCTCGGTCTCGAGCAGGCGATGCGGCGGGTGTCGACCATCGCGCTCGTGCACGAGACCCTGTCCCAGGGGCTGGCGCAGAGCGTGGACTTCGACGAACTCATCTCGCGCCAGTTCCGCCTGTCCGCCGAGGTCGCCTCGCCGTCGCAGGCGGTCCGCACGGAGAGGAGCGGGGACTTCGGGGAACTGCCGAGCGACCTGGCGACCCCGCTGGCCCTCGTGATCAACGAACTCGTCACCAACGCGGTGGAGCACGGCTTGTCCGGACGAACCGGGACGGTGTGGCTGATGGCGGACCGGCAGACCGAGGCCGACGGCGAGGACACGCTCAGGGTGACGATCGCGGACGACGGGGTCGGGCTGCCGGCGGGTGGTCACGCAGAAGGGCTGGGCCTGCAGATCGTCCGGACCCTCGTCACGAGTGAACTCGGCGGCACGATCGAGTGGAGCACGCGACCGGGTGGGGGGACATCGGTCACCCTCGAACTCGGGCTCCGGCTGAACCAGGGTATGTGAACCGGGTCATCGCCGGAACGAGGAAGGGCCGCCCATCGGGCGGCCCTTCCTCACTCATCCGAAACCCGAAGGTCCGGGTGCATCGCGTCCGTCAGGACGCGCGCCGTGCCCGGGCTGCCCGGCGCTTCAACGCCCGGCGCTCGTCCTCGCTCAATCCGCCCCACACTCCGGCATCCTGCCCGGATTCGATGGCCCACTGCAGGCAGGTGTCCTGCACCTGGCAGCGGCGGCAGACGCTCTTCGCCTCTTCGATCTGAAGAAGCGCCGGTCCGGTGTTGCCGACCGGGAAGAACAGCTCCGGGTCCTTGTCCAGACAGGCTGCGCGACTACGCCAATCCATGTTGATCACATTCTCCTTCAGCCACGCACACATGGGTCTTGTGAAAAGATTCACGAGGGGGCTCATAGTAAAGGGGCCGACATCGGCCCCCTGATTTGCTCTGCTTTTAAGGCTGTCACGTTACCAATCGGTAAACAAGGGTTTTACAGTTCTAATTGGTGGCGCGGGTGAGGGGTATGTCACAGCAGGGGCGTCGTCGCCGACATGTGGCGCGTCCGCACCGGTCGGGTAGGGTGCGAGGATGTCCACCGATCCCGCCGTCCAGCAGCCCGCGAGGCCAGGCAGCGTCCTCGTCATCGCAGGGATCCTCCTGCTCGAGGGTGTCGCACTCGGGGTCCTGGCCGTGGTCTCGATCCTGACCGTCTTCACGGCAGCCCCTCTCTCCGTCGGTGGATCGGTCTTCATGGCCGTCCTGCTGCTGATGGTGGCGGGTGGCCTCTCCATCCTCGCCGTCAGGCTCACGGGAGGTTTCCGGTGGCCGCGGTCGCCGGCACTGGTCGTGCAGCTCTTCCTGGTGATTCTCTCCTTCCCCTACTTCTCCTCCGGGAGTCCGCTCGTGGGATTCCTGCTCATGGTGCCCGCCGCCGTCGTGATCGTGCTGCTGTTCTCCCGCCGTGTCCTGGATTTCACCGTCCGAACGACGACCCCCGAACGAACCCTGTAGGTGCCGGCCCCCGACCGGTGACGTCGCTTCGTGCGCCGGACTCCGATGGTCCAGGGGCGTGAGCGATCTGCAGCTCCTGCACGCCGGAGGGGCCGCAGGCGAAACCCCGACCGAGGACCGACGGCCCACTCGAGTCGATCCGGACCCCGAGGAAGTCGCCGTCCGAAGGATTCCGCGGCGACAGGACGATGCCCTGCCCCGAGGCGCGGGCCTGCAGTGACAGGGGGACCCGGGCCATCAGGGCCGGGCTCGGAGCGGCGGTCAGCACCGCGGCGGCTCCCCGGGTGACGAGCGACGAGAGTGCCTGCTGCACGTCGGCCTGTAGCTGGTCGGCGTCGTCGACGAGGAGGAGGAAGCCCTCGCAGCTCGAGCCGCTGGTACCTGCCACGCCGCGCCAGTACGCGGCCGTGCCACCCCCTGTAGCTCCCGGTCGCGGTCTGAGCACCTGGAGCGGTGCCTGCAGGAGCCTCGATGATGCCTCGAGGACCCGGAGCGTGTTGGACCGTCCGGAGGCGGCATGTCCGAGGACGAGGACGGCCTCCCCGCCGCGCAGCTGGAGCAGGTACGGCCGGAGGTCGTCGCCCTGCAGGCCGAGAGCCAGCGCGGTCCCCGTCTGGTCGGTAGCACCGGTGGCGAGCGTCGCTTCGTGGAGCTCCTCGAGGGTCACCGCCTTCGGGAGGGCGTGGACCGGGAACGGTGCCCGGGTGGGAGCCGGCGGCCGCTCCTGCGGCATCTCGGCTGCCAGCACCAGTTGGCACACGGCGTCTCCCGTTGCCCCGGCGATCCGGCCCTGCACGAGCCCACGTCCCCTGAGGGCGTCGATCGGCGGGATCCTCGGCCACGTCATCGTCGTCTCCTGGTGCGCGCCCAGCGGGAGATAGACGCGGTTCGGCACGAGCGCGAAGAAGCGCGCCGTCGTGAGTTCGCGGTCACCGGTGATCAGGACGGAGACGCCGCAGGCCGCGCCGTCGCGCACGAGGGCGTGGAGATCATCCTCCGCGCGCGCCCGACGTCCCTGGCGGAACAGTGTGCTCCAGCGGCCCCAACCGGTGACGGCCAGCACGACCGGGGACCCGGGACGGGTCCCGTCCGTGGTGAGCGCGGCAAGCCGTTCCAGGACGCGGGCCGCTCTGGCGGGTTCCGCTGCCCCGACGTACGCCCCGGTGTGGCGGCTGTCCGCCGGGCTCGCGAGGGAACCGTCACCGTCCAGCAGGTACAGGTGGACCTCGTGGTCGGCCTGGGGGAGTCCGGTGACGACGGCGGCGACTGCGTCCTCCAGGCCGCTGGCGGGCAGTCCGATCAGCGCAAGGTGCGAGTGGTCCTCCGGTCTCCACAGGAGGGCGCGCTGTTCCTGGCGCTCCGGCAGGTCGATGAGGCCGAGCGCAACCTGCCCGCTGCGGGCGACTCCCGAGCGCATGGCCGCATCGGGGTGGGCGCCGTAGTCTCTGCCGTGATCTCTGCCGTGATCTTCGCGCTGGTCCTGGCCACGCTCCGAGGCGTACGCCATCCCGTGCCGATCGGCGGCCGGGGGATGTGCACGGCAGTGGTCCGGCGTCAGGGAGGCCGGGAGAGGCGGTAGCACGGGTCCGGGCGGTCGACGCCGGCCAGGACCACCTGCCGCGTCGACGGCGGCTTCGACGGCATCCGCGAGGACCGACGCGGACGCAGGCGGTGGCTTCGCGGGCGCACCATGATTCCGGTGCCGGTCGGGCTGCCCCATGTCCCGTTCGTCGAGGAATTGAGTCAGGTACTGCCAGTCGGGTGACTCGGCCCTCCTCGGCGGGGTGGACGATGATGCCACCTGGAAGGAGAGGGGCTCTTCCGCACCGCGTCGGAGGAATGCACGGCCGGGAAGATCCACGGGGATCTCCGCGGCAGCACCGGAGCCGAGAAGATCCTGTGATTCCGTCGCGGTCTGGACGCGCAGGAGGATCGATGACGTGATGTTCGCGCGCAGGTCGGGCGTGATGGCGCCCTGAACGCGCTGCGTGGCGAGGACCAGGTGCACCCCGAGCGATCGTCCGAGCGCGGCGATCTTCATGAGATCCGCGACCGCCGTCGGGACGTCGTCGCTGAGCATGCGGAACTCGTCGATCACGACGACCAGTCGCGGCGGACACGTCGCGGGGGACGCTCGCCGGAGCGCGTCCGTGTCGGGCACGCCCTGGTCGGCGCACAGGGCTTCCCGCCGGCGCAGTTCTGCGCGCATTGACGCGAGTGCGCGGGCCGTGGATTCGGAGGACAGGTCCGTCATGCTCCCGACGCAGTGCGGGAGAGCGGCGAGCGCCCCGAGTCCCGATCCGCCCTTGTAGTCGATCAGGAGCAGATTCAGGTGCTCCGGTGGCTGGTGCAGGGCAAGTCCGATCACCAGCGTGCGCAGGAGCTCCGATTTCCCCGAGCCGGTGGTCCCGGCCACCAGCAGATGCGGTCCGTCCCTGACGAGGTCGAGCAGAAGCGGACCGGAGGACGATCGACCGATGAGCGCCGTCGGATGGTCCGGATCGGACACCTGCCACTGTCCGGCCACGGTGTCGCGGAAGGACAGCGGACCCGGTACCTCCGACCAGAGCGACGCCGACGTCGGTGGCGCACCGAGCAGGGTCCCGGGTTCCTCCTGGTCACCGCCTCCGGCCCGCCGGTCAGCGGCTTCCGAGCGCGCCAGGGCCCGTGCCGCCCGTTCGAAGCTGTGCTCCGACACTCCGTCCGGGACGATCTTCACCTGCTCACCGTCGAGATGGACGACGCCGTCGTCGGCGCTCAGCAGGACGCACCGATCGCCGGCGGCGACCTCCGTGGCAGCACCGGGGCGGGAACTGCGAGGGTCCGCGAGGAAGCGGAGGATCACGACTGTCGCTGCGCCGGGAGTGACCGGCACGTCCTCGGCGTCGTGGAGCACGACGAGCACACCCGGCGCGCGGGTGAGGTGGGCGAGGACGGCCGGGTCGCGGGTCAGGACGACGTGCGGGAGGAACCGGGCGTGCCGGGCCAGGTCCTGCGGAGCAGCCCAGATCACCACCACCGTGCGAGCCGCCCGTGGATGAGCCGTCTGGAGCAGCAGCGCTCGCCGCAGGCCGCGGACCGCCTCTGCGGCACCGGTGACGGTGAACCTCGTTGTCCCTCCGTTCTCTCGCCCGCACGGCAGGAGGAAGGGTACGTCGTGGAGCATGGGCGGGACAAACGGTGTGTCGGACCCGTCCGAGGACACATGGGCAGGCTGATGCGCTGTCCCGAGGCGTAGGAGGACGACGGCGGATGTCCGCTGCCGTGGCGGGGATGTCGACATCTCGCTGCCCGCCGGCCGCAGGGCGTCCAGGGCCGATCGCCCGGGATCGGGGACTGCCACGACACGGCGCCGCCGGTCGCGATCAGCTGCGTCCTGGAGTGCGGAAGCGAAATGGGCGGCGCTTCGGCGGTAGGCAGCAAGCGGCACGAGCCCCGTGACGGCGGACAGTGCACTGAAGGCGAGGAAGAACCACATGCCGGTGGTCAGGGCCAGCACCACGCCCAGCACCAGCGGAAGCAGCGCGGTGAGCACGAGGACCTTCGACGGCCGCTTCGGTACCCGGTGACCGACAGGTAGGGGATCCAGGATGCACGGGTCCGTCGGTGGCGCCCAGCCCTGTCCATCCACGAGGTCGATGCTGCAGCGGCTCGACCCGAAGCGGAGTTCCGACGAGACATCGATCCCCGCCTTCGTCACGGCGATCCCGTCCACCCACGTGCCGTTGGCCGACCCCAGGTCCTCGATGACGATGGAGTGCTCTCCGATCGTGAGCAGGGCATGATTCCTGGACAGTCCCGGATCCGCCAAGGTGATCGCTGTCCGGGCACGCCCGATCGTGTAGCTGCCACGGACCAGGGGGAAGACCTGACCCGCGTCGGGGCCCGAGTGCACCACGAACGCCAGAGGGGGGAGGGCCGCACTGCTCCTCTCGGGTGGCCGACCGGCGACGATCACGGAACCGGGTGGGACCTCCTCCAGCGGTGCCAGGTTCAGGGAGCCCAGAGGCCTCCCGTCGACACTGAAGGGCCCGGGGTAGCCCGCTTCGAGCAGCCGCTCGGCAAGGGCCGACCCGGTGGGAAGGCGAGCTGTGTCGACGACGATCTCCTCCGTCGCGAAGTCGTGCGGCGGTGCGGCAACCAGCGTGACGTGCAGATCCACCGTGCCTCCCGTCGTCGTCAGGTCCGAGGCTAGGCCGCACGGCCCGAGAGCGGTGGCGAAGAGCAATGATGTGGACAACGTGCGTGCGACCCCGCCGGGCGACACCTCCGTCGGGGCACGGGTGCCGGGCTCACAGGGTCGTCCCGGCACCCGCCGGTACACTCGGTGAACGTGTCTACTCTGAAGGCCTCTGATGACGGTCGTTGAATCAAACCGAACTGTCGCCCCGCGGGGTGGCGGTAGGGCCGCCGACCGTGGCTTCAGGGCCGAGGTGCAGGGTCTGCGTGCGCTCGCCGTCCTGATGGTCGTCACCTACCACGTCTGGTTCGGCCGGGTATCCGGTGGGGTCGACGTATTCCTTCTCATCTCCGCGTTCCTGCTGGCGCTGTCGTTCCTGCGTAAGGTCGAATCCGGGAGGCCGCTCGATCTCGGCCGCCACTGGCTGCACCAGTTCAAGCGCCTCCTGCCCGCCGTCGTCGTCGTGATCCTCGGCACGCTCGGTGCCACCTATCTCCTCGTACCGAGGTCACGCTGGCCGGACATCCTCGAGCAGGCCTGGGCCTCGCTGTTCTATGTCCAGAACTGGGTCCTCGCCTCCAATGCCGTGGACTACTACGCCGAGGACCACAGCCTCGCGAGTCCGCTGCAGCACTTCTGGTCGCTCTCGGTCCAGGGCCAGGTGTTCATCCTGTGGCCTCTGCTGTTCGTCCTCAGCGCACTGGTGGCTCGGCGCTTCCGCCTGCGGTTCCGCGGCGTCGTCCTCCTCGTGTTCGGTGCGCTGTTCCTGGCGTCGCTCGGTTTCTCGGTCTGGGAGACCGCCACGAACCAGGCCTACGCCTACTTCGACACGCGCGCCCGCCTGTGGGAGTTCGCTCTCGGTACGCTCCTTGCGCTTGCCCTGCCTTTCCTCCGGTTGCCCGGGGCCCTGCGGATCATGGCGGGCTGGGTCGGTGTCGGCGCGATGCTCAGTGGAGGATTCCTGCTCGACGTGCAGGGCCAGTTCCCCGGCTACGTGGCCCTCTGGCCGCTCCTGGCGGCTGCTCTGGTGATCGTCGCGGGCCAGACCGGTAGTGCTGTCGGAGCTGACCGTCTGCTGTCATCGAGGCCGCTGGTGCGCATGGGCGACCTCTCGTATGCCCTCTACCTCTGGCACTGGCCGGTCCTGGTGCTGTTCCTGATCTGGCGCGGTCAGCCGTCGCCGGGGGTCCTGGGCGGCGTGCTGGTGATCGCCGTGTCGCTCGTCCTCGCCTACCTCACCATGCGCTTCGTCGAGCGGCCGCTGCGAGCCCTGGTCTGGGCGGACAAGCGCCGTCGCCGCGCGCTGCTGGTGGTGGCCGTCAGCACGGCGCTCGTCGCAGCACCGCTGACCCTCTGGCAGCAGGCGATCACGCAGCAGGTCCGGGAGAGCGCCGCGCATGCCGACACGAACAATCCCGGTGCGCTGGTGCTTGATCCGCTCCTCGACCTGTCCGCCCCCGAGAACGTGCCGCCGATCCCTGCGACCACCGAGCTGAGCAAGGAGTACTTCCCGCTCGATCGGGTCTGCGAAGGAGCGGACGAACCCGACGACGAACTGCTCCGGGGCGAGTGCTATGTCATCGTGCCGCCGTCGGAGCCTGTGCGGGAGATCATCGTCGTCGGCGACTCCCACTCCCAGCAGTGGTCGACCCCCCTGGCCGAGATGGCGCAGGAGCGGGGCTGGAAGATGACCTTCGTCCTGCTGGGAGGATGCAAGTTCGGGTCCGGCCCCGAAGGACGCACGCCGCAGTGCGAGCAGTGGAACGCGGCGGTGACCGACTACGTGCTGGCCCAGGCGCCCGACCTCGTCTACACGGTCGGTACGGTCGCCAGGAGCGACGATCCGCAGGATGTCCTGCCCGCCGGGTTCCCCGCGACCGCGCGGATGTTCGACGAGCGCGGTATCAAGGTGGCAGCCGTCCGGGACAATCCGCGCTTCACCTCGAACAGGGTGCTCTGCGTCGAGACGCAGGGTGTGGACAGTCCTGCATGCAACCCTCCCCGTTCGACGACCCTCACCGACCAGCCCCCGGTCGACGAGCTGCTCGCACAGGCCCCGAACGTCGCCTTTCTGGACTTCACCGACTACCTCTGCCGGGAGGATGACTGTCCGGCCGTCGTGGGCAACGTCTTCGTGTATATCGACGACAACCACGTCAGCGCCACGTACCTCAGATCCATGCTGCCGATCTTCACCCAGCGGTTCGACCAGGCGGTCCGCCTGTAGGGCGGCCACGCCGGGCTCCCCGGTCCTGCCGCCCCTCCGGTTGGGGGGGCGCTCAGCTTCCGTCGGGTAGCCTTGAGCGGGCATGTCCGTCGTCAGAATCAATTCAGGAGCACTTGTGAACGTTGACCTCGTTGTCGTCGGGTCGGGCTTTTTCGGCCTGACCATTGCGGAAAGAGCGGCCACCCAGTTGGGCCTCAAGGTGGCTGTGCTCGACCGTCGGCACCACATCGGCGGCAACGCGTACAGCGAGAACGAGGCCCACACCGGTATCGAGGTCCACCGCTACGGGGCGCACCTGTTCCACACGTCGAACGAGCGTGTCTGGGACTATGTCCACAACTTCACCGAGTTCACCACGTACGTCCACAAGGTCTACACCCGGCACCGGGGTGAGGTCTTCCCCATGCCGATCAATCTCGGGACGATCAACCAGTTCTTCCGCACGGCTCTCGGTCCGGCGGAAGCGCGGGCACTGATCCAGGAGCAGGCGGGCGAACTGGCGGGTACGGATCCCCAGAACCTGAACGACAAGGGTATCCAGCTCATCGGGCGGCCGCTCTACGAAGCCTTCATCAAGCACTACACGGGCAAGCAGTGGCAGACCGACCCGAAGGACCTCCCGGCGGAGATCATCTCGCGGCTGCCGGTGCGCTACACCTACGACAACCGGTACTTCAACGACAAGTACGAGGGATTGCCGGTCAACGGCTACACCGCGTGGATCGAGCGGATGGCGGATCATCCCAATATCGATGTGCACCTCAACACGGACTTCTTCGACGAGGGCCACGAGTACTCGCGGTCGACGACGCTCGGCCAGGTTCCGGTCATTTACACCGGTCCCGTCGACAGGTACTTCGACTTCGCCGAGGGAGACCTCTCCTGGCGGACCATCGACCTCGAGGAGGAGGTACTCCCCGTCGAGGACTTCCAGGGATGTTCGGTGATGAACTACCCCGACGAGGATTCTCCGTTCACGCGCATCCACGAGTTCCGCCACTTCCACCCGGAGCGTGACTACACCAAGGACGCGACCGTCATCATGCGCGAGTACTCGCGATTCGCCGAGAAGAACGACGAGCCGTACTACCCGATCAACACGTCGGAGGACCGCGCGAAGCTGCTTGCGTACCGCGACCTGGCGAAGGGTGAGAAGTCCGTGCTGTTCGGCGGCCGCCTGGGGACCTACAAATACCTCGACATGCACATGGCGATCGGTTCCGCGCTCTCGATGTTCGACAACAAGGTCACGCCCCATTTCACGAGCGGACAGAGATTCGAGAGCGGCGGAGTCGACGCATGACCGGCAAAGCGTCGGAGGACGTGGGGAGCACGGCGGGAGCGGGGACGACCGCATACCAGGTCGTCCACAAGATCGTGCTCCCGGTCGAAGGGGACACCGATGTCCTGCCCCTCTATGTGGACTTCAATCCGGCGCGACGCGTGGTCGACCCGTCACGACGTGCGATCCGTCTCGGGGCACCCAAGACGACGCCGGCGTTCCCCGTACTGAGCCACCAGAGGTCCGACTTCATCGCCGGACGTACGAGCCTGAAGCTGCCGGCGCACCGGAGGGTGTCCCTCGGCACGTATTTCAACGCCTTCCCGGCCAGCTACTGGCGCCGTCACACCCCCGTACGCACCGTTCGACTGCGCGTCGAGGTGGATCTCGGGGCGGGCAGCGAGGCATCGGTCATCGTCTACCGCTCGAGTCCACGCGGCACGTCCAACAGGGTGGAGAGTGCGACGACGACGGCGAGTGGTGAACTCGTCTTCGATCTGCCGCTGGCCTCGTTCGTCGACGGCGGCTGGTACTGGTTCGACCTCGTCGCGCACGACGAGGAAGTCACCCTGTCCCGGGCCGACTGGTCCGTGCCCGCAGCGTCGGCGCGCAGCCAGGGGTCCCTCTCCATCGCGGTGACGACCTTCAACCGCCCCGAATACGCGGTGCGGCACATGCACACCCTTGCCAGTGACCCTGATCTGCTCGAGGTCCTGGACCGCCTGATCATCATCGACCAGGGCGACGACAGGGTCGCGAAGCAAGGCGCCTACCCAGCGGCCGCGGAGCGTCTCGGTGATCGGTTCCGCCTCGTGGAGCAGGCGAATCTCGGAGGTTCGGGTGGGTTCGCGCGAGGGATGGAAGAGGCCCTGCGCGACGAGGACAGCGACTACGTCCTGCTGCTCGACGACGACGTGAGCATCGAGACCGAAGGCGTCCTCCGCGCCCTGCACTTCGCGAACTACACGACCGATCCCACGATCGTGGGCGGCCACATGTTCAACCTCTACGAGCGCGCGGTCCTCCATACATTCGGCGAACAGGTGGATCGCCGGCGTTTCTTCTGGGGGCCGGCGGCGAAGAGTCTCGAGGGCCACGACTTCTCCGAGCGCAATCTCCGGATGACTCCATGGATCCATCGCCGGGTCGACGTCGACTACAACGGATGGTGGATGTGTCTGATCCCTCTGCACATCGTCCGTGAGATCGGGCTCGCCCTACCGGTCTTCATCAAATGGGACGATGCGGAGTACGGGGTGCGCGCGCAGAAGGCGGGCTTCACCACCGTCACGCTCCCCGGCGCCGCGGTCTGGCACATGCCCTGGACGGAGAAGGACGACACGATCGACTGGCAGGCGTACTACCACCAGCGCAACCGGTGGGTCGCCGCGCTCAGCCACTCGCCCTTCGACCGCGGGGGCAGGATGCCCTTCGAGAGCCTCGCACTCGACGTCCGGCATCTCCTGTCGATGCAGTACTCCGCCGTCGCCGTCCGCATCCAGGCCCTCGACGACGTCCTCGAGGGACCCGCGCACCTCCATGCCACCCTGGGGGAACGTCTCCAGTGGGTCAGGACGACCCGGCGCGAGTTCACGGACGCCCGGGTCATGCCGAACCGGTCCGACTTCCCCGCGGTGCGGGAACGGAAGAACCACCAGCACATCCAGGAGCCCGCGACGGTCCTGGAGTCCCTCGTCCGCGCGGCCCTTGCACTGATCTCCCAATCGCGGCCGGTGCACGCCGACGCGGCAGAGCGACCCGCAGCGGAGATCCCGGCGATGGATGCGCGCTGGTGGCGACTGGCGCGCTTCGATTCGGCGTTGGTCACCGCCTCCGACGGGACAGGCGTGTCCTGGTACCGGCGGGACCGTTCGATGTTCTTCTCCCTCCTCGGCAAGACGCTCTCGCGGCACTTGAAGCTCGTGAGCAACTGGTCGGAACTGCAGGGACGGTACAGCGACGCCCTGCCCGACTTCACCGGTCGCCAGGCCTGGACCAGGACGTTCCGCCGGTACTCCGGGGAGATCGAGGGAGACACGGCAGATTGAGCAACGGGGTGCGGGGTTCCGCGGCGGACCTCCCGGGCGCTATGCAGACACCTGGTGCTGGCGGCGGACTCGCAGCTGTCCTCAGGAACAGATTCCTCCTGCGGCTTCTGGTGCGGAAGGAGATACGGGTCCGCTACCGCGGGTCGGTGCTCGGACTCCTCTGGTCCTACCTCAAGCCGCTCCTGCAGTTCTCCGTCTACTACGTCGCGCTGGGAATCTTCCTCAACCTGCAGGGCACGACCGAGAACTACGCGATCTACCTGTTCTCAGGGATCGTCCTCATCAACTTCTTCACCGAGGCCTTCGGCAACGCGACCCGATCCATCGTGGAGAACCGGGACCTGATCAAGAAGATCTACCTTCCTCGTGAGCTGTTCCCCATCTCGGCCGTCTGGGTCTCGGCGGTGCACTTCGTCCCGCAGGTCCTCGTCCTCGCGGGCGCCTGTCTCGTGGTGGGATGGCGTCCCGACATCCTCCAGTTGCTCCTGGTCCTCGTCGGCTTCCTGATCGTCGCCTGTCTCGCCAGTGGGCTCGGCCTCCTCTTCGGGGCGGTGAACGTGTACTTCCGGGACGCGGAGAACCTGGTCGACATGATTCTCATGGTCGTGACATGGGCGTCTCCCGTCCTGTACAGCTGGGTCCTCGTTAGTGACGCTCTCGGCAAATGGTTCTTCCTGTACCAGCTCAATCCGATGACCGTGGCGGTCGAACTCTTCCACGTCGGGTTCTGGGTACCCACCCTCGGAGACGGGGCGGCGGGTTCCGCCTCGATGCCCGGTCTCCTCGGTCTGTGGGTACCCGTGGCCGGGGCCGTCTCGCTGCTGGTCCTCGTCCTCGGCCAGTTCGTCTTCCGGCGACTGTCGGCCAACTTCGCGCAGGAGCTGTAAAGATGTCCACCGACGCGATCGTCGCCACCGGCCTGCGGAAACGGTTCGTCCTCCGCCATACCCGATCGCTGAAGGAGGCCTTCGTCTGGTTCGTCCGCGGGAGGAGGGGCGAGCTCGTGCAGAAGTTCAATGCACTGGACGACGTCGGCTTCACGGTGTGCACGGGCGAGACGGTCGCCCTGCTGGGCCTCAATGGATCCGGCAAGTCGACGCTTCTCAAACTGATCTCCGGTGTGCTTCAGCCTGATGCAGGAGTCATCCGTACCCGAGGCCATCTTGCCGGGCTCATCGAGGTCGGGGCGGGCTTCCACCACGATCTCAGCGGGAGGGAGAACGTCTACCTGAACGGCGCCATCCTGGGCATGTCCCAGCAGGACATCGAGGAGCGGTTCGACTCCATCATCGACTTCGCCGAGATCGGCGAGTTCATCGACACCGAGGTGAAGTTCTACTCGTCCGGGATGTACCTCCGCCTCGCCTTCTCGATCGCGGTCCACACCGATCCGGACATCTTCCTCGTCGACGAGATCCTCGCCGTCGGAGACGAACCCTTCCAGCGCAAGTGTCTGGCGAAAATCAGGGAGCTCGCGGCGGCGGGGAAGACGCTCATCGTCGTGAGCCACGATCTCGACCTGGTGTCCAGTGTCTGCGAGCGCGGGATCCTCCTCGAGAGCGGACGGCTCGTGAAGGACGGCGACGTCGCCTCCGTCGTCGCGGAGCTGAGGCAGCGCGCGCGCGAGCACTAGGAAGCACGAGCGAGCACAAGCGAAGGCCGGGGGCCACCGGAGACGGGGCAGGCTCCGGATGCAAGCATTTCACGAGAGGGAAGAATAGTGAGAGACGAGATCGCCGGCACGGCTCCGGTGACGAGCAGACGGGCCGTCGTCCTGGGGTTACTCGGGTTGCCGTTCATCGCCGCGGCGTGCACCAGCAGCCCCACGGAGGAGACCGACGCCCAGGACGCCGTCTTCCCGATCGAGGTGCGCCACCACTTCGGGGTGACGACCATCGCCGACCGGCCGGTCCGGATCGCGACGTTCGGTGTCGCTGCGGCGGACGTCTGCCTCTTGCTCGGGATCGCGCCCCTCGGCATGCCGGGATCGAACTCCACCCCCTGGTACAACCTGGGGCGCGTCGCCGAGGAGGCGATGACGCCGGTGCTCTACCCCGACGAGCTCGACCTGGCGCTCGCGGCGATCGAGGATCTCGAGCCGGATCTGATCTTCACCCTCGGCGCCGACATCTCGCGTGACGAGTACAGCAGGCTGTCCGACATCGCGCCGGTCGTCCACGGGCCCGGCGAGGGAAAACCCTCCTGGCGTGAGACCGTCGACCAGGTCGCACGGACCATTGGTCGCTCCGGGAGGGGCACCGAGCTGATCCGGGACACCGAGCAGCGCATCCGGGAGTCGACCTCCGACTATCCGGATCTGCCCGGGACCACCTTCCTCGCGGTCGAGGCGTTCACGGCGGCAGGAGCGGACCTCGGGGTCTACGACGGCGCAAGCGGACCGGTCGGCATCCTCGAGGAGTTCGGTATCAGCGCCGCCCCGTTGCCGGCAGGCCTGGAGGAAGCCGAGGAGTTGGTGGACGACGTCTTCGGGCGGGTTGGTCAGATTCGGTTGCCGCGCGCCCGGGCGGAGGAACTCCGGGCGGACGTCCTCGTCCTGGTCGCGGAACGACGGCGGGCCCAGGAGTTGGCGGACGAACTGGCGGGGGATCTCGACCCGGCCGTGCAGGTCGTCCCCGCCCCGAAGGACGAGATGGGCGCTGCGATGATCATGGTGTCGCCGCTCAGTATCGACTGGCTGGCGCGGAACTTCGTTCCCATGCTCGCAGAGGCAGCGTTCGACGCGCGCCAGTAGTCCGGCGCCCGGGAGGGCGTCGGCCGCCGGAACCCCTGTCGTCGGCGTGTCAGCGGTGGGAGGTGAACCGGTCAGCTGCGGGGGTCGGCAGCACCAGCTGTCGTCGTCGCGCCCTGTGCATCGTCTCCTCCGGTTCGGGGACGCCCCCAGCTTTTGGGTGGACGAAGCGGCGACGATCAGCGCCATCGATCGCAGCCTTCCCGACCTTGTGCGGAGACTGGGAAACGTCGGTCTCGTCCACGGCTTCTACGACCTCGTCCTGCGCGCGTGGGCGCCGCCGTTCGGCCTCTCCGAGTTCGCGCTCCATGTGCCGAGGCTGATCGCCGTCGGCCTGGCCGCGGAGCTGATGGTCGCCATCGGACGGCGGATCAGGAACGAGGGGCGCCGCTCGTCCGAGGAGACACTCGGCTACCGCGCGGGGGAGCGCTTCGACGGTACCGGCACCTCGGTGGTCCGATTCGAGCGCGATGGTGTCGCCGGTAGTTGACGATCAGGCTGTTCCGGCAGCACCATCCGACCGGTTCCGGCCCGAGCCATTGGCCGGATCCGCTCGCCCGGGCGATCATCGACGCCTTGCCATCCGGCTGGGATCTGCGAGGGCGGGAGCGCGCACCGCCGGGGTGATTCCACCGGCCGGCGAGCGCCCCGTCACGATCAGGTGCAGGCGTCCACACGGTAGAGACGGGCGTCGCCCTCTTCTGCCACGAGCGAGATGCCGGGGGCACTCTGGTCCTCCAGGGCCCGGAAGCCGATGTAGGGTTCGTCGCCCGGAACGATCTCCTGGTCGCCGAAGTCGAGGGCCCAGTACGCTCGCTCGCTCTCGATGGCATCACAGACCGCCACATTGAAGCCTGCTTCGTCCCAGTGATCGAGGAGCGCCTGCTCGGCGTCGGTGCGCTCACCGAAGATATGGGGCGCGATGGTGCGTCGATCGGCGAAGGCATACACGAGGGAGGCGCCGGTCCGGGGGTTGCCGACGATCACGTCCCCGGGCGGCACGAGGTCGGGGACGCGCTGCAGCAGCGCCAGCTCGTCGGTCGTGAGGAGTGGGGAGTCCTCCTCGAGTGCGAAAACTTCCTCCATCCTGTCCTGGACGCCGGCCAGGGTCCCGCCCTGGGTCCCCAGTCCGAGGACGAGGAGGACCGCCACAGCTGCGAGTGGACTGCCCGTCACCGTGGGCACCGCTCCCCGCACCTTTCGGGCGATCGACGGGTTCGCACTGCGGACCGCGCCCTCACTCTCGACCGCCTGCACCTTCCGTGTCCGCCGCAGGAGACCCGTCAACCACTCCGCACCGAGCACACTCAGGGGGAGTGTCACGACGGGCAGCAGTGCCGCGAGGCGGAAGCTGTCGTTGTACCAGACGCCGGTCAGGAAGGTCCGGAACCAGCCCAGGCTCCAACTGGACACGACCATGTAGAGCACGCCCCCGACGACGAAGATCATGAGGATCCACCACATGGTGCGGAACTGGCGGGCTGCGACGTAGATCCCGGCAACCGTGAGGATCAGGAGTACCCATGCGGTGGTCGCGCCCATCGGTGCACTTCCGAGCACCTCGCCGATCGCGCGGGCGTTGGATTGGAAAGGTGTCCAGGGGGCGAAGGCCAACGACGGCCGGACCTTCAGCCATGCCACGAGCGTGATGCCCGCATACACGACGAACAGGACGCCCCAGAGCACCGGGCGTGATCCCTCGCTCTTCGCGTCCTGGATCTCCCTGACCGCCCGTCCTGCGACGACCGGTCCCGCGAACGCCAGAAGGGCGATCAGCGTGCTGGGATGGGCGAGGGCAAGGCCCGGGAGGACTGCGGCGGCAAGCAGGCCGGCCGAGATCGACAGCGAGCGGCGGCGGGCGGGGGTCATGCCGAGAGCCTCGACGGCCAGTCCCAGGGCGACCGGCAGCACGGCGATCGCGGCGTGGTTCGGGTAGAGGACACCGAACGCGACCATCATGTAGGGGAAACCGCTCATGCCGGCGCAGAGGACGCCTGCAGCGAGCAGGGGGATGGGCCGGTAGCCCACGATCCGGCTGACCAGGAATACGCAGGAGAGGGGCCAGACCAGGGCTCCCAGGGCGATGGTGCCCAGATTGACGGCGACAGGGACAGCCGTGCCGGTCATCATGACCACGAGTGCCATGAGATCGTGCATGGCGGCGGGGTAGAAGGCCTGCGATCCCTCGGTCAGGTTCCCGAGAGTCAGCGCTGAGCCGTTCTGGGTTTCTGCGATGTGCCGGATCGCATTCAGGTGGTAAACGTTGTCGAACGTCTGCGAGAAGTTCCCGGGTGCGTCGAACGCTGCGATGTATCTGGTGCCGATGATGGCTGCGGGGAAGGCGATGGCGACCGGGACGAGCATCCGCACGACCCAGGCCGGGAGGCTCTCCCTCGGCAACGGCTGGTTGTCGACGAGGGCCACGTCGCCGTAGCGGCGGACCGACGCGAAGCCGGCGGCGCCCTTCGTGAGCAGGATTCGGCGCGCCAGCAGCACCGCTGCGGCCAGGCACACCGAGAAGACCAGGTAGGACACAGGGTTGTAGGCCACGCCGATGAACGGCAGCACGACGGCGAGGCATGAGCCGATGGACATCGATATCGGAGCGGACAGGGCGGCCAGACTGAGCCTCCTGACGCCGGCTGCCGCCAGGACGAGGAGTCCCGGCCCGAAGAAGACGAGCAGCGTGCTCGCGAAGGCAGGGGCAGTGGCCCACCAGCTCATATGGTCATTCTCCTCGTCGTGGTTCGGCGGGCCGCGGCCGGAGGATTCAGCGCCGGTCCTGCGACGGTGTCATCGCCCTCCGTGGCCCTTCCGAGCCGGGACATCCGGTGGCTTGCTCGAGGTGCACCAGACCATGATCGGCGGCTCCCGCGGGGTCAGCACCGGGGTCGCAACGCCTATTGCTATGATTGCACATCATGGGTAACAGACCGCCTTCCGGCATCCTGATCGTCATGCCTGCCTGGAATGAAGCAGAGGCGATCGGCGACACCATCAGGGACATCAAGCGGGTGGAACCCGATATGGACATCCTCGTGGTCGATGACGGATCACGGGACGACACGGCGAGGATCGCAGAAGACGCCGGAGCCGTGGTGCTGAGGCTTCCCTTCAATCTCGGAGTCGGCGGCGCCATGCGCACCGGTTTCAAGTACGCGCTGCGCAACGGCTACTCGGGTGTGATCCAGGTCGATTCGGACGGCCAGCACATGCCGGAGGACATCGCGAAGGTGCTGCAGGGGCTGGAGTCGGCCGACATCTCGATCGGAGCGAGGTTCGCGGGCAAGGGGGAGTACCAGGCCAAGGGGCCGCGGCGCTGGGCGATGTCCCTGCTGGCCCGGGTCATCTCCCGCGTGGCCCGTACCAGGCTGACCGATGTCACCTCGGGTTTCCGCGCTGTGAATCGGCGGGGGCTGCACCAGTACATCGAGCACTTCCCGGCGGAGTACCTGGGAGACACGATCGATTCCCTCGTCGTCGCCCTGAAGTCGGGCTGTACCGTGACCCAGGTGCCCGTCGAGATGAGGGTGCGCCAGGCCGGTACTCCCAGCCAGAGCCCGTGGAAGGCCTCGATCTACCTTGCGCGCTCGGGCCTGGTCCTCTGCTTCGCCCTCGCCCGCAGGAGAACCATGCGTGACTACCAAGCTCCCTCGACCGGGGACATAGCAGGAGAAGGACCCGTACCAGCATGAGCGTGGCATTCTCACTCTTCTCGTCGATCCTCATCGTCGCCGTCGTCCTCATGATGCTGCGCAACGGCAAACTCCGTGAGAAGTATGCGATCCTCTGGCTCGTCATCGGCTCCCTCACGATCGTCCTGGCGCTGTTCCCCAGCCTCCTGGAATTCGCTGCTGACGCGGTGGGCGTGATCGTGCCGTCAAACCTGCTCTTCGCACTGTCCATCCTCCTGCTCGTGGGAGTCTCCCTGCACGTGTCACGCGAGCTGACGATCCTCGAGGACGAAACACGGATCCTCGCCGAAGAAGTGTCGATCCTACGGGCGGCAGTAGAGCGGCTGAACGACCCCAAAGCCACCCCTGTCCCCGGGCACGGGGCCGACAACCCGATGAACTTTGACCAGCAGAGGAAAGATTGATGACTATAGACGTGATGTTCCCCTACTACGGGGACGTGGCGATGATGAAGGCGGCCGTCCGGTCCGTCCTGGACCAGGACCACCGGGACTTCGTGCTCACCATCGTGGATGACGGATTCCCCGACGATTCGCTGCCGGCCTACTTCAGGGACCTGACGGACACAGACGAACGCGTCCGGTACTTCAGGAACGAGGTGAACCTCGGTGCGAATGCGAACTACCGGAAGTGCCTGTCGCTCATCGAGCACGACTACGTCGTGATCATGGGCGCGGACGACCTGATGCTCCCCAACTACCTCTCGGTGGTGCACGAGGGTTTCTCGCGCCAATCCGTGGACATCATCCAGCCGGGCGTGGACGTCATCGACGAGAACGGGACCATCTACCAGCCGGTCGGCGACCGCGTGAAGAGCTACCTCCGGCGCCGGCTCGTGGGGGAGAGCGCGAGCGCTGTCGTAGCAGGGGAACCGCTGGCCGCCAGCCTTCTCACGGGTGACTGGCTGTACTTCCCTTCCCTTGCGTGGCGCTCGACGGCTATCACGCGGCACAGTTTCAGGGAGCAGTACGACGTGGTGCAGGACCTTGCACTTGCCACCGACATCATCATGTCGGGCGGGAAGATGCTCGTCCTGGCCGAGACCTGCTTCCAGTACAGGCGCCACCGTGAGTCGGATTCCTCCGTGCGTGCGCTCGACGGTCGGCGATTCGCCGAGGAGCGCGCTTTCTTCGACGAGTGCGTGAGGGACTTCCAGCGGCTCGGCTGGAACCGTGCAGCGACGGCTGCGAGCCGTCACGCGTCGTCACGGCTCCACGCGCTGACCCTCCTGCCTCAGGTGGCCCGGCGCCGGATGTGGGGTGGCCTGCGCAAGCTGACCGCCCACGCCCTCACCAGATAGCGGTGTCAAGCGGGTCCGCAGCACCGCAGCCCGAGCAAACCCGCCCGACAGTTTCCGGTACCTGGTACCTCGTCGGGTCGCTCCTGCAGGGGCTGGGCCTGCTGCTCATCCAGCCCTTCGCGATCCGTATCCTCGACGACCGGCAATGGGGAATCGTGTCAACCTCGGTCGTCACGATCCAGGTGCTGGTGGTGCTCATCTCGGCGGGCCTGCCGCTGGCGATCACGAACATCTGGTTCGCGCGGGAGCGCGGACAGGATCGGTCCCGTGCCATGTACGGGTTCATGGTCCTCGCCTCGGCCGCCCTGGCAGTCGTCGTCGTCCTGTGCCTCCTCCTCCTCGGTGCTTTCGGGTCGGGTGGACCGGCCCCGAGCACGGTGCTCGCGGTGATCAGCGTCGGGGTGCTCGGGTCCGTGCTGGGCGCGCAGGCCGTCCTGAGGGCGCAGAACAGGCCCGGGCACTTCGTGCTCCTGAGCATCGGCTCGTCCGTTCTGGCGAACCTGCTGGGCTTGGTGGGCCTGATCCTCGTCGCGCCCACCGCTGAGGTCTACCTGGGCGCCTACACCCTCGCCGTCGTCCTCACGGGTGCCGCGGCACTCGTCCTCGCCCGGCCGCGCCTGCCCTGGAGGGTTGCCGGTTCCAGTAGAGAGTCGATCAGGATCGCCGGCCCGCTGCTCCCGCACACGGGCGCGCTCATGCTGCTCACCCAAGGGTCCGTCCTGATCCTCGCCTATGCCGCGACCGTCGAGGACGCCGGCAGGTTCGGAGCCGTCCTCATCTTCGCGCTGGGGCCGATCACGATCCTGAACGCGCTGAACAATGCCTGGTCGACGCGCATGATGTCCGCGGCGCGCGGCGAGCTGGTGGCAGTCACGCGACGCGTGTCCGTCGAAGCCATCGCCTGGTCGACGGGAGTCGGACTGCTCGCCTCCTCCGGGGCGGTGGTCGGGTCCACCATCCTGTCCACCGAACCCGAGATCGTCCGGCCGATCGCTGCTGCCCTCCCGTTGGTGTCCATCGGGTACGCATTGTTCCTCGTGACCTCGAACCTCCTGTACATCGACGACCGCACCAGGCGCCTCGCCCTCGTGACACCCGGCGTCCTGGTGGCGATCGCCCTGCTGGCGCTCTGGCCCGCGTCACGATCGGAGGTCGTGGTCGTCGCGATCGTGCAGGTGCTCGGGTTCGTGGCCCTCGGACTGCTGACGTACGCGCTCGTCCGCAGGTCCGACGCGGGCCGGAGTCTTCCGCTCCCCTCCTTCGGCGGTGCCTTCGGGGTCCACGTCGTCGTCGTCCTCCTGCTCGGTCTGGTGCCGTTCGGCGTCGTGGCCGGCATGGTCCAGGCGGCAGTCGTCGCCGCACTCCTGGCGGGGGCGCTGTTCCTCGCACGGTCCCGACGCACCGCAGACAGAGCGACGTCGAGTTCCTGAGCTGCGGGCTCAGGAGCCGGCGGCCGCGAACCTCTGCGCGAAGTCGGGGATGAGTGAGCGGACGTAGCTCCTCGCCACATGGTCCTTGTCGAAATAGACGTGGAGTCCACCGATCGCGGCGTAGCAGGTATCGTCCGGGCAGAAGCGGTCGGACAGATCGATGACCCGGATGTCCGGTCGCTCGAGCGACCGTGCCGCCTCGGCGGCAGGGTCTGCCGGGAGCGCCTGGCTCTTCGCATTCGCGCAGTCGAGCGGTGATTCCTCGTTGCGGGCCATGCACTCGGGCGTCGAACGCTCCAGGGTCAGCGGTGTGTCCCTGATGACGAAGACCTCCGTCCCCTGGTCGGCCCAGGGACCTACCCGATCCGAGAACGCGGTCCTGTACTGCTCGGCCTGGGACCGTCCGGTCCCGTCGTCGATCTCCTCGCCGACCGAGAAGGAGGAGAGGAAGACCAGATCCGGTGCGTCGGCGAGGACGCGATTGGAGACGTCGGCGCTCCAGTCGAGGCATTTCTTCTGCACCGTCCCACCGGTGGCCGCCCCCATGAATGCCGATCGCTTCACGTCGACATACGGGCAGCCTCCCACGAGACTGACGTTGAGTGTCCAGTTGTTCTCGCGTGCGAGCGGCAGGATTGCCGCCTTCCACTGCTCCGCGTGGGAATCGCCGATCAGCCAGACCGTCTCGCTGTCGTCCTGTCCCTCGGAGAAGTCGCACAGCGTCAGGAGCTTCTGGTCGCCCAGCACGATGGGATCGGGATGGGTGGCACATCCCTCCGCGTCGAACCAGGGCGCCTCGCCTTCGCCGACGTTCGTCACCGCGGGCGGTCCGAACGGATCCGCGCAGGCGGAGGACGACAGGCTCTTGGCGCCGAAGCACTCGTCGCCCGAGAGCGCGTCGAGACGCTGCGCCTCCTCTGCCTGGGCGAGGGTCGCAGCCGCTACAGCACCCGCGCACGCCACGAGGACGAGGACAGTAGCCACGGCGGTCATGCCCAGCACCCTCCTCGGTGTCGCTCCCGGGAGCAGCCGGGAGCGGCCCGGGTCTTCGACGTACTTCTTCGTCAGTCCCGCCAGCACGACCGACAGCAGGAGGGCCCCGAGAAGATCGACCGCACCCAGAGTGCGACCCATGATCGACGGCAGCAGGATGATGACCGGCCAGTGCCAGAGATAGAGCGAGTAGGAGATGTTGCCGAGCGTCTGGACGGGGGAGGCGGCCAGGAGCGCGTTGGGCGACCAGGAGGGGGACTGCGGCCCCGGCATGATGACGAGTGCCGTGCCCAGCACGGGAACAGCAGCCAGGTAGCCCGGGAAGGAGGTCGATTCGTCGAACACCAGTGCTGAGGCGACGACGAGGCCCAGGCCCGTCCACTGCGCGAGGCCCGCGAGCCGGAGGCGGCCGGGGAAGCGGTCGTCAGCGAACCACACGGATGCCGCAGCGGCGATGAGACCGCCGACGGCGAACTCCCACACCCGGGTGGGCGTCACGAAATAGGCCTCGCTCCTACTGGTGTAGGTCAGGAAGACCGAGAACACGAACGACGCCGCGCCGACGGCGGCGAGTGCTGCCAGCAGGACTTTCCGCGGGGAACGCAGCCTGCCCGCCAGGAGATAGACCCCGAGGAGCAGGACGGGCCAGACCAGATAGAACTGCTCCTCGACCGAGAGGGACCAGTAGTGCTGCACCGTGGAGGCCTGGTTGTTCTGCGCGGAGTAGTCGACGGCCTGTGCGGCGAGCGACCAGTTCTCCACATAGAGGGTGGCGGCCATCGTCTCCCTGCCGATAGCGAGAAGTCTGTCCGCCGGAAGGTAGATCGCAGCCGTCAGGAGGGATGCCAGGGCGACGAGCAGTGCAGCCGGCAGGAGCCGTTTCGCCCGTCGGGCGTAGAACTGACCCAGCCTGATCCGCTTCGATCGCTGCAGCTCACCGAGCAGGTGCTTCGTGATGAGATACCCGGAGATGACGAAGAAGACATCGACTCCCACGTAACCGCCGCTGAGGAGATCCGGCCAGAGGTGATTCGCCACGACGAGCGACACAGCCAGCGCCCGGAGCGCCTGGATGTCCCGTCGCTGTGGGGAGCCGGTCCCTTGACGTCGTGGCGACCCCACCGAGGCGGTCTGGTCTATCACTCATTCTCCTAGCACTCGAGATCATCGTCCGCGAGCTGGGAGGGACGTGTGCGATCCAATGATAGCCGCCTCGGTGGGAGGGCATGCTGTTGATGGGTGTGGGGTGGGTG
>NZ_JBQEMM010000050.1:0-530 GCF_053470025.1 Arthrobacter sp. CP30
GGCCAGAGCTGGTCGATGACGAGCTATTGCCCGGTCCCCGGCGTCGGCCCCGAAAGCCCGGCCGACCGCGACTATCAGGGCGGCTTCGCGGCGCCGCTGATGCTCAAGGACCTGAAGCTGGCGCTGGAAGCGGCGGCGAGCGTCGGCGCGAACGTGCCGATGGGCACGCGGGCGGAGCATCTCTACCAGGCTTTCGTCGACGGCGACGGCGCGGGGCTCGATTTCTCGGGAATCATCAAGACGCTGCGGTAGCGCAATTCCTCCCCCAGCTTGCTGGGGGAGGGGGACCGCCGCCGAAGGCGGTGGTGGTGGGGGCGCCGGCGCAGCCGGCGGACTTCGTCCACCGCCCCTCCACCATGCTGCGCATGGTCCCCCTCCCCGAGACAAGCTCGGGGAGGAACTGAGTGGATGACGCGCGCGCCGCGAGCCTCTATCTCCCCCACATGTCCAGCCGCTTCGACAATGTCCCCAATCGCCGTGCGCTGATCGACCGGCGCGGCGTTGCCGAGCGGCTCCACGCGCTGCAGGCC
>NZ_JBQEMM010000051.1:0-519 GCF_053470025.1 Arthrobacter sp. CP30
ACGAACCTGGACGAGCGTCGCGGTGGCCACGCCGGTCATCATCTGCTGGACGAGGAAGCGCATGCGTCCGACATCGCTCAACGATGACGAGAAGTCGCTCTGGCCAGTATAGGCGCGCTGTTCCAGCATATCAGCTCGACAGCGCCAGAGGCTGGCCGAACAAGCTGCAGGTCGCTTCGGTGAACCACTGTCCGCCCGGGATGTTGCTGTCCAGATTGTGCGACACCGCCGCGACCACCCAGGTCTTGTTTGCGGCCTTGAAATCGCTCTCGATCTCGACCTGGCGTGCGAAAACGAGGTTGGGGTTGTAGACGCTGAGGAACTGCACGCCGGTCTGGGTGAAGCCGGGATAGCCGACGAGGCCGCTGTCGGGCGCGATGCGAATGGTTGATAGGGCGGTGCGCGAACCTCCTGTCGGCCAGATCGCGAGCACGCGATTGACCGCATCCTCCAGCCTATCGGCATGAAACGCATCCAGCGCCTTGTTCAACTGTGCGCCGATGGAGCCTGGCCAATAAG
>NZ_JBQEMM010000052.1:0-518 GCF_053470025.1 Arthrobacter sp. CP30
GGCATGCTGGTACGCCGTCCTGCTCTGGGCAGCGTCGTGGCACCAGGTGCCGGCGGCTAGCCTGCCCGATGACGATCTCGTCCTCACCCGCATGTGCGGGCTCGGTCGCGACATCAAGACGTTCAGGAAGTATCGCGGCGGCGCGCTCCGAGGGTTCGTCAAGTGCAGTGATGGCCGGCTCTACCATCCCGTCGTGGCCGAGCAGGCGAACCGATCATGGTCGGAAAAGGCCGGCTATCGGGAGCGCAAGGCCCAGCGGATAGCTGCCGCGCGGACCGCAGCCGCGGCGCGTTGGAGCCCCCAACCGCAATCCGATAGCGATGCGGAACGCAATGCAAGCGGCAATGCGAATCGCATGCGTGACGCATCCGAACCAGATGCGCAACGCATCGAAACCGCAATGCCGAAAGGGACAGGGACAGGGACAGGGACACCCCCAAACCCCCATCAATCGGATCATCGCGACCAGTGCCAGCGCATCGCAGACGAGGCCGGAATGCTGGGAATTCCACCGGATC
>NZ_JBQEMM010000053.1:0-517 GCF_053470025.1 Arthrobacter sp. CP30
GCGTGAAAGTCTCGCCCAGGCGCGCCAGCATCAGCGTCTCGAGGATCTCCTCGGCCATCGCTTGCGCGGCCTTGGGCGGGACCATGTTGCCGATCCATTCGCGATTGACCGCGTCGGACCGCCCACGAAGAGCGAAATCGCTATACTCCTCGTTGACCAGCCACATGCCCGTCGCGCTGTCGAAGCTGAACACCTCCTCGGGGATGATCCAGGACTGGAGCGAGCCGAGCTCGAGCGTCGTGAATGGCCGGTGCCAGGTCTCGTCAGTGCTGATGATCCGGCAGACCAGCCGGTCAGTCGGTTTCGGAAGGATAATCGGATCACTGTCGAGCCAGATCTGCCGAGGATCCGCGACATTGCCGGGCCCATTGTCATGCGCCAGCGAAGCCGAGACCGTGCCGCAGGTCGCGCGCCAGGACACGACACCATAGTGGCCGCAGGTCTGGTAGTGTTCGCGGCGCTCATCGGCGACACACGGCTGGCCGCCGGTGACCGAGTGGACCGCCCCCGGCACGGC
>NZ_JBQEMM010000054.1:0-502 GCF_053470025.1 Arthrobacter sp. CP30
AGCCGGCGGCGGGGGGCGTGAGGACGGCGTCGATGAGGTAGACGACGGCGTTGGCGGTCTGGACGCCGCCGCAGATGACGTTGGCGTCGTTGACCTTCAGTTCCTGGCCGGATCCGGTGATCTCGAGGTCGGCGCCCTGGACGGTGGTCTGGGTGGTGCCTTCGAGCTCGGTGGGCTGGATCTTGCCGGGGACGACGTGGTAGGTGAGGATGCTGGTGAGGCCCTCGGTGTCGGTCTTGAGGCCTTCGACGGTCTCGGCGGGGAGGGCTGCGAAGGCGTCGTCGACGGGTGCGAAGACGGTGAATTCGTCGCCGTTGAGGGTGTCGACGAGGTTGACGTCGGGGTTGATGCCGCCGGAGACGGCTGCGGTGAGCTGGGTGAGGATGGGGTTGGCGCCTGCGGCGTTGGCGACGGGGAGCAGGGACATGCCTTCGACGGAGCCGTCGCCGGAGGGGACCTGCTCGGCGTAGCCGGCGCAGCCGGGGCCGACGAGGTTCGCGGC
>NZ_JBQEMM010000006.1:0-207372 GCF_053470025.1 Arthrobacter sp. CP30
AAGGGGACCGTGTATCAGTTCCGGGTTCGGGGGATCACCGACGATGGTTCGGTGCTGACCCCGTATTCGGCGGCGATCAGTGCGAAGACGGCTGCTGAGCCGGCGATCGCGGTTCCGTCGGGGTTGAAGTCGGCGGCGCAGACGGATACGTCGGTGTCGTTGTCGTGGGTGAAGTCGGCGAATGTCCCGCGGTATCGGGTTCAGCGGTACACCAAGGCTGATATGAGTGATTCGGTGTTCTACCGGTTCACGGAGTCCGAGGTGGAGATCAAGGGCCTGGAGAAGGGGACCGTGTATCAGTTCCGGGTTCGGGGGATCACCGACGATGGTTCGGTGCTGACCCCGTATTCGGCGGCGATCAGTGCGAAGACGGCTGCTGAGCCGGCGATCGCGGTTCCGTCGGGGTTGACGGCTGCCGTGGCGACGCCCACCTCCGTGGCAGTGTCCTGGAAGGCTGTGGCGAACGCGCCGGAATACAGGGTGCAGGTCTACAGCAAGTCCGATATGAGCGACTCCGTCTACAAGCGCTTCCCTGCGACGTCGGGGAAGATCTACAACCTGCTGCCGGAGACCACCTACTACGCGCGTGTCCGGGTGATCAGCTCGGCCGGCGAAAGCCTGACGCCCTACTCGGCGCCGGTGAAGGTGACCCTGCCCGTCGATCCCTTCCCCACTCCGACGGGACTCGCCGCTGCACCGACGCACAGGACGATGAACGTGACCTGGGCCGCCGTACCGAATGCGCCCCAGTACCGGCTCGCCGTTGCCACGAAAGCCGATATGTCCGACGCGGTCTGGTATCGCTACACCACGAATTCCGCAGAGATCCGCGGACTGAAAGCTTCCTCGACCTACTTCTTCCAGGTCAGGGTGATCAAGACGGACGGCAGCCTGCTCAGTGCCTATGGGCCGGTACTCACGGCAACCACGCAGAGCGAGCCACCACCACCACCGCCACTGTCGAACCCGTTGACCGTGGGTAGCTTCAACGTCATGTGCGCCCAGTGCACGCCGGACGATACCTACAACCCGAACGCCCTTCCCTGGAACGACCGACGACCTTTCGTCGTCGACACCATCACGAAGAAGATGCCGGACATCCTCGGTGTCCAGGAAGCGTCGCAGGGGAGGTTGGACGACGTACTCCTCAAGGGTGGACTGTCCCAGTTCGAGGATCTCAAGCAACGCCTCAATGCGAGTGGTGCGCCCTACGAACTGACCAATGACAAGCGCTACAACTGCGAGAACCCGGCCACGCCCACGGCATGTGTCTACGCCGATCAGGGAGCATCACAGGGAACGCGGATCTTCTACAACCCGACGACCGTCGAGATCCTGAAATCCGGTTCACGTGCTTTGCCGATGATGACATCCGAGGAGAACGCGCGGTATTTCTCCTGGGCCATCGCGAAGCAGAGGTCGACCGGGAAGATCTTCTTCTTCGGCAACACGCACCTTTCGGCGAACAAGGCGGACGGGTACGGTGACATCCGTCGCCGTCAGGCCGAAGTGGTCGTCGAGGCGATCCGGCAGGAGAATGCGGCGGGCTATCCCGTCGTGATGGCGGGGGACCTGAACTCGAGCAAGTGGATCGAACCGTCGAATGCCCCCTACGACGTGATGACCCGATCGGGCCTCGTGGATCCGCTCGGCAACGACTACTGGCAGCAGTACCCGAGCATGGCCGCTACGGCCGAGAAGAGGATCAACGCCCATCTCAACAGCTGGAACGGGTTCGAGTCGATCAGCCGTGCAGCCGGCGATCCGGCAGCCAATGGCACGTACATCGACTACATCTTCACCTCGAAGATGCGCGTGTCGGAGTGGGAGACCGTAGCTACACTCGACGCCAACGGGAACTACGCCGGGACGATCCCCTCGGACCACAACATGCTGGTCGCGAAGGTCGGTCTGCCGTGACGCGCATCGGGGACCTCAGGGCCTGAGCCTTCCATGGGCACAACGCCCGGCCACCGCTCGAGCGGTGACCGGGCGTTGTGGTTCCTGCACCGGGTGAGAGAGTGTCCTGTCCTTCAGGTGGTCGCGACGGTGTCGGGAGACGTCACCGGCGGAGATGTTCCGTCAGAACTTGCAGCTGATGTTGCCGTGTTTCGTCGAGTAGAAATGCACGACGTCGTCCGCGGGGTAGGTGACGACGTAGTCACCGTCGGGCGCACGGAGACGCGTGGTCAACGGCTTCCCGTCGACGACGCTCTTCAGCGACAGGTCGTAGACCCCGCGCGGATAGTGTGCCAACTCAGCATGGGAAAGATCGACGGCGAACACCACCGCGTCCGGAAGGTCGTCGTCGCCGGATCGCGAGATGAGGTCCTTCGGCCGGATGTTGAAGGCGATCTGGTCGTCCTGCCCACGACGGCGGAGCTCCAGCGTGGCGCCGGCGAATCGCCGGAACTGGTGCTGCATGCTCAGGACGCCGCTGATCCGGCAACCGGTCCCCGTGGGTTCGACGCCGCTCATCTGAGCCGAAAGGGCATCATCGGCCGTGCTGTTCGCCACGACGACCAGATCGGAGCGTCGCCCGGCCCGGATGAGGCGGGATCGCTGCCTGTTGACCGGGTCGAGGAGATCCTCGACGGCGGGCGGGACGAAGGCAGCGATGAATTTCTGGTGCCCGCTGATCCACGCGCGCTGTCGTTCCTCGGAAGCCTTGGCGAAGGACGATCCGACGTAACGGCGCAGGCACAGGCGGCGAAAGAGCTCGGCCATGATCCGGTCTCGGAGTCCGTCGGCCGGGAGTCCGTTGTGGACCACGGAGGCCACCTCGAAGGAGTCACGCGTGTACTCCTCCGGGTCCAGCCCGCGGCGGCTGATGTTCGAGCCGTCGTCGCGGTTCTGCAGGATGTAATAGTCGTAGTCGGCCAGGATGGAGACCCGATCGGCGACGACGTAGCAGGAGAAGCCGAACATCGCGTCCTCGATACGCATCTTGTGCTCGGGGAACCGGATGGCGTGGTCCATCACCATCGAGCGGCGGAAGAGTTTCTGGGGTCCGTGGGTCTGGAAGGCCTTGTAGAGGTCGGCATCGATCTGGGACTCCTCATAGAGCCAGCGCCTGATCCACCTCCCGTTCCCCCCGATGACCTTGGGGATGACGACGTCGCTCCTCTGGCGGTCCGCGAAGCTCACGAGGCGCCGAAGGGACTCGGTGGGGACGAGATCGTCAGCGTCGCAGAAGAACAGGTAACGCCCGTTGGCCACTTCGATGCCGCGATTGCGGGGTTGCCCGGGCCATCCCGAATTGGCCTGATGGATCACGACGAGCCGTGGGTCGGAGGCAGCCAACCGATCGAGGATCTCTCCGCTGCCGTCCGTGGAACCGTCGTCGACGGCGATGACCTCCAGCGTCGTGTCCTGGAGATCCTGATCCAGGATCGATCGGACGCATTCCTCGAGGTAGTCCTTCACGTTGAATACGGGGATGATGACGGAGACGTCGGGCATCGGTTCCTTCTTCGCTCCCACGATGGAGCATTCAGCTGGCGGTGTATCTCCAACATACAAGCCGTGGGACCGGATCCACCCCAAGCCCCTGGCGTGGCCCGGCGCACCACGACGTCGGGGATGCGGTGCTTCCGAACGGGTCGCCGCGGGGTGCTCGGCGACGCACCGGCCCGCCCAGATGGGGCCGTCTCCGAGCGGGTCGGACGATGATGCTCCGCTAGGCTTGGGGGTGCTGCCGCGTGAGAACGGGCGGCCCGATCAGGTCCCCACTGATCGAATCGATGCAGCTTCGGCCACCGCCTCGCGGTGCGCTGGAGCGTGGTCCGAACGCGTGCTCGGCGATCGTCGAGCGGCGAGCGAATGAATGGAAGGAAGGGTGCACCCCGGATGGCGCATACCGACACCGTTTCACCCAACGCGACGCTGCCCGAGGCCTACCACTGCGCCGTGACATGGGGGATACCCTTCGACTACGGAGGGATGACCAGTGCCATGCTGCGTCGTTCGCGAGCATTCGTCACGCACGGGGGGCAGCCGGTCGACATCCTCACATTCGACTACCAGCCCGACTATCCGGACGTCGCCTGCGAACTCGAGATCAGCGGGGAGTTGATCGCAGGGATGAAACTCCGCAACCTGTGGGAGGAGCTCCGTTCCGCGTCCGATGCATCGATGGGCACCGCCCGATCAGGCCGGGCCGTCCAGGGCGACTACCAGGGTCTCGATCCCGATGAGTTCAGCACCGAGTCCTTCGGAGGCGAACCCAGGCGCCGGGTGCGCCACGACGCAGCCGGAACGGTCGTCCTTCAGGTCGACTACCTGCGAGCCGACGGTACGGTGTTCGTGTCCGACCGTCGCGACCTGGCGGAGCCGGGGGTGGAAGGTGGCCGACTCGTCTGCCTCTGCGGGAGTGAGGGGCAGGTCATCGCGTCCTGGAACCAGATGTGGCCCCTGTATCTTCTGTGGCTGGATCTGGTCACCGCTGGTCGGGAGACCTTCATGATCATCGACAGCAAGTCGACGGCGAATTTCCTCACCCGTTATCGGCGACCGCACGTCATCACCATGCATCTGGTGCACAACTCGCACATGTCTGCAGGCCAGATGCCGCCCCACGGCGAGTTGAGCCGTGTCCGGCGCTACACGTTCGAGCGCTTGTCGTCGTTTGATGCGGTCGTGCTTCTGACGGATGCGCAGAAGCGGGACGTGGACGAGGTGTATGGGTCGGAGGCATTCTCGGGAGTAGTTCCGAACAGCACCGAACTCGTGCCTTTCGATCCCTCCCAGGATCGCGATCCCGGGGTCGGTGTGATGCTTGCCAGCCTGAACGGCAGAAAGCGCGTCCAGCACGCGATCAAGGCGGTGGGGAAGGCTCAGGAGCTCGGCGCGGAGTGCTCCCTGACGATCTTCGGCGAGGGACCGGACCGGGACCGGCTGGAGCAACTGGTCGCCGAGTCTGCGCTGGAGTCGACTGTCCGGCTGCCGGGTTTCAGCGACACGGCACGGCACGATCTCTGGGCGGCATCCTTCACCCTGCTGACCAGCACGACAGAGGGTCTGCCCCTGGTCCTGCTGGAAGCGATGAGCGGTGGCTGCCTGCCGATCGCCTACGACATCCCGTACGGTCCCGCCGATCTCATCGAGGACGGCGTCAACGGTTTCCTCCTGCCACGAGGAGACGTAGCCGGCGTCGCTGCGCGCATCGCCACGATCGTGTCGTCCTCCAGCGACGATCTGCGTGCGATGCGGACGGCTGCGCGCGCCACGGCGGAGCGTTTCTCCGATCAGGCCGTGACTGCTCGATGGGCCGGCGAGATGGAGTCGGCAACGGATCGGAAACTCGAGTCGACCATCAACGGTGTTCCCATGTAGTCGGAGCGCCGAGGAAGCCTGCGTTTTGTGGACGCTGCCCCGCCTATGCCACCTCTACGGCACCAGCTCTTCCGTCCGACCGAAGGCGACGTCGATGAAGTTGTCGAGAGCCTGGGACTCGTACGATGAGTAGTCGAAGAGTTCGTGGACGGGCCAACTCTCGAGGAATGTCGTCATCCCCTTGAAGATTCCTTCGACTGAGTTCTCGACGAGGAGACCGTAGCCGTCTTCGAGGATGCTGCGGGGTCCGACGACATCCGTGGAGATCACCGGTTTGCCCAGGATGAGTGCCTCCAGCACCGCGAGGCCCTGCCCCTCGTAGTTGGAGGAGAAGACGAAGCAGTCGCCCCTCCTGATCACCGGGAACGGGTTCAGTCGAAGACCCGCCAGTAACACCTTCGAACTGAGGTCGAGGTGCTCGATCTGGCGTTCGAGGCGATTCCTCAGGGGCCCGTCACCGAGGATCACGAGCTTGGCTTCTGGATGGTTGTGGAGGAGGAGCGCAAAGCTCTGCAGGAGTTTCTCGTGGTCCTTCTCGGGGGACAGTCGTCCGGCCGTGACGAAGAGCTTCGGACAGTCGCCGATCCACTCCTCGATGTCCTCGGGGACCGGTTCCTTCGAGAGGGTGACGGTCGCTTCGGCGTTGACAAGATTGTTGCTGTAGTGGAAAGTCCGTGGGTCGAGCCCGAAGCGACTTGAGAGTTGCTGCTTGTTCTCCTCGGCCACGCTCTCCGTGACGGAGATGAGGGAGTCGTACCGGGGATACAGCCGGAAGATCGATTCGAGGTATCGGAATCGGTGGCGCCACTCGTTGTGCATGTCATTGTGGAGGAAGATGGACTTCGTCGCCATTTCCGTCGGCGCAGCAGCGAACAAGGCCGCCCAGAACCGGGCGTAGCCTTCGAAACAGACGAGGGCATCGAAGCGGGCAGACCCGAACATGCGCCGGAACTCACGCGCGAAGGCGCCGTGGTAGATGCTCCACTGCTCCTCGGTCTGAAGGTCGCCCTGCGCGTTGAACTTGTCCACGATCCATCGTTCCTCGGCGCTGATCAACTGCCCCCCTACACGGGGGAGGACTCGCACGTGGTCCGGATTCTGCTCGAACTTCTCCACGCGCGTTTCGTCCGAGGAGATGGACGAGGGTTCGATCGTCACGAAGACTTGGGTGTCCTGAGGATCCAGGTGCGACGTCAGATTCAGGTAGGACGACGTGATCCCGTTGGGAATGAACGAGCCCTGGTACATGAGCATGGTCTTCCGGTCGTCCTTCCTCGGTGGCAGGGTCCAGGCCGACGATCCGAAGAAGAAGAAGTCGATCGCCCGTGTTGTCGAATCTCCTGATTCCAGTCCGACATACTCGTCGGCGGTCTCGTGCATCCCCACTTGCTGGGCGAGTGCCTCGTGCAGCCCATCCCGCAGTTCGGACCGGTCCAGGCACAGGTATCCGGGAAGGGTGGAGATGTCCAGGCACAAGCCCCGACTCCGCTCGTACTCCTCGAGGTCGTAGGCGTAGTAGATGATGGGACGACCCGTTGCCATGAAGTCGAAGGCGATACTCGAATAGTCCGTGATGAGCACATCGACGATGGACAGCAGATCATTGGTGTCGATGTCGGTGGGGACGAGATGCTCCGCGATCCCGGCCTGATCGAGGAGCGCTTCCGTCACCGGGTGCCCGCGGAACAGCAGGCGGGTCCCAACCGACGACATCGTCCTGATGTCGCTCAGAAGCCGCTCGTTATCGAGCTTCCGGTCCGCCAGGGAACCCCGCCACGTCGGGGCGTACAGGACGACCTTCTCGGATGGACCGAAGCCCAGCCGCCGACGAAGATTCTCCCTGACGGCGTCGGGCAGAGCCACTGTCGCATCGACCCGCGGATATCCCGTCACGGCGACCTGCCCGTCGAAGATCGTCGAGATCTCGTACTTGTCGAGCAGGATGTCTGCAGTGAAGGCGTTGGGAGCCACGATGTGCGTGCTGTGCAGCAGATTCCTGGTGGCGTTCCGATAATCCATGAAACCGTCCTTGATGTCACGCCCGAGCGACTTCATCGGCGTTCCATGCCAAGTATTGAGGTACTGCTGCTCCGGACGGCGGCTGAAGTACGGCGGGAAGGTGTTGTTGTTGATCAGGTGAGCGGATGTCGCGAGATAGCGCAGATACAGGTCGCTGTCCCTGGCGGTGAAGATGACGTTCGGCAGGCCACGCAACTCGTCAGGGATCCGGGTCCGATCGTTGATCACCCACACGTGCGTGGTTGCTGCGAACCGCTCATCGCGAAGCAGGGAGCGGAACATATTCAGGGGGTTGCACCCGATCGAAGACCCTTGGCTGCTCTCATAGAGGATGACGTCCTCCCGAATGGGCAAGGTTTCCATGTACTCGACATAGATCATGGACTGTTTGAGCGCGGGGTTCTTGAAATAGGCCGCCGTGTTCACCCCGTGCGGTCTTTTCAGAAGGCGGGTCTCCTTGAATGCTGCGGTCGCTTCCCGGAAACGGCCGAGGCGGTACAGAACGGAGCCCAGCGAGGTGAACAGGCGGGCCGGGTGCTTGTCCGACCGCGAAGCGGCCGCCTCGAACGCTGCTGCGGCGACCTCGAGGGCCCCCTTCGCCTCAGCGAAGGCAGCCAGCTGCGCACACTGCTCCGATGTCTGCGCGGACAGCGCCGCGGCCAGCCCGTCCGAGAGGACACCGAGAAGGTACGGTGTCACCCTGTCCACGGGCGGCCCCGACGCAGGTAGCGCTGCCGTGGTCCTCGGTCCGCCGAGGAAGGCGACACACGCGTCCTCGTGCCGTCCCGCCGCTGCAAGCACGCTGCCCAGGCGATACGACCAGTACTCGGTGCGCGGGTTCGACAGCTCGAGAGCGTAGGCATAGGCGTCCGCTGCATCCGCCCATCTGCCACTGCGCTCGAACGAGAAGCCCAGGCGATAGTGCCATGACGCCTGGGTCGGATCGAGGCCGATGGCTGTCCTGATGACATCTGCGCCGCCCTGCCAGTCATAGCAGCGCTGAAGCGCGAAGCCCCAGCGGTAGGCGAGTTCCGCATCATGCGGATCATGACGGAACGTGGCCTCGTAGTGACTGGCTGCGAGTCGCCATTCGCCCTTCTTCTGGAAGAAAGCGCCGATGCCGAACCGTGACGATTCCAGTTCGGTGTCCGCTGCGATCGCCCGCGCGAAGTGGTCGTGGACGAGGTGCTCGGAACCCGCCAGATGATGAGCCCACCCTGCCTGGAAGTGGAGGCGGGCATCGTCCGGCGTGAGGAGGGCGGCTTCGGCGAAGGTCTCGGCCGCCGCCGTGTGCCGATTCATGAAGAACAGGGCATCCGCGAGAGCCCCCAGCCATTCCGGATCCTCCCGGTGGAACGGCCTCCCGGCCGACAGGACGTCGATCTCCTGCCATTTCGGTGCCTTCCGCTCGCGCAGGATGCGCCGCCGGTCGGCGTACACGGCGCGTAGTTCCTCTGTCTCGGCTCTCTCGGCGGTGCGGTGGCGTTCTGCCGCTGCCTCGACAGAGCGCAGCCGATGTTCCCAGCGCTCGTGCCCGGGTTGAAGACGCAAGGCTTCGAGGTAGTGCTCTCGAGCCGCGGTGACGAGGCCCTGCCGCTCCCTGATGAATCCGAGGCGGTAATGCCACCGTGCAGCGTGAGGTGCAACATCGAGTGCAGCTGCCACATGGCGAGCAGCAGCCTCCAAGTCTCCCGCGTGCAGCTCCGCGTGGCCCAGAAGGAACTGCTCCTCACCGGCGCGATTCACCCCGGAGATCGGCGTATTCACCGACTCGACGGCGGCTGGAGCCTGGACTGGTTCCCGAGTCTTCCCGGACTGATCGGTGACGTGAGGTGGGGTCTTCCCGGTCGACATGGAACTCCTGAGGGGGGAGGGCTTGGCCTGTGGACGCGATCAGGTATGTTCGCCAGGCGGTGGATGGGATGTCCAGTGGTCAGGATGCGGTCGCCGGAGCGCCGAGCGGGAGCGCATCGACCACCCGCTGGGTCGCAGATCCGTCACACATCGGCGCGTAGGTCTCCACGAAGGTCCGGTACCGATCCGCGTACCGCACCTGGATCGACGGCAGGGACTTGATGGCATGGACGACCTCGGGCGTTGTCATCAGCAGTGGACCGGGAGCCTGCGCTTCGAGATCGAAGTAGAAGCCGCGGGTCGAATCGCGGTACTGGGCGATGTCGGGGGTCAGGAAGATGATCGGCTTTCCCGTCACGCAGAAGTCGAACATCACCGACGAGTAGTCGTTGATCAGGACGTCCGCAGCAAGATACAGATCATTCACCTCGGGATACTCCGTCACGTCGATGACGAACCGGTTCCCCGCGGTCTGTCGCTGGCCGGCGATGTTGTGGTGTCCACGCAGCAGGATGACATAGTCCTCGCCGAGTTGCTCCTGGGCTGCCTCGAAGTCCAGGTAAGTGACCAGCTCGTACTGCTTCGACGTGTTCTTGGCGTCGTCGCGCCACGTCGGTGCGTAGAGGATGGCTCGACGACCTTCGGGAATACCGAGGAGGTCACGCACCGCTGCGCGGCGGAGATCGGCGTCGGGGGCCTTGAGGGAATCGTTCCGCGGGTACCCCTCGGTGATCACCTGCCCGGTAAAACCGAAGCAGGTGGCGAGGACGTGCGCCGCATAGTCGTTCTGTGCGAGGAGCGCGTCCCAGTAGGTCGCTTCACGCTGCATGAGGTTCCAGTAGGACAGCGAGAAATTGGTGCGGGCGACGTCGTTCCCGAGCTTCTTCAGCGGTGTACCGTGCCATGTCTGGATGTACACCTGCCCCTCCCGCTTCCGGAAGTAGAAAGGGAAGTTGTTGTTGTTGACGAGCAGCCTTGCCTCGGCCAACAGGCGGTACCAGAGCCGTGAGCCGATCAGGACCGGCCGGGCGCCATCAGGTACGGGCACGGAGTGATCAGCGATCGCCCAGTACATGTCCCCGACGGACGCGCGCCGCTGAAACTCCT
Organism: Arthrobacter sp. CP30; assembly: GCF_053470025.1. Classification (NCBI taxonomy): domain Bacteria; kingdom Bacillati; phylum Actinomycetota; class Actinomycetes; order Micrococcales; family Micrococcaceae; genus Arthrobacter; species Arthrobacter sp. CP30. The sequence goes on from NZ_JBQEMM010000006.1 coordinate 10,315, forward strand.
CGAGGATGCGCCGCGTGCTGTCGGTTGCGCGACGTCCCCCGAAGCACATGAAGAGGACGGAGTCCTGCAGCGGCAGCTCCGCGCGGTCGATCTCGCTGCGCAGCATCTGCTGGTTGTAGCGTCCGAGTTCGTCCGCAGCCAGTGGCGGGCGGACGTGGACGGTGACGGCTCCGGCGACAGCCGTCCTGCTGATGCCGACCTCGAGGGTGTCACGCAGCTCGCGGGAAGGCAGCATCTCCTGGAGGGCAGGTGCCGCGGGGAGCCAGTACCCTACGTTGTCCTCTGTCTTCTGGGGGATGTACCGGAGGCTGTAGGCTCCCGGCTCCGGCATCTGATCCCGGCCCTCCCAGGGAGAACTCACGAGGGGGAAGCGGACGGTGAAGCGGTTGCTCCCCTGGTTGCGCGTGACGTTCAGCGCCACCTGGTCCGCCTCGATCACTGCCTTCCCACTGGACAGCACCAGCCGCGGGGCATGGATGCTCGTGAAGTCCGCCGTACCGAGGACGGTGAGGTAGCAGCCGTCCTCGGAGACGCGGAGATCGTCCGCCTCGACCCGGTAACGCCGCTCTTCGAGGGCCAGGAAGCCGTAGCCCGTCAACTTCAGGCGCAGGCGGCGCGATCGGTCCAGCTGCTCCGTGAAGTCCGTGCTCCCGGGGCGCCACGCGATGGGCTGGGGAGTCTTGAAGCCGCTGTCCAGGCGCAGGTCCCACTGGTGCTCGGCGCGCGGTGAGGCCTCTGCGGTGAGGCGGGGGATCACGAGGCGGTAGTCGGCCACGTTACCGCGTACGTCCACGCACACGGCGGTCTTCCGGAGGGCCAGTTTCGCGCACTCCACCGTGATCTTCGAGGCGAGCGGCGCGGAGTGTGCTTCGACCGTGATCGTCAGTGTGCGCCCGTCGAGCCGCACGTCCGTCGCCGAGTACATGGGGGCCACCCGCACCAGGGTCAGACCACGTCCGGGCTTGAACTCGACGGCGATGCGGTGATCCCCGTTCATGGGGGCGATGGGTACGGTGCCGGCAGCACCCGAGGTGTCCCGGCGGGTGACTGGCGATTCCAGCACCTGACCCTGCGCTGTGAGGCGCAGCCCGAGCGACCAAGACGACGGCGCGGTGTCCTCGGCGGGCAGGGCGGCCGGGTCGATGCTGACACTGAAGCCACTGTCCGCATAGCTGGTCCAGTTGTCGTTCGCGTCCCAGTCGATGGCCGGATCGCGGTACCTCCCTACAACGAGCGGCAGGACCTCGTTGCCGTCGTCGTCGATCAGCATGGCCTCGATGACGAGAGCGCCCGCAGCAGGGTCGATCGAGGAGATGTAGGCGTGGCCGGTGATCCTGAGGCAGCCGTCGTCGCCCCACTCCATTCCGGTGATCTTGCTGATGACGCGGAGGTCGATGTCCTGACAGGCGAGCAGGTCCTCGGACGGCTGTCTCGTGAGGTCCGACAGATAAGGAGGCTGCGCACGGAGCGGACCCGGCTGCGACGACGTGGCGAACGAGGACCCGAGATCGCTGCGGGAGCTGCAGATGGTGACCACATCAGGCCGGTTGTCGTCCAGGACCGCCGCGAGGATGAGGCGATTGTGGAGCCGGATGCCCTCCCAGGCGAAGGGGGCCAGGGCATGGAGTTCCTGGACCCCCGCCACGAGCCGGGACCAGTAGACGTCGTCGGTGCGAGGGACGACCTCGAAGAAGGGAAAGAGATCGGTGCCGAGGAGCCGGGTCAGCAGTCGTTCCGCCGCCTCCGGGGCCAGACGTCCGAGACCCTCGGTGATCACTGCCGACATCCGCCGGAGGTACTCGTCGAGCACCCCGATGCTGCACAGCTGCTCGCGGGTGAGGGAGTCCCCACCGCTGTCGCCGACGACGTCGCTGAGCCTTCCCGGCAGGAGGTCGATGGTTCCTGCACGAAGATAGGCGGCCCGGACCGCTTCGGCCTGCCAGAGATCGCCTTCGACGTCGACGTCCATCAGGTGCTCGAGCCAGAACGACCTCGAGAAGACCTTGTTGCTGAGGTAGGTGTCCGACGCAAGGTCCGGGGCATGCTGCAGCGTGGTCGTGAGCTCGGCCGTTCCGTGCATGGCGGTCTGCGCGGCCGGGGTGACGAACTTGGCGCCCTTCCGCACCCCGACGGTGCCGACCGCGACGTCGGACCGTGACCCCTTGAGCGACCGGACCGCGGCGGCGGCAGCGCCCGGGGCAACGAGGTCCCCGGCGGTGACGAACATGATCCACCGCGTCCTGGCGGCTTCGACCACCGCGTGACGTGCAGCCGGCGCCGGGATGCCGGTGGCAGGCCGAAGCGCGATGCGCGCGTCCCGCTTGGCGTAGGAGGAAGCGTCCCTGACGATGCCGTCGTCGCCGGTCGTGTCGACCACGACCACCGCGAGGGCCACCGACTTCTGTCGCAGGATGCTCTGCAGCGTGGCGACGAGATCCTGCGTGCCGTCCTCGACCACCACGCCGATGGTGAGGACCGGCTTCTGGACGGGTGCCGCGGTGAGGGTCCGTGGAGAGGTGAGGGTCGACGCCGCCCGTTCGACCTTCGCAGCGTCCGCCGGATGGAGGGATTGCCGGATCTTCTTCCGCTGCTCCACCGGGAGACTCTGCCACGCTGTCCGCAGCTTCCGCTTCGCTATCCGACGGATCCCGGATACTGCGTCCTCTGCGGTGGTCCAACGTGCCATAAGTGCTTGTCCTTCGGAAGGTGGATCAGACGTCCGCTGTGACGCGCGCGTCGAGTTCCTGGTTGGCGCGCTCCAGGTCGTCCGCGAAGTCCACTTCGACGGCGTAGAAGTTGCTGATGTCGACAGGCGTGTACTGGACACCGTCCTTGGCGATGGTGAGCTCGATGCCGCGCTCGAAGTAGTCCTGGTCACCGACCTGGGCAAGGCGCTTGATGAGCTTCTTCTTGTCCTTGGACGAGATGTAGTTGATGCCCACCGCTTCTCCGAGCGCGTGCTCGACGGACTTCGACAACTGGTCGATGTGCCCGTTGTCGTCGACGGTGTACTTGACCTCCTCGTCACTGACGGAGGACATGTCCACGGAGACGAAGGAGAGATCCTGCTCGATGAAGGGCCGCAGGTACTTGACGATCTCGGGGGCGAAGACGACGTCTCCGTTCATCCACAGGACGCCGCCCTTGGCGGAGTTCCGGAGAGCCTTGAGGAGGCTCTTGGACGTGTTCGTCTGGTCGAAGGCCTCGTTGTAGACGAAGGATGCGTTCGGGACATGCTCGAGGATCATCTCGAGCTTGAAGCCGACGACGATCGACAGGCGGAGCTTCTTCCTGAATTCGGACGTGAGATTCTCCACCTGCTGCTGCATGATGGTCCGACCGTCGCTCAGCTCCGTGAGTGGCTTGGGGTGGGGACGAGCGAGCCGCGTGCCCATGCCCGCCGCGAGGATGACTACCTGCACCGTCATGATGTGTCCTGTCGATTAGTACGCCGTGTGGGTAGGGAACATGATCGACGAACTGCCACCACGAGACCGTTGCGGTCGCACCACCACACTGAGGTACCCCCGCGAGCGATAGTACAGGAGCGGGCGCTCGAGGGGGCTGCCGGGGATGGTGCCCCACGTCTTAAAGGTCAGAAGGGTGCTGCCACCAGCAGCTCCACGTTCTGGTCCCCGGCGGCTCCCTGGACGGACCCGGGGTCCAGCCCGGGTCTGTTCGCGGCGAGTTCGAGGCTCAGGGCAGCAAGGGACGCCGGGCTCTGCTCGCCGTCGCGGCGGACGTCGTCCGCCGCCGAGTGATCGAGGAGCGTTGCCAGGATGGAGAGTGTGCCGTCCCGGTTGTCGACCAGTTCGACAGCGCGTGACTGCTGCGGGAAGTCGATCAGGGAGGCCGTGGTGATCTCCCAGAGTCCGCCCGAGCCGATCCGCCCCCGGTGTGCCTCCACCCGGTGCCTGTGCTCGTGGCCGTTCAGCCACAGGACGAGGTTCGGGAACCGCGAGAGGATCGAGAGGACTTCGTCCCGTGCCAGGGACTCCCCGCCGTCGTCCGCAGTCGTCGCATCATCCTCGAATGACCGGAGCGGGTGGTGACTGAAGAGCACCGTGATCCTGTCCTCGGCCTCCGACATCTGGGTATTCCCCTCCTCGTCGAGGTAGGAACCGGACACGGCCTCGAGCTGACCGACGAGCCAGGAAGCCTGCTCACGGTCCAGGCATCCTCGCCCGCTGCCGTCGGGGCTCGCCGTGTTCAGCATGATGCCGCGGACCTCCGGGGAGAGATCGAAGGAGTAGTAGAGCGCGTCCTCCTCGATCGGCTGCTCCACGGCGGATTCAGAGCGCGCGAGTGCCTTTCGGAAGGCCGCCTTGTCGAACACGTCGCGCTCTTCGGACGCCGTGGTGGTCCGCGACGGCAGCTCGGCCAGGAGTCGCTCCCGATCCGCCTCTCCACCCTTGGCCTGCTCCCAGAAATCGGGTTCCTTCATCCCGGCCGGGAGCTCCAGCGGGAGACGCGAGCCCGTGCGCACCAGGTCGACGAACTGTTCGCCGGGAGAGATCCGCGACCCCCCGTACCGCCCGGTCTCGTCATGGTTGCCGAACCCCACGAACCGGGGGACGTCGGCACCCGGGGCGTCGATGGGACTGCTGGCGGCATCGAGGAGCCCTTCGACGGTCGGAAAGCCGTACCGCGCCTTCCAGTTGTCCGGGTCGGCACCGTCGGGCTCGGGGTCGGGATGCCAGACGTCGGCGAACAGGTCCCGGGGGGAACGGCCGTGGTCCTGGATGCCTTCGTAGCGCCCCACCGGGTTGGCGGTGGCTCTCCCACCGTCCAAGGCTGCGACCACCGCATCCAGCTCGCTGGTGCAGAACGAGTTGCTGAGGTCCCCGGTGACCACCAGGGCATCGAGCGGGCGCCCGCTCTCGGGCCCCTGCCCGAGGGCGTTGAACGCCCGGACGGTCGCGTCGAGGACGTGCACGGTCAGGACGTCCTGGGGCCGGAACCTTCCGGAGGTCGGGTAGCCTTCCCCGAAATCGAGGTACTGCCAGAGGAAGGAGAGCCGCCCGGGATTCGTCGCGTCCAGGACATGCGGGTCGGTGATGTGCCCGAAGGCGGCCAGGGCAACCGGTTCCGGCCGGGTCCCGCCAGGCCGGTCCGCGAGATCCTCGCGGACCACCCGCTCCAGCCCGTCGCCGTCCTCCAGCACCCGGTACGGCAGATCCTCGGAGAGGCGGTCTCCCAGCCGGATCGAGCGGTCCCGGGTGGTGGGCCGTCCGCCGGCACTCGCGGAGGGGGAGGGCGGACCGGGTCGGGTCTCGGCGGTGCAGCCGCTGAGAGGGGTCACCGCGACGGCGGTGGCAGCGGCGAGGGAGAGCTGCAGGAGTCGGCGGCGCGACACGGGGCGGGCAGGGGTGCCGGGGGAGATCAGGGGGAAACATCCTTCTGGAGTGCTGATGCCGAGCGGTTCGCGCTGCGGGCGCCGCCGGTCTGTCGCTCCACCAAGCCTAGAGGAGAACGGGCGATCGCACGCCCGGCAGCTTCACGGGAGTGGTGTGAAGTCAGGGAGGCGCGTGCCCACGCCGAGCAGTTGTTCGACCGCCGCCACCACGCGCTCAGCCGCCCTTCCGTCGCCGTAGGGGTTGACTGCTGTGGCCATGGACGCGTAGTGCTCGTCGTCGTGGAGGAGTGCGGTCACACTGTCGACGATGGCATGCTCGTCCGCACCCACGAGCGCGACCGTCCCCGCCGTGACGGCTTCCGGCCGCTCCGTGTTCTCGCGCATGACGAGCACAGGCTTCCCGAGGCTCGGGGCTTCTTCCTGCACCCCGCCGGAATCGGTCAGCACGACGGCGGCCAGCGACAGCAGCCGGGCGAATTCCCCGTAGGCGACCGGTTCGGTGAGGATCACGTTCTCCCGGTCCCTGAGGGCGGGGACGATGGCCTCCCGCACCACCGGATTCATGTGCAGGGGGAGCACCACGGTGAGTTCCGGCTCGTTCTCCGCAATTCGGGCGATCGCACGCGCCATGCCGCGCATCGCTGCTCCCTGGTTCTCCCTGCGATGGGTGGTGACCAGGAGGATCCTGCGACCGCTTCCCACCAGCGCCTCCAGCCGCGGATCCGAGAACGGGTGGTGGTCCCGGACCACCTGCAGCAGGGCATCGATGACGGTGTTCCCGGTGATCGCGATGTCTGCGGCAGCGATCTTCTCGTCGAGAAGATTCTGCCGGCTGGTGCTGGTCGGGGCGAGGTGCAGTGCCGCGATCTGCGACGTGATCCTGCGGTTCGCCTCCTCCGGGAAAGGGGACTGGAGGTTTCCCGAGCGGAGACCCGCCTCGAGGTGCACGACGGGGATCTGCCGGTAGAACGCAGCGATCGCCGCTGCCGTCGAGGTGGTGGTGTCGCCCTGGACCAGCACCGCTGCGGGCGGGTCGTCGCGGAGGAGTGGGCTCAGTCCGTTGATCGTCCTCGTCATGATGGAGTGCAGTTCCTGGCCCTGCTCGAGGATGTCGAGATCGTGGTCGGGCCGGATGCCGAAGAGGGTGTTCACCTGGTCGAGCATCGCCCGGTGCTGGCCGGTCACGGTCACGCGGACGTCCAGCGTCGTCGTCCTCCTGAGCGCGGTGATGACCGGTGCGATCTTGATGGCCTCCGGACGGGTCCCGAAGACGAGCATGACAGTTTTCAATTCATCCCCCGAGGCGGCGACTAGGCAAAGGCCGAGTATAGGCGGTGGGGTGGCTGACCGGCTCGACGGGGCGGGGGAGGCGGGCCGGACGGGAACGGGACTTCTCGGAATCATCACTGTGATGGTCAGGACCTCGACGTACCGTGGGGATATGGCCACGTCCGATCCCTCGCTCGATCCCGCCCGGGTGCCCGGTCGCATCGCTGCGCCGCCCCCCTCGTCGCCCGACGGCGCGGTCGCCGGGCCGCTGGTCGGTGCCACGACGGAGAATGCCGTGCTCTCGAGGATCCTGCCCCTGTTCCAGCAGGGCGCGGCCGCCCTGCTCGGGCCCGGCGACGACGCCGCCATCGTGGCGTCCCCCGACGGCAGGACGGTGATCAGCATGGACACGCTCGTCGAGGACCATGACTTCCGCCTGGTCCGGCCGAACGGCTTCCGCACCACCGGCTACGACGTCGGCTGGAAGTCAGCGGCACAGAACCTGAGTGACATCAACGCCATGGGCGGTTCGGCGACCTCCCTGGTGGTGAGCCTCACCCTTCCGCCGCAGACACCCGTGGACTGGGTGGAGGACTGCGCCCGGGGCCTCGCCGCAGCCATCCGCGGTCTCGGTGCCGCCGGCTGTTCCGTCGTCGGCGGGGACCTCGGCGCCGGAGCGCAGCTCGTCATCACGGCGGCCGTCACGGGGACACTGGGAGGCAGGGCGCCGGTGCTCCGATCGGGGGCGCGACCAGGCCACCTCGTCGCCGTGACCGGGATGCTCGGCCGCGCCGCCGCAGGCCTCGCGATCCTCGAGGACGGCCGTCCCGTCCAGGACTTCGGCCCGCTGGGGGAGGGCCTCGTCGCGGCACAGCTGCGCCCGCTCCCGCCGCTCACCGCAGGCCCCGCCGCTGCCGACGCCGGGGCGAGCGCGATGCTCGACATCTCCGACGGCCTCGTCCGTGACGCCGGGCGGATCGCCACCGCCAGCGGGGTGCACCTGGACCTCGACCCCGAGGCCCTCCTGGACCATGCGGATCCGCTCCGGCCGGTCGCCCGGCTGCTCGGTGTCGATCCGATGGAGTGGGTCCTCGGCGGCGGCGAGGACCACGGCCTGCTCGCCACCTTCCCGCAGGATGTTCTGCTGCCACCCGGTTTCACTGCGGTAGGCTCGGTGAGGCCGGGCAGTCCGCTGGTGACACTGGCGTCGCAGGCGACAGCTCTCAGGGGATGGGACCACTTTGCACACTAAGATCACCGCCAACGCCGTGGCGATGAAGCGTTGGTTGAGCAAGGCCGAGGAATCGCTCGGGAACCACAGTGACCGCCTGAACGCCATCAACATCTTCCCGGTGGCGGACGGGGATACCGGCACCAATCTGTACCTGACGGTCCGCTCCGCCGCCCGCGCCGCTCATGATGCCGACACCGCGGACCTGGGTGAACTGCTGGCTGTCGCCGGTCGGGCGGCGATGGAAGAGGCCCTGGGAAATTCGGGCACCCTGTTCGCCGTCTTCCTCTCCGCGTTCGCCGAGCCGCTCCACGGCACCAGCCGGCTGACCTGCACCCTCCTCGCCTCCTCCCTGCACCGCGCCCAGATCCGTAGCTGGTCCGCTCTCAGCGACCCCGTGCCGGGCACCATGCTCTCCGTCCTCGAGGCGAGTGCGAGGGGTGCTGCCGAGACGGCCGCGGGACACGCATCGGATGACAGCAACTCGACGCTGGCGCTCACGCTCCGGGCCTCGGTCCAGCACGCGCTGCAGGCCGTGGTGCACACCGAGAGCCAGCTCGGGCCCCTGACGGACGCGGAAGTGGTCGACGCCGGCGGTGTCGGCTTCCTGCTCATCCTCGACGCCCTGCGAGCTGCAGCCCTCGGCGAGGAGCTGCAGGACGAGCTGCTCGACGGCCTGCACGGCTACGACATCCAGTCACCCCACATCCACAACGGGGGAGACGCGGACGGCGTAGAGGTCATGTGCACCATCAACCTCAGCCCCCTGGATGCCGCAACGCTCAGGCTCCACCTGGACGAACTCGGCGACTCGGTCATCATGAGCGCGGTCACGGCGGTCGAGGAGGGCTATCGCTGGAGGATCCACGTGCACGTGCCGGACGCCGCGCCGGCCCTGGCCCTCATCCACGAGGCTGGACATCCCGTCAACATCTCCGTGACGCAGCTCGCGGTGCCGGTTCCGGGAGCCGAGGCCGGTGAGTCCTGACGCGGCGCGGTCCACGGCCGCCTCGGAGCTCGATGCACCTCTCGACCGCCATCTGGGCCCCGTCGCGAAGCTGCTCGCCAAGCACTTCTCCATCACCACGGTGGGCGAGCTGCTGAACCACTTCCCCCGCACCTACCTCAAGCGCGGGGAGTTGACCCCCATCGCGGAGGTGCCGGTGGACGAGGAGGTGACGCTGATCGCCCGCGTGCAGTCCGCGAACTCACGGCGGATGCGCACGCGCAAGGGCATGCTGCTGGAAGTCGTGATCACCGACGACGCCGAGGGCGGCATCGGTGCGATGAGCCTCACCTTCTTCAACGGCTACGGCGCCGAGCGCGATCTCCGGCCCGGTGTCCGGGCCATGTTCTCCGGCAAGGTGACGGTCTACCGCGGGAAGCTGTCCCTGACGAATCCCGCCTACGTGCTGCTGGACGAGGGCGACGGCGACCCCGAGTACGTGAACCGCCCGATCCCGGTCTATCCCGCGGTGGAGAAGCTCGGCAGCGAACGCATCGCGATAGCAGTCGGGACGATCCTGGACACGTTGCGACTCACGGACCTCGACGATCCCGTCCCCGCGTCCATCGCCCGCCGCGACAAGCTGATGAGCCTCGCGACCGCCTACGAGCTGGTGCACCGGCCGCAGCAGGTCGAGGATGCCTACAGGGCGCAGCACCGCTTCCGCTACCAGGAGGCGTTCGTACTGCAGGCGGCTCTCGCGCGGCGCAGGGCGCTGGCGGCGAGGGAGGACGCGACTGCCAGGCCGGCGCGAGCGGGCGGACTGCTCGACCAGTTCGACGCGCGCCTCCCGTTCACCCTGACGCAGGGTCAGCTCGACGTCGGACGGACGCTCGCCGACGACCTCGCCCGCGACCACCCGATGAACCGGCTGCTGCAGGGTGAGGTGGGCTCGGGCAAGACGCTGGTGGCGCTCCGGGCCATGCTGCAGGTGATCGACGCCGGTGGACAGGCCGCGCTGCTCGCGCCGACCGAGGTGCTCGCCGCCCAGCACCTCCAGTCGATCACGCGTACCCTCGGACCGCTGGCCGAGGGCGGGATGCTCGGAGGCTCCGCGGAAGGCACGCGCGTGGTCCTCCTGACCGGTTCGATGAGCACGGCCCAGCGTCGGACGTCCCTCCTGGAGGCTGCCTCCGGCGACGCGGGGATCATCATCGGCACGCATGCGCTGCTCTCCGACAACGTGCAGTTCTTCGACCTCGGCCTGATCGTGGTGGACGAGCAGCACCGGTTCGGCGTGGAGCAGCGGGACTCCCTGCGCACCAAGGCCCGCACCTCTCCCCACGTGCTCGTGATGACGGCCACCCCGATCCCGCGCACCGTGGCGATGACGGTGTTCGGGGACCTGGAGACGTCGACGCTCTCCGAGCTTCCCGCGGGCAGGAGCCCGATCGCGACGCACGAGGTCGGGCTGACCGAGCACCCCGCATGGATCGACAGGATCTGGGCCAGGGCCCGCGAGGAGATCGACGCCGGCCGCCAGGTGTACGTGGTGTGCCCGAAGATCGGCGACGAGGGCAGGTCCGAGGAGGATGTCGCTGCTCCGCTCTACGGGGACCCGGCGCCGGAGAAGGCCCCCGGCGGCCAGAAGGAGCTCACGAGCGTCGTCGGCCTGTCCGACGACCTGGACGCGGTCCCGCAGCTGCAGGGCGTGACGCGGGGGATGCTGCACGGGCGGATGGATCCCCAGGACAAGGCCGATGTCATGGCGCGTTTCGCCGACGGCAGCGTGCAGCTCCTCGTCGCCACGACGGTCATCGAGGTGGGCGTCGACGTGCCCAACGCGACCCTCATGGTGATCATGGACGCCGACCGCTTCGGGATCTCGCAGCTGCATCAGCTGCGCGGGAGGATCGGCCGGGGCGGCCACGCCGGCACGTGCCTCCTCGTGACGAAGCTCGAGCCCGAGCACCCCAGCCGCGAGCGGCTCTCCGCCGTGGCGTCCACGACCGACGGCTTCGAGCTCTCGCAGAAGGACCTCGAACTGCGCCGGGAGGGCAACATCCTCGGCGCGTCCCAGTCGGGTGGCCGGTCCGCCCTGCGGTTCCTGAAGATCACCCAGCACGGGAAGGTGATCGAGAAGGCGCGGACGGACGCCCAGGAGGTCGTCGGGGAGGATCCGGACCTCGAGGGATACCCCGGCCTGGCACTGGCCATCGAGCTGTACCTGAACCCCGAGAAGGAAGCCTTCCTCGAGAAGGGCTGAATCAGTATCGCTCCGCATCCGAGGATGTAGGGTTTCGATCATGACGCAGATACGGATCGGGGACGCGGCCCGCTATCTCGGTGTCAGCGATGACACCGTCCGACGCTGGATCGACGGCGGCATCCTCGCGAGCACGAAGGACCCTGCGGGGCGGCTCGTGGTGGATGCGTACGAGCTGGCGACGCTCGCTCACCGCAACGCCGTGCTGCCGGGTGATCCCTCTGACATCGGGCGGTCCGCGCGCAACAGGTTCGTCGGGATCGTCACGGATGTCCTGCAGGACACGGTCATGGCGCAGGTCGAGCTGCAGTGCGGCCCGCATCGCGTGGTGTCGCTGATGAGCAGCGAGGCCGTCCGGGATCTCGGGCTGGAGAAGGGATCGATCGCCATCGCCGTCATCAAGGCCACCACCGTCATCATCGAGACCCCGGGAGGGAAGGCGTGATCATCGCCCGCCTCGCGCCGGGGGTCCGGAGCCACGGACGGGACGCTCGCCGCGGCCGCCCCGGGCGGACCCCGGGGCCGCAACTGTGTGCGGTACCGGCCGCCGTCGCCTGCATCGTGCTCCTCCTGACGGGCTGCGGCGGAGCCCGGGATGCCACGGGCGCCGGAGGCTCCGCCGCGGCGGACGGCGCGGAGATCGACGGGAGCATCACGGTGTTCGCCGCCGCCTCCCTCACCAGCACCTTCACCGACCTCGCCGGGCGGTTCGAGGACGGGCACCCCGGCACTGAGGTCCGGCTCACCTTCGCAGGATCCTCCGACCTCGTGACGCAGATCATCGAGGGGGCGCCGGCCGACGTGTTCGCCTCCGCCGACACCCGCACGATGCAGCGGGTGTCCGACGAGGGACTGCTCGCCGGGACCGCGGTCGATTTCGCCACGAACACGCTCCAGCTCGCGGTCCCGCCCGACAACCCCGCGGGAATCTCGTCCCTCGCCGATGCCGCGCGCCCCGGCGTGAAGACCGTGGTCTGTGCCGAGCAGGTGCCCTGCGGAGCCGCCGCCGTGGCCGTGGCCGATGCCGAGGGCGTGGACCTGGACCCGGTCAGTGAGGAGTCCTCCGTCACCGACGTGCTGGGCAAGGTGACGTCGGGGGAGGCGGATGCCGGCCTGGTGTACGGGACCGACGTCCCCGCTGCAGGGGGATCGGTGCTCGGCATCGACCTGGCCGAGGCGGGGGCGGGAGCCACCACCTACCCCATCACCGCCCTCGCGGAGAGCCCGGAGGCGGTCACGGCGCAGGCGTTCGTCGACTTCGTCACGGGTCCCGAGGGCCGAACCGTCCTGACGGCGGCTGGTTTCGGTGCGCCCTGACGCCGCACGAGCGGCCCGGCCAGGGACGGCCAGGCCCGTGAACACGGCTGCCCTCCCGCGCTGGGTGGTCGCTGCCGCCGTCGTCGGCGCCGTGTTCGTGGTCCTCCCCCTGGCGGCCATGACGCTGCGCATCGACTGGCCCCGGTTCATCCCGCTCGTGACGTCCGAGGGGGCCCGGGCCGCTCTCCTGCTCAGCCTCCGCACGTCGGTGTCCGCCACGATCCTCTGTGTGCTGTTCGGTGTGCCGCTCGCGCTCGTCCTCGCGAGGACCTCATTTCCCGGCCGACGGTTCGTGCGGTCCCTCGTCCTGCTGCCCCTCGTGCTGCCGCCGGTGGTCGGGGGTATCGCCCTGCTCTACACCTTCGGTCGGCGCGGACTGATCGGGAACGGCCTCGCGTCCCTGGGGATCGACGTCGCCTTCTCCACGACGGCCGTCGTGCTGGCCCAGGCGTTCGTCGCCCTGCCGTTCCTGGTGCTCAGCCTCGAAGGAGCCCTGCGGACCGTCGGGACCCGCTACGAGGCCGTCGGCGCTACGCTCGGCGCCGGTCGCTGGACGGTCCTCCGGCGGATCACCCTGCCGCTGGTGCTCCCCGCACTCGTCTCCGGCGCGGTCCTCTCGTTCGCCCGGGCGCTCGGCGAATTCGGAGCCACCCTGACGTTCGCGGGGAGCCTCCAGGGCAGCACGCGGACGCTCCCGCTCGAGATCTACCTGCAGCGGGAGACAGATCCCGATGCGGCCGTGGCCCTGTCCCTCGTCCTCGTGGTCGTCGCCGTCGTCGTGGTCGGCGTCGCCCACCGCGTCCGCCCGCTCGGCAGCCTCGATCCGCGGGGCACGGCGTCGCCGAAGGCGCCGGCCGCCGCGCCGGGGCGGGTGGACTGATGCGGCTGACCTTCGCGGGGGCACTGCCAGAACGCGGCTTCGACGTCGCGTTCGATCTCGCCGACGGTGAGACCGTCGCGGTGCTCGGTCCGAACGGGGCCGGGAAGTCGACCCTCCTCGGCCTGCTCGCCGGTCTCCTGGCACCGTCGGCGGGCCGGGCGACGCTGGGCGGGGATGTCCTGTTCGACGTCGGGGCCGAGCGGCGCGTGCTCGTCGAGCCGCGGCGCCGGGGCGTCTCCCTCCTCGCACAGGAGGCGCTGCTGTTCCCGCACCTCTCCGTCCTCGAGAACGTGGCCTTCGGTCCGCGCAGCCGCGGCCTGTCGCGGGCCGAGGCGCGCGCCACCGCGTCCGCCTGGCTCGAGCGGGTCGACACACCCGAACTGGCCGGGCGCAGCCCCGGACGGCTGTCCGGCGGTCAGGCCCAGCGGGTCGCGATCGCCCGGGCCCTGGCCACGGACCCGGCGCTGCTGCTGCTCGACGAACCACTCGCCGCCCTCGACGTCACCGTCGCGCCCGCGATCCGCACGCTGCTCCGTGAGGTGCTGCAGGGGCGCTCCGCCGTGATCGTGACGCACGATGCGCTCGATGCCTTCCTGCTCGCCGATCGCGTGCTGATCCTGGACGGCGGCCGTGTCGTCGAGGCCGGGCGGACCATGGAGGTCCTGACGCGGCCCGTGACAGCGTTCGGTGCGCGGCTGGCCGGACTGAATCTCCTCCTCGGCCGGCGGACGGAGACGGGCTTCACGGGCGCCAACGGTCTGGTGGTGCCGTGGGAGGGTCCGGGACGCGCGGGGGAGGAGTTCGCACTCGCGATCCGTCCCGCCGCGGTCTCGGTCGCGCGACCCGGTGGTCCTTCCACCGGGACGGATCACGGGGCCGCCTCGGGAACGAGCCGCGTCACGGCCATTGTCGACGACATCGAGCATCGCGGTGAGGCGATCCGGGTCCATGCCGCCGGGATGGCCGCTGACCTGGCTCCTGCGGACGCCGTCGCGATGGGTATCCTCCCCGGCTGCGCCGTGGAGGTGTCGCTCCGCCATCAGGACGCCGTCGTCTACGCCCTTCCCGCTGCGCCGGACGCCGGGAGGGGGACCGGACGGACGGGCGACGGGCGATAGAGTCGGAGGATGACGCGCATCATCGCCGGAGCCGCGGGCGGTTCGACCCTTGCCAGCGTGGAGGGGAACGGCACCCGGCCCACCACGGACCGCGTGAAGGAGGCGCTCTTCTCCCGGCTGGAGTCCTACGGCGTCCTGCACGGCGCGCACGTCCTCGATCTGTACGCCGGATCGGGCTCGCTCGGGGTCGAGAGCGCCAGCCGTGGGGCCGCGACCGTGGACCTGGTCGAATCGGCCGATCGTGCGGCGCTGGTGGCGCAGAAGAACGCCGATCTCGTGAACCGCGTCCTCGGCTGGACCGCCGTCCGGGTGCACAGGTCGAAGGTGGAGACGTACCTCGATCGGGTGGCGCCGGAACTGACCTGGGACCTCGTCCTGATGGATCCGCCCTACACGGTGGACGCCGACGGGGTGATTGCCGTGCTCGCGGCCCTCGCGTCACGCCTCGCGGAGGGAGCCGTGGTCGTCGTCGAGCGTTCGGCCCGATCACCGGAGCCGTCCTGGCCGGGCGGGCTGGAGCGCTTCTCGGAGAAGAAGTACGGCGAGACCCGCCTCTGGTTCCTGGAGCCGGCGGCGTCCTGACCCGTCACCCACGGGTCGGGCAGGGGCACGGCCTCCGGTCGTGGCGGGGGCGTTCGGGCTCCCGAGGGCGCGGTACCGGTTCGCACGCCGGTACCGCGCCGGTATCGGGGGTGTCAGGCGCGGCGGCGCGTACGGACGAGAGCGGTGGCGCCGGCGGCGAGGCCGAGCAGTCCGGCGACGAGGCCGATCCAGCCGACGGCGGAGACCGAGCCGGTGTCCGTGCTGGCTGCGGCGGGCTCGGCGTCGATCGCCTCGGGGGTCTCGGCCGCAGCACCGTGTGCGCCGTGCCCGTCCTCGCCCTCGACCGCCGCGGTGGTCAGGAACGAGGGCGCCGGCTTCTCGGGCTCCTCCGCGCCCTCGACGACCTCGTCGTCCCACTCCACCACATCGCCGTCCGTGTAGGACTGCGTGGCAGGCAGCATGACCGTGGTGCCGGCCTCGGGGAGCCGGCCCACGGAGATCGAGAAGGTCTGGTACTCCTGCTGCGAGATCTCGGCGCCCGGTTCCGCCGTCCACACGACCGAGAGGGGGGCCTCTGTCAGCGTCGCGCCGTCGGCGGTGGTGACGGGCTCGGGCAGCGCCCCGGTGACGACTTCCGCCGTCCATCCCTCCACGGGCTTGACCCGTACGGACGTGAACGGCTGCTCGGTGGGCAGCTGGACCTCGAGCTTGTTCGTCGCAGCTGTCTCTGACTCGTTGGGGACGCTGAAGGTGAGCTGCGAGTAGCCGTCCTCGGTGGTCGATGCGGGCGCGACGCTGACGTGCGCGCTCGCCGCGCCGAGGCCCAGCGCCATGAGGCCGGCCGTGGTGAGCGCGACGGCGGAGGTCGAGAGGGTGCGGCGATTCCGCAGGGATGTGTTCGACATGGTGGAGCCTTCCAGAGGTGCGCCCGATCCACCGCGAAGGGCGGTCTGATCTCGGGCAGCGGGTGATGGGGGATGACGGGTCGGTGACCGCCCGCAAGCCCCTGTCCCTGTGGAGGACGCGGCTCAGGCGGTCGTGGCGGCCGGCGACGGCGGGCCGCGCAGCGGGGGGACTGCGCCGAACACGGTGGACGGAGCGACGGGCGTCGGTACGAGGACGACGGCGGAGCGGTGCGGGGTCGCGGGCAGGGGGATGACACCGGCGCCGGTGAGAAGAGGTCGGAGCCAGGCTCGGAGCAGGGTGGCGGCGTGATCGCTCGTCGCCACGGCCGCCGCGAGGACGATCGTCGCGACAGCGTGCAGGAGCAGCATCAGGGCCCCTCCGGTAGCTCCCGCCATCCCGTCCTGCGTGACCGGCGAACAGGCCAGCTCGAAGGCGGCGTGGTGGCCCGGCATCGCCGAGGAGCTCTGGCAGACAGCGGGCACTGCGGTCAGGGAGAACAGGCTGTGCAGCAGGCCCTGCCCCGCACCCATTGCGAGGAGGGCGGACCGGAAGGAGACGGTGCGCCGCGCGAGCGCCATCATCGGCAGGAGCAGGAGCACGCCGAGCAGCAGGATGACTCCGGGCGCCGGCAAATGACCGGCAGCGAGCACATGCGATGCGGAGGAGACCGAGAGGATCAGGGAGACCAGCACCAGCGACCGGACATACGGAAGGGCAGGTGCAGTCATGACTGTTCCTTCCCCTCTCGTTCCCGTGCGTCGGCCGCGGCTTCGACCGTCGGGTGACGATCTCCTTCAGCGTACAGCCGTCGACCACCCCGATGATCTGCACATGATTCGGTCAGCTGTGCGCCACGGATGGGCGTTCGCTGCTCGCACCGCTCCCGGAGCGGGCGTCAGCGGTGGCTCCTCACCTCGTGCCAGCGCATGGACGACAGGACGCGCCACCCCGGGGCTGACGCCGTGACGATCAGGCACGCGATGCCGTTCACCGAGGCCGTCCGTGGAAGGTCACGAGCATCCCCGGGCCGGCCGTGAGGGAGGCGCGGCGTGCCGGCCCCGGTGGCCGTTCACACCGTGGACCGGTGGACGCCGCCCGGGCGGGCCCGGAGCGAGGGGCACTCCGGGAGGTCGTCGGGCACGACGAGCGAGCAGGTGCCGGTCCGCTCCGTGAGCAGGGGATGCGCGGTGGGGCCGACGATGCCGAGGTTCCGCAGGGTGTCCACCCCCTCACGATCGATGTGCGTGGCGCCCGTCAGGTCGATGACGACGTTCGGCTCCTGCAGGATGCGGAAGCTGCGGTCGACGATCGGTACGAGCGCGCGGCAGCTGCCCCGCGTGAGGCAGCCGCGGACGTCGATACGCGCCCTTCGGAAGTCGATGTCCAGCTTGATGGTGATGCTCAGCGTGTGCCGCATGGCTCCGGTCTCCCCAGGGTGGGACGGTCCCTCGCGCCCGGCTGATCAAGCTCTTTCAGGCTAGTGACGGAAAGGGTGTCGGTGCCGGACCGGATCTTCCTTGACAGGAGGGCGTGCGCCGGGACCGCAGGCGCTGATCGAGGGCTACCGCGCGGGACGCGGCTCCCCGGCGTCGAACGCCTCCCTCGCCGGTCCGACCAGGACCGCGGCGGGGTGCGGGCCGGCCGCGAGCAGCGCGGCGGTCCATGACGCGGGCCAGGGAGCGGGACGGGCTGCCACGACGACGTTGCCCGCCGAGCTGCCGTCCACCATCCCGGCCTCGGTGAGGACCGCCGTCGATTCCGCGAGGGAGGACAGCTGCCGGCTCTGCGCCCGGGCGAAGGCGAGCGGCGGATCGTCGCCCACGTTGACGAGCACCACGCCGTCCGGTGCACAGACGCGCAGGAGGTGGGCCGCGAAGTCCGGCGAGGTGAGGTGGGCCGGGGCGTCCGATCCGGCGAAGATGTCCAGGACGACGGCGTCGAAGGATCCGTCGGCCTCCTCCAGCACGACATCGGCGGCGTCGCCGATCACGATGTCGCAGCCGGTACCGTCCGCGAGCGGCATCTCCGCGAGGACGAAGTCGATCAGCTCGGCATCGAGGTCGACGGCGACCTGCGCGGACCCGGGTCGCGTCGCGTGGACGTAGCGGACCAGGGTGAGTGCCCCCGCGCCGAGGTGGAGCACCCTCAAGGGTGCGCCGGGTGCTCCGAGCAGGTCGATCACGTGGGCGATGCGCTGGAGGTACTCGTAGAAGACGCGGCCCGGGTGCGCGACGTCGACGTGGGACTGCTGGGCGCCACCGATGCTGAGGATCAGTGCGCCGTCGATGTAGGCGTCCTCGTCGATCTCCGCGTACGCACCCGAGACGGGGAGCCAGCGGGTCGGCACGTCGAATCCGTCGTCGCCGTCGGCGGCCTTCGGGCCGTCGTGGCCGGCCGTGGCGTCCGGGACGTTCATACGCGGTCCCGGAGGGTGGCCAGGCGCCGGGCGCCCTCCTCGATCACGTCGAAGCGCTTGCAGAAGGCGAAGCGGAGGAGCGACCTCGTCCGGGCGGCGCCGTCCTCGTGGCAGAACATCGCCACCGGTATGGCGGCCACGCCGATGAGCGAGGGCAACCTGCGGGCGAGGGCCGTCGCGTCGTCGATACCGAGGGGGGACGCGTCGACCGTCGTGAAGAACGTCCCCTCGGGCTCGAACACCTCGAATCCCGCGGCGCGGAGTCCCTCGCCCAGGAGGTCGCGCTTCCGCCGGAGGGTGGCCGCCACGGAGTCGAAGAACTCGTCGGGCAGGCCGAGGCCCAAAGCCACCGCACTCTGGAAGGGAGTGCCGGAGGTATAGGTGAGGAACGTCTTGACGGTGCGCACCTGAGCCACGAGTTCCGCCGGCCCGCTGAGCCACCCGACCTTCCATCCCGTCACGGAGAAGGTCTTGCCTGCCGAAGAGATGGTCAGGGTCCGCGACGCCGCTCCGGGGAGCGTGGCGATCGGGATGTGCTCGGGGCCGAAGCGGAGGTGCTCGTACACCTCGTCGGTGACGATGATGGCACCGTGCCGCTCCGCCAGCCGGACGATCGTCTCCAGTGCCTCCCGCCGGAAGACGCTTCCGGTGGGATTGTGCGGGTTGTTGACGACGACGATCCTCGTGCGGTCCGTGAAGGCCGCCTCGACCGAGGCGGCATCCGGCTGGAAGTCCGGCGCCAGCAGGGGAGCTGTCGTATGGGTGGCTCCGGAGAGGCCGATCACGGCGCCGTAGGAATCGTAGAAGGGCTCGAAGGTCAGCACCTCGTCGCCCGGCCCGGCGAAGGCGAGAATGGCCGCGGCGATGGATTCCGTGGCGCCGGTGCTCACGATCACCTCGGTCCGGGGATCGACGGTGAGCCCGTAGAAGCGCTCCTGATGGGCGGCGATGGCGTCACGCAGCACGGCGAGGCCCTGTCCGGGAGCGTACTGGTTGGCCCCGTCGGCGATGGCCGACCTCGCGGCGTCGAGGATCTCCCGCGGTCCGTCCTCGTCGGGGAAGCCCTGCCCGAGGTTGATCGCCGCGTGCTTCTGCGCGAGGGCGGTGACCTCCTCGAAGATGGTGATCCCGAGCCCGCCGTCCCCGCCGAGCAGGTTCGCGCCGGCAGCGGTTCTCGCCCACGGGGCGGCCGGGCGGGTGGTGGGGAGGTGCGGAGAGGTTCGCTCGGCATCGGTGCTCATGCCACCAGTATCCCGGTGACGGCGGCCGAGGGGTGGACTCGGGAGCGGGACTCGGTACCGTGGAGGCATGAGCCGCGCCGTCTGCCCCGGATCCTTCGACCCCCTCCACAACGGACACATCGAGGTCATCGGGCGTGCAGCGCGCCTGTTCGACGAGGTGCTCGTCGCGGTGTCGACCAATTACGCCAAGAACTACCGCTTCTCCGGCGAGGAGCGCATCGCGTTCTGCGTCGACAGCCTCGCGCACCTGCCGAACATCCGCGTGGTCCCCATGGGCGCCGGCCTCCTGGCGGACTTCTGCCGCGAGAACGGAGCGACGGCGCTCGTGAAGGGCCTTCGCTCGAGCCTCGACTTCGACTACGAGCTGCCCATGGCGACGATGAACCGGCACCTGGCCGATGTCGAGACCGTCTTCCTGCCGACGGGCACCGACTTCGCCCACGTCTCCTCCACCCTGCTGAAGGAGGTGGCCGCACTGGGGGGCGACATCCGTCCGTTCGTGCCCGACGCCGTCCTCCGACGCCTCGTCGACCGGGTCTGAGGGCCGTTCGACGGCGCGGTCTGTCAGACCCGGTTGGCGCAGACCGGACGGAGGACGGACGTAGCGAGTGCGATGCTCTCCTCGGTAAATCTCGCGATCCACTGCCCTGGACCGAGATCAGGGTGCGATGCAGCCATGGTGACCGTAGCTTTCGAACACTGGGAGATGTTGAGGTGTGAGCGCGTCACATGGTACGTCGAGGTGACGACGATGATGTCGTCCCAGCCGCGATCCCGGGACATGTCGCTGATGGATCGTGCTTCGCCGCGGGTGGTCAGCGGATCCGGGCGGAAACACGTGGTCCTCCGGGTCTCCGCTCCACACAGGGCGTCCGCCTGCGTGTTGCCCGGCAGGCCCGTCGACGACAGCACGAGGAGGGGTGCGGCGCCCGTGTCGACGAGATCCTGTCCCACCGCGAGGCGCTCGTCCGAAGCGCCCGCCAGCACGAACACCGCATCTGCGCGACCCGTCTCGGCGAGCGGCGGGTTGTAGAAGAACTCGTAGGCTGTGAGGAGCCACAGGACGAGCAGCACCGTGCAGAAGCGCAGAGTCCGGCGGAGCACCCGCGGGAGGCCATCCGGTGTCCCAGCAGGATGCGGAGGGATGGAAGGGCTGGTCACCCTCCGAGGGTAGACGTACAGCCGCGTTTTGGGCCTGCCGGTCCCATCGGGCTAGGATGGTACGTCGGTCATATGTTCTACAGGAGTCACCATTAGCAGCGATCTCAGTTCGCCCCTGACATTCAGTGTCAAGGATCTCGGACGCAGTCCGGGGAGCATGCGGACCATCGAAGAACATGTTCCGGCACCCAAGGATTTCGGCGTGGCGCTGATCGGCGTGCAGGAGGGCTCCGACATGGAGCTGGACCTGCGGTTCGAATCGGTCCACGAGGGAATCCTGGTGTCGGGAACGGCAAACGTCGAGGTGACCGGCGAGTGCGGCCGTTGCCTGGAGCCATTGCGGTTCGACCGCGACGTGGACCTCCAGGAACTCTTCTTCTACAGCGACTCTGCGTCGCTGTCGGTGGAAGAGGACGAAGAACAGCACCGGGTGGAGAGCGATTCCGTCGATCTGGAGCCCGTGCTGAGGGATGCGGTGGTCACTTCGCTGCCATTCCAGCCGGTGTGCCGGGAGGATTGTCAGGGCCTGTGTTCCGAGTGCGGAGCACGGCTGAACGACGATCCGGACCACCACCACGAAGTACTGGATCCCCGCTGGTCAGCCCTCGCAGGGCTGGCGGGCACTGCCGCCGAGAACGATGCGGCACCCAAGTCAGAGTCAGACGAGAAGGAAGAGAGTTAGCCGTGGCTGTCCCGAAACGGAAGATGTCCCGCGCGAATACCCGTGCACGCCGGTCCCAGTGGAAGGCAACCGCCCCCAGGCTGGTCAAGACCCTCGAGAACGGTCGCGTCACCTACAGCCTCGCCCACCAGGCCAAGGTTGTCACCGACTCGGCCGGCACCCCGCTGTTCCTCGAGTACAAGGGCCGCAAGGTAGCCGACGTCTGACATCGGTGCACCTTCCGCTGCCGTGCTCCGCGCAGCGGCGGAAAACGCCGGTCCGACGCGTGATCAGCTGATGCGGTCGTGAAGAATACAGAAGAACTCTCGAAGCGTCTCGGTGTCACTATCGACACCGAGACGCTTCGTCTTGCCCTGACGCACAGGTCCTACGCGTACGAGAAGGGCGGCATCCCCACCAACGAGCGCCTTGAGTTCCTCGGTGACTCGGTGCTCGGCCTCTCGGTGACGGACGCGCTGTACAGGGACAACCCGGATCTGTCCGAGGGTGAACTGGCGAAGCGACGGTCCGCCGTGGTCAGCACCAGGGCGCTCGCCGGCGTCGCCAGGGCACTGGACCTCGGCAGCTACGTGCTGCTCGGCCAGGGGGAGAAGCTGACCAACGGGCGGGACAAGGCCTCCATCCTCGCCGACACCATGGAGGCCGTGATCGGCGCCGCGTACCTGAGCCACGGCATCGAGACCGCCCGCGCCATGGTCATGCGCCTCATCGGTCCCCTCCTGCGGGACTCCGCCGTGCTCGGTGAGGGGACGGACTGGAAGACCCGAATCCAGGAGACGGCAGCGGGCAGGCGGCTCGGCGCCATCGACTACCAGGTCGACGGGACGGGTCCCGACCATGCGCGCACCTTCACCGCGCGTCTCGTCATCGGCGGGGTGGAGTACGGCGCGGGTGGTGGGCACTCGAAGAAGGAGGCCGAGCAGGCGGCTGCGGCTGCTTCGTGGAAGCTCCTCGCCGACGTTCAGGACGTGCCTGCGACCGTCACGGGAGCCGGCGACGTCGGCGTGCGTCCTGCAGGTGTCGTGACCGGTCGCTCCGGCGGCGCGCGGAGGCACACCGACCACGCGGGGCTCCCCGAGCGCTCAGACTCCGACGACGGAGCATGAGTGCCTGAACTCCCCGAGGTGGAGGTGGTCCGGCGGGGACTGTCCCGCTGGGTCACCGGGCGGGCGGTCGAGAAGGTCGACGTCCTCGATCCACGATCCCTGCGTCGTCATGTCAACGGGGTCGAGGATTTCGTCGGTGACGTCACCGGCGCGCGCATCACCGATGTGGTGCGGCGCGGGAAGTTCCTCTGGATGGTCCTCGAGGATCCGGCGGCGGATGACGCCGCCCCGCCGCTGGCGCTGATGGCCCACCTCGGCATGAGCGGGCAGCTGCTCATCGAGGACGCAGCGGCGCCCCCGGAGAAGCACCTGAAGGTTCGCCTGGCCCTGTCGCGGGCGACGGGGGAGGACGGCTCCGCCCTGCCCACGGATCTGCGTTTCGTCGACCAGCGGATCTTCGGTGGGATGTTCGTCACGGGCTTCGAGCCGACACCGGACGGTCACCCCGGTGGGCTGGGGGGAAGCGACACCGCGCTCGTGCCCCACCAGGCCGCGCACATCGCCCGCGACCCCCTCGATCCGGCATTCTCCTTCGAGGAGTTCCACCAGCGCCTGCGCCGCCGTCGCACGGGGTTGAAGCGTGCCCTGCTCGACCAGGGACTCGTCTCGGGGATCGGGAACATCTACGCCGACGAGGCGCTGTGGGCTGCGCGCCTCCACTATGCGCGGCCCACGGAGACGATGCGCCGACCCGACACCCGGCGCATCGTGGACGCCGCCACCGAGGTGATGACCCGTGCCCTTGCCGCTGGGGGGACGAGCTTCGACTCCCTCTACGTCAACGTCAACGGTGCATCGGGCTACTTCGCCCGCGATCTCGAGGCCTACGGGCGTTCAGGCCGGCCGTGCCGCAGGTGTGCTGCAGAGGGACGGACCACGTCGATCCGGCGGGAGCATTTCATGAACAGGTCCTCCTTCTTCTGCCCCGTCTGCCAGCCCCGGCCGCGGAACGCGAGACCCTGAGCAGCGCCGGGACAGCGGCACCCGGCCGTTCGTGATCCAAACGTGACAAGTCGGGGATCACCGCGTACCGTTGAACCCGCGCCCGCTCCACCACGGAGGGGCGCCCCTCCTCTCTCTGCCTAACCCTGTCGATGAGGACGGACCGTTCGCTACACACATCGACAGGGGCGGGGGAACCGATAGCGGACCCACTCACGGGTCCTAGGGGTCAAGACGCGCGTGCACCAGCTCTGGGGCGGTGGTGCACGAACACCACGTCCGGATGTCCCATCCGAACCCGACAGCTAACTTCGTAGGCATTGGGAAAGGCATCAGCATGTCCAAGAAGAGCCATATCGCACGCCACCGGGCAGTCCCCACGCGTGTCAACCCCCTCGTTACCGCCTCACGGGCCGTCTCCGCGAGCGCCTCGATCGCCGGCAAGCCCGCCGCCGTCGTCGTCGCGGCCTCCGGCCTCATGCTCGGCGCGGCACTGCCCGCCAGCGCTTCCGGCGAGATCAGCGTCCAGTCGGTTCCCGTCCAGCAGGTCGCGGCCACCCCCGCCGCAGCCGGTACCTACACCGTCCAGTCCGGTGACACCCTCGGCAGCATCGCCGCGGCCCATGGCGTCAGCCTGGACACCCTGTTCTCGGCGAACGGCCTGGGCTACGCCTCGGTCATCTACCCGGGCCAGTCCATCGCACTCGGCGGATCCGCCGCTCCCCAGCAGCAGTACTCGGTGCAGTCCGCCTCGATCGTCGCCGCTCCCGCGGCAGCGCCCGTCGCCGCTCCCGTAGCAGCGCCCGTCGCCGCTCCTGTCGATGACGCGCCGACCTACAGCCTCCAGTCCTCGTCGATCGGCGCCACCGGCATCGTCGGAACGGCCATGCAGGGAGAGGGATCGGGCTACGTCTACGGCGGCACGGCCTTCGGCGGCTGGGACTGCTCGGGCTTCGTCCAGTGGGTCTACGCGCAGAACGGCATCAACCTGCCGCGCACCACGTGGTCCCAGTTCGCCGCCCTGCGCCCCACCGGTAACCCCCAGCCGGGTGATCTGGTGAGCCAGAACGGTGGGAGCCACGTCGGCATCTACCTCGGCAACGGCCAGATGATCAGCGCACTGAACCCGTCGCAGGGTACGCAGGTGCACCCCGTCTCCGTCATGTCGGTGGACGGCTACTACACCCGCTGATCGATCGGTCGGCCCACCCGGTCCGCGGTCACGCTGCGAGCCGAAGGAGTGAGGTCGAGCTCCAGCAGTGACGCCTGACGAAGGGCGGGATGCACAGCATCCCGCCCTTCGTCGTACCCCCGTTCCGACGCCGGCCGGCACCATGTCCGAGCGGTCGGGAGCGCCGTGCACGTCGAGCACGGGGCAGGCTCCGCAGGCTCCGGCCGCGGACGACGGCGCGTGCTCGGCGTGATGGAGGTCGGTCCGGCTGCCGGACGACCGGGCGGGTGGGACAGGAGTGCGCGAAGCCAGCGGGGGCAGGCGGTCTGCAGGCCGGTGTCAGGTCGAGTAGTGGCGGGCGAGCCGCTCGAACCCCTCGTCGATGCCGACCGCCGGACGCCAGTCGAGGACCGCCCTGGTGTGCCGCTGGTCGAACCAATGCGCGGTCGAGAGCTGCTCCGCCAGGAAGCGCGTCATGGGTGGCTCCCCGGACCGCTCGAGGGCGGTCCAGAAGCGCTCGATCACGGCTCCCGCTCCCCGGGCGAGCGATCCGGGCACACTCCGGGTCGGTGGGGTCACGCCTCCCGCGCGGCAGATACCGGCCAGGAGCTCGGCGATGGGCCGGGGTTCGCCGTTCGTGACCACGAGTGACAGTCCCGCGGCGCGGTCCATCCGGACCAGGCACGCCACGATCGCAGCCGCCGCGTTGTCCACGTAGGTCGTGTCGATGAGGGCGGTGCCGGCGTCGAGCAGCGGGAGGCGGCCGGCACGTGCCCGCTCCATCACGCGCTCCACGAGCTGCGTGTCCCCGGGACCCCAGACGATGTGGGGACGGACCGCCGCAACCCGGAAGCCACGGGTGCTGCGGCCGAGCGCCAGCAGCTCGGCGGCGGCCTTGCTCCGCGCATAGTGACCCCGCGCATGCGCAGGATCGGCGGGGCCTGCCGGTGCGCCGACCAGCGATGTGCCGTCATGCGCCACCGAGGGTGAGGAGACCTGGACGACGTCGGTGACGCCGGCCTGCTCCGCCGCGTCCAGGAGGAGGCGCGTCCCCTCGACGTTGATCCGGTGGAACTCGGCAGCGGGACCTGCGAAGGAGACCTTTGCGGCGAGGTGGATGACCGACGAGCAGCCGGCCACCGCGCGGGCTACGGCTGCGGGATCATCGACGGAGCCGAGGACCTCCTGGGTCCCGGCGATCCCCGCCGGGCGCCGCTGGAAGCAGCGCACCTCCCGCCCGGTGGACAGCACCTGCTGCGCCACCGCGTGGCCGAGCATGCCGCTGGCCCCCGTGACGAGGACCGTCACAGGGACCCTGCCCGGCCGCCCGAGAGGAACCGGCCGCTCCAGGCGGCCACGCGTGCGCGGTCGATCTTGGCATTGTGGCGGATGTCCACCGGCAGGGCGGGAACCTCGACGACGGCGGCCAGATCCACTCCGCGCTCCCGGGCCACCCGGCGCGCCGCGGCCGCCAGATCCGGGGCGGCCAGGCGGGCCCGCTGCTCCGGCCTCCGGAGCAGGGACGAAGCGGACGCTCCGGCCCGCCGTCGGACCGGCCGCCCGGACGCTGCTGCCGCGCTTCGGGACGCTGCTGTCTCGAGGACGGCGACGACGGCCTGCGTGCCGGCCGGCCCGACGCCGACGACGGCGGCGAGGCGGACGTCGCCGAGCATCTCTAAGGCCTGCTCCAGGCCGACGGGCGTGAGGATCCCCGCGGCGGAGGTGATGACGTGGCCCAGGCGGCCCTCGACCCAGAGCCTGCCCTCGGCGTCGAGGTGGCCCACGTCCCCCGTGCGGTGCCACGGGTGCGTCCGCACGGATTCCTGCTGTGTCCTCCACAGCCGGAAGTAGCGGTCCTTCACGTGCGGCGCGTCGACGAGGATCTCGCCGGTGACACCGGGGGCCGTGGTGGGCTCACCGGTCGCCGCGCCCGGAGCGGGCCGGTGTGGCCGGGCGCCGTGCCCGTGGTCCTGGACGTCCGGACCGGACGGGGCCAGCGGACTGATGGCGATGACCGCTCCGTGCACGGGACGGCCCACGCAGACACCGTTCCCTGCGCCGTCGAGCCCGGCGGCCGCCGCAGCGGCAGCCCGCCGGATGCCGCCGAGATCGGTGTCGGCGACGAGCAGGGATTCCGTCATGCCGTACGGCGTGTGGAGGGCGGCGGCCGGGACCAGGGCCTGGACCTCCTCCAGCAGCGGCACGGGGATGGGGGCTCCGGCCGAGAGCAGCAGCGAGATGCGCCCGAGCGCGGTCCGGCCGTCCTCCGACAGGGCACCCGAGGTGGCGAGGACGTTCCTGAGCGCCGCGGGGGAGGCGAACACGACGGTCGCGTCGATCGCCGCTGCTGCGTCGGCGAGGGCCTGCGCCGTCAGCGTGCGGGGAGCGGTGACGTCCATGTCCGGTGTCACGGAGGTGGCGCCGAGCGCCGGGCCGAGGAGGGCGAACGGCGCGAATCCCGCGACGAGGGATGCTCCGGGGCCGAGTCCGAGCGTGGCGCCGACGGTGTCCCGCATCGCCGAGAGCTGACGGTGCGTGTAGACCACCCCCTTCGCCGGTCCCGTGGAACCCGAGGTGAAGAGGATGGCGGCATCGGCGTCCGGCTCGGGCTGCACCCCGGCATCCGCCGTCGCACGCGCGGCCCTGAGGTCGCCCAGCGACGCATCGACCCGCAGGGCCCGCCGTCGTGCCGCGGTCAGGGGCGTGGCGCTGATCCTGCGGCCCGGCCAGCGGAAGGCCCGCGCGGCGAGCAGGGCGCGTTCGATCCCGATGACGACGTCGGGTGCTGAACTGCGCACGGCGCGGCTCAGGCCGCGCGCGCCGAGGCCGGCGTCGGCGACGACGATGATCGCCCCGATCCGCAGGCACGCGTAGATGAGGACCGTGAGGTCGATCCCCGGCGGGACCAGGAGGCTGACGCGGCTGCCCGGTGCGTAGCCCAGGGCCGTGAGCCCGGCCGCCACGGCGGCGACGTCGTCGTCGAGGTCCTTCCACGACAGCGTCCTGGTTCCGCTCGGGGTGAGCTCGGCCACGGCTGTCGTCCCGCTGTCCGGGCCCGACGCCAGATCCCGGAGTCGCCGGCCGAGCGGCGAGAAGGCCGGGCGTTCGTCCTGCCCGGCGGAGCGCGCGGATGCGGTGGTCTCTGCGTCGCCGGTCGGCACCGCGACGGAACGCGCGGCGAGCCACTGCATGGCGGTGGCTGCCGTGTCCGCGTCCTCCTGCACGAGGTGGCTCGCGTGCTCGAAGCGGTGGATGTCCGCCTGGGGCAGCCGCTGGGCGAGGTCCTCGAGGTACGTGTCGGAGAAGACGGGATCGTGCGGGCCCCACATCATCAGCACCGGGACGTCGAGCGTCCGAATGCCCTCGGCGGTGGTGGTCAGTGCGGCGTGGCTCGGATGCGAGGGATCCGCGGGTATGTCGGAGACGAAATTCGCAATGCCCCGACGATCGTCCGGCGTGCGGTAGGGCGCGCGGAACGCGCGGCGCACCGACGGGTCCAGCGCGGGCCGGGCCAGGGCCAGGGTCACGTCGAGGAAGGCCGTGGTGGTCCGCGTGCCCAGGCCGTGGACGCCCGGCGCCAGTGCCAGCCGCAGGGGAGCGGGGATGGAGCGGGCCGGATCCTGGTGGATGGCGGTGTTGGTCAGGATCACGCCGACGAGGTCCGCGCGGTTGCGTTCGGCGTAGCCGAGGCTGACGACGCCACCCCAGTCGTGCCCCACCGTCACGACGGGGCCGTGCAGGCCGAGCGCCGCGACGAAGTCCTCGAGATCGGTGATGCGGTGCTCGAGGCGGCGGAAGACGCCGGTGCGGGCGGAGTACCCCATGTCGAGCTGGTCGACGGCGACGACGCGCCAGCCCTCCGCGAGCCCGGCCGCCAGGTAGGTGCGCCAGAGGTAGGACCAGGTGGGATTGCCGTGGACGCAGAGCAGGGTCCCGCGGACGGGAGCGCCGTCGGCACCCGCGCCGTTGTCGAGGTAGTGCCAGCGGTGGTGTGTCCCGGGGGCGTCCGCCCCGCTGGTCGAGGGCACGTCGAGATACGCCGACCACGAGGGATCGACGCCGGGGAGTGCTACCACGCAATCTCCATCATCGACGTGTTGAGGCCGGAGCCCACGCCGAGGCACAGCACGCGATCGCCGGGACTGAGCGACTGCGCCTCCTGGGCGAGGGTCATCGGCAGCGACGCCGGGCCCACGTTGCCCCAGTGCGGGAAGGTGATGGGCACCCGTTCGCGCTCCAGGTCGACGGCCTTGATGATGGCGTTGGTGTAGGAGTTGGAGACCTGGTGCGTGACGTAGCGGTCCATGCCGTCCCAGTTCCAGCCGTCCGTCTGGGCTTCGTGCCACGCCGTGACGACGAGCTCAAGCCCGCCGTCGAGCAGTCCCTTGGTGTCGGTGTACATGCCGTCGATGCCACCGATGCACAGCTCGTGGTGCTGGGTCCCCGCGCGGGACACCCCGCCGAGGATCCGGTGGGAGCCCGGGTGGAGGTCCGCCGGGCCGATCACCGCGGCGGCGGCGCCGGAGCCGAGGGTGAGCGTGGCGAACTCGGCGAGGAAGTCCTCGCGGGTCGAGTCCTCGCGGTTGAGGCGGTTGAAGGTCGCCTCCTGGGTCCGCTGGGCGTCCTCGCCGGCGACGATCAGGGCGTACTTGATCTGGCCGGAGTCGATCATGTTGGCCGCCAGCGTCATGCCGTTGACGAAACCGAGGCAGGCGTTGGCGAGGTCGAAGTTCATCGCGGAGGACGGCAGGCCCAGGGAATGGTGGATCTTCACGGCCACCGAGGGCTCGAGGTTCCGGCGGGTCACCGAGGTGTTGATGAGGAGCCCGACGTCGCCCGGCTCGATCCCCGCCTCGGCCATCGCTTTGGCGCCGGCCTCGATGGCGGCATCGTCGAAGTCGGACCCCGGGGACCACCAGCGCCGCTCGGTGACACCTGCCACCCGCTCGAGGAGCCGCTTGGAGAGCCGGAGCCTCTTGAGGCTGGGTGCCAGCCGTTCGTCGAACTCTGCGGAACTGACGACTACCGGCGCCTCCACACTCGTGACGGCGAGCAAGGCCGTGTTTTCATGTCGAAACGTCGCGTTACCGGTCAAATTTCCTGCCTCGTCAACTGGTCAGCGCCGGTGAATGGCCGTGAAGGACCCACGGGTGGATCGGCCTGGACGCCTCTGGATACTGCTGAAACTTTTGTAAGCCTACTTCTTAATACCTGGGCGGGTCACTCGGGATTCCGGGAGCGCGCCCTCTTGTCCACCCGATGCCGTGCCCTCTGGTCCGCCCAATACCGCGCACGGTCGGTGTGGTCCAGTAGATTGGGGAAGTCCTACCCCACCTGGAGATCCTGACACCGTGCATCTGAAGAGTCTAACCGTGCGAGGGTTCAAGTCTTTCGCTTCGGCGACCACCTTCGACTTCGAGCCGGGCGTCACCGCCGTCGTCGGGCCGAACGGTTCCGGCAAGTCGAACGTCGTCGACGCGCTGGCCTGGGTGATGGGGGAGCAGGGGGCCAAGACCCTGCGCGGCGGCAAGATGGAGGACGTGATCTTCGCCGGCACCTCGGGCCGCGCGCCCCTCGGCCGGGCCCAGGTCTCGCTCACGATCGACAACGCGGACGGCGCCCTGCCCATCGAGTACGCCGAGGTCACCATCTCCCGCACGCTCTTCCGTGCCGGCGGATCCGAGTACGCGATCAACGGCAAGAACTGCCGCCTCCTCGACATCCAGGAGCTCCTCTCCGACTCCGGGTTGGGCCGTGAGATGCACGTGATCGTGGGGCAGGGGCAGCTGGACCGCGTCCTGCACGCCACCCCGGAGGACCGGCGCGGCTTCATCGAGGAGGCTGCCGGGATCCTCAAGCACCGGAGGCGTCGCGAGAAGACCGTGCGCAAGCTGGACGCCATGCAGGCCAATCTAGCCCGGCTGACGGATCTCACGGGGGAGCTCCGGCGTCAACTGACCCCCCTCGGCAAGCAGGCGGAGGTGGCCAGGCGGGCCCAGCAGGTGCAGTTCGCCGTCCGCGACGCACGGTCCCGCCTGCTCGCCGACGAGCTCGTGACCCTGCGGTCCGGCTTCGAGCGCGACGTTGCCGCGGAGGCGGCCCTGCAGGCACGCCGCGAGGAGGTCGAGGTGCAGCTCGCGGCCGGTCGGCAGCGCCAGGCCACCCTCGAGCAGGCGGCCGCCGCCGCCGTGCCCGCCCTCAACCGGGCGCGCGAGACCTGGTACGCACTCTCGAGTGCGCGCGAGAAGCTCGCCGCCCTCGCCGCACGCGCCGAGGACCGCGGTCATCTGCTGGGCCAGGGCGGCGCGGACTCCGACACCGGGCGCGATCCGGACCAGCTCGACCGCCAGGCCGAACGCCTCCGCGCGGAGGTGTCCGCCCTGGAGTCCGAGGTGGTCGACCTGGGGCGCGCGCTCGAGGAGACGCTCGCTGCCCGGCGCGCCGCCGAAGACGCCTCCGCCGCCGAGGATGCACGGCTCGCGCGGCTCCTGAGGGCTGCCGCGGATCGCCGGGAAGGCGACGCCCGGCTCGCGGGGACGGTCGGAGCCGCGCGGTCCCGGGTCGAGTCGGCCGTCGCGGAACTCGGACGCCTGCGTGCGTCCATTGCCGGGGCGGAAGAACGCCGCCGCACCGCCGAACGCGACTTCACCGCCCTGGAGGGCCAGGTCGCCGGTGAGGAGGAGGGGGAGGAGGGGCTCGACGCCGAGTACGAGGAGGCCTCCGCCGTCCTCGATACCGCCGCCCGCGAGCTCGAGGTGCTGGTCGATCAGGAGCGCACCGCGGAGCGCGGACGTGGGGCTCTCGCTGCGCGTCTCGAGGCGCAGCGCGAGGGTCTGCGGCAGCGCGACGGGTCGGGCGCGCTCCTCGCGGCCGGCCTCGATGACGTGCACCGGCCGCTCGGCGAATTCCTCCAGGTGGCGCCCGGCTTCGAGAAGGCGGTGGTCGCGGCGCTCTCCGGCGCGGCGGACGCGGTCACTGTCGGGAGCCTCGACACGGCCCTGCGTGCACTCACCCTGATGAAGGACGACGACGCCGGCCAGGTGTCGCTCGTCGTCGCGCCCGGATCCGGGGGTGCCACCCGGTCGGGAGCGCGCCCGCCGCGACCGGACGCGACGACGGGCCCGGAGGTGCCTCCCGCCGGCGTCGCGGCACTCGACGTCGTCGAGGTGCCGCCGGCCCTCCACTCCGCACTGGGGCACCTGCTGCGCGGCGTGCTCGTGGTGCAGGACCTCGAGGCCGCCGGAGTGGCTGTCAGGGAGGGGCTCGCCGACGTCGCCGTGACCCTCGAGGGCGACGTCCTCTCCGAGCACACGGCCCGGGGAGGGACACCCGGAGCCGCAGGCTATGTGGAACTGCGCGCTGCCGCCGAGGAGACCGAGCAGGGGCTCGCACGGGTCATCGCCGAGGCCGAGAGGCTGCGCTTCCGCCTGTCCGCGGCGCGGAGCACGCAGCAGGAGGCCCAGCAGCGCGTCGACGCCGCTCTCGAGCGGCTGCACGAGTCGGACGCGCGGATGGCCGCCGTCGCGGAGAAGCTGGGTCAGCTGAACGCCGCCGTCCGCTCCGCCTCCGGTGAGGGGGACCGCCTGACCGCGCTCGTCCGTGCGGCCGAGGCCGACCTCGAGCGTGAGGAGGCACGGCTCCGGGAGGCGGCCCAGCGGCTGGAGGACCTGCAGCGGCAGCCGGTGGAGGCCGAGCCCCCGACCGGACAGCGCGACGCCCTGCAGCGCGCCGCCGTCACCGCCCGCCAGGGCGAGCTGGAGGCACGGCTGGCCCTCCGGAGCCGGGAGGAGCAGCTCTCCGCCCTGGCCGGCCGGGCCGCGTCGCTCGAGCGTGCGGCGCAGTCGGAGCGGCGGGCCCGCGAGCAGGCGGCGGAGAAGGCGAGGATCCGGAGGGCGCAGGCGCTCAGGGCCGCCGCCGTCGCCCGGGCGGCCCGGCGGGCCGAGCACCACGCCGTGGCCTCCATCGCCGTTGCCGCGAACCAGCGCGACACCGCCGAGCGGCTGCGCGAGCAGCAGGACACCGAGCTGCAGGAGGTGCGGGAGAGGAACGCCGGGCTCGCCGTCGAGCTCGGCCGTCTCACCGATTCCGTGCACCGCGACGAACTCGCGCGCACGCAGCAGCGGCTCCGGATCGAGGCCCTCGAGAACCGCTCCATCGAGGAGCTCGGGCTGACGCCGGACCACCTGGTGGACGAGTTCGGGCCCCACCTGCCCGTACCCGAGGACACCATCCCGGCCACCGACAAGTGGGCGGCCCTCCGGGCGCCGGTCGACGACGACGGCAAGACCGTCCCCGCGGGCGTCCCGTACGTGCGCGAGCAGCAGGAGAAGAGGCTCAGGCGCGCCGAACGCGACCTCGCGGCGCTCGGCAAGGTCAATCCGCTGGCCCTCGAGGAGTTCGCGGCGCTGGAGGAGCGCCACCAGTTCCTCAGTACGCAGCTGGCTGACCTGAAGGCGACGCGCAAGGACCTGCTGGACATCATCCGCGAGGTCGACGAGCGCGTGGAGCAGGTGTTCACCGCCGCGTACCGGGACACCGCCGAACAGTTCGAGCGCGTCTTCGCGACCCTGTTCCCCGGCGGCGAGGGTCGCCTCGTCCTCACGGATGCGGCGGACATGCTCACGACCGGGATCGAGGTCGAGGCGAGGCCCGCCGGCAAGAAGATCAAGCGCCTGTCCCTGCTCTCGGGTGGTGAGCGGTCACTGACCGCCGTCGCGCTCCTCGTCGCGATCTTCAAGGCCAGGCCCTCGCCGTTCTACGTGATGGACGAGGTGGAGGCCGCCCTGGACGACACGAATCTCGGCCGGCTGATCATGATCTTCCGTGAGCTCCGGGAATCGAGCCAGCTGATCATCATCACGCACCAGAAGCGCACCATGGAGGTGGCGGACGCGCTCTACGGGGTGACGATGCGCGGCGACGGCGTGTCCACCGTCATCAGCCAGCGGCTCGCGGCGGAGGTGGAGCGGGTCCTCGACTGACCGCGGGGTCCTCCACTACCGGACACCGCCGCCCGCCGTCGCGGGTGCGTCCGGACCGGCGGCGGCCGGCCGCGGAAGCGTCTCGCGGGCACCGACCCACACCGCCGCCGCCACGAGGGCCAGCACGCCGGTCACGAGGAAAGCCGCCTCGTAGGAGCCGACGAGGAGCCGGTCGATGACCACCCCGGCGACGATCGGGCCGACGATGGCGCCGAGGTCCGAACTCATCTGGAACGCGGCCAGGACCTTGCCGCCGCTGCGCCCGTTGCCGATCACGTCCGCGACCGCCGCCTGCTGCGCCGGGTTGAGCAGGCCCGTCCCGATCCCGCCCACCACGCAGATGCCCAGGAAGACGACGACGTTCCCGGACAGGCCGAGGGCGGCCATCGCGGCGCCGTTGACGATCAGCCCGGTGATCACCAGCGGCCTGCGGCCGATGCTGTCGGCGAGGCGTCCCGAGACGGTGAGCGAGAGCGCCGTGCCGGCGGCGAAGAAGGCGAGGGAGGTCCCGGCGATCTCCGGCCCGGCGTTCAGCACCGCGGACGCGAAGAGCGGCACGAGCGCCATCCTGATGCCGAAGGACGACCACCCGTTGGCGAAGCTCGAGACGAGGGCGGCCCGGTACCCCGAGTGCGCGAGGGCCTCGCGGACCGTGAGGGGCGCCTGGTCCCGGGCCGCCCTGCGCTCGGCCAGCGACGTCCCCTTCAGCTGGGAGAAGACCACCGCCGAGGCGACCAGCAGCGCACCCGCGTAGACGAGGAAGGGCACGCGGAGCCCGAACCTCGCGAGGACCCCGCCGAGGATCGGGCCCCCGATGCTGCCGAGCAGGAAGGCGGTTGCGTAGGCGCCGGACACACGGCCGCGGATGGAGGGCGGGGCGAGCCTGACGATCAGGCCCATCGCCGACACCGTGAACAGGGTGGAACCGATGCCGCCGAGGCCACGGAAGACCAGGAGCTGCCAGTAGTCGCCGGCGAAGGCGCAGGCGGCGGTGGAGAGGGCGACGATCAGCAGTCCGACGATGTACACGGGCCGCTCGCCGAGGCGTTCCACGAGCCACCCGCCGGCCGGTGCGAAGACCAGACGCGTGAAGGCGAAGGCGCTGACGATCACGGCTGCGGCCGTCACCCCGACGTCGAAGCTGCGGGCGAACTGCGGCAGGATCGGCGCCACCAGACCGAAGCCGATGGCGATCACGAAGGCCGCGGCGATGAGCACCCGGATCTCCCGCGGGATGCGCTCGCGAGGGGGACCGTCGTCGTTCCCCCTCTTCCTGCCCCGGGGGACGATGCTGAACGAGGGGCGATTGCGCGCGCGAGGGGATCCGGCCATGGTCCTCGCATTCTGTCACCGCCCGTGGCCTGATGCTCAATCGGCCGCAGGAGCATCCCCTGCGGCCCCAGGGACCGTGTGAGAAGGTGGATCAGTGAACGAGATCCTCCTGCCTGTCATCTTCGTCGTCCTCGCGCTCGCCGTGATCGGGTCGGTCGCCGCCGTCCTGGTCCGCGGCCGCCGCACGCCGCCCGGCCTGTACTCCTCGCCGCGCGATCCCGATGACCAGCCCCTCGCCGGTGCGCACGGTTCGACGTCGACCGACGTGCTCGACCGCCCCGACGGCGTCACCACGGACGTCCTCGTCCCCGACGACCTCAGCGGCCTCGAGGACACCCCCGCCGGCCCGAGCCTCGACACCGTCGACCCGGTGCAGGGTCGCCTGGCCCGCCTCCGCGCCCGGCTGGTGCGCTCCAACAACGCGCTCGGCAAGGGACTGCTGGCCCTGCTGTCGAGGGACAGGATCGACGAGGACGTGTGGGACGAGGTCGAGGAGACCCTCCTCATGGCCGATCTCGGCACCGAGCCCACCATGGAACTCGTCGACGCCCTCCGCGAGCGGGTGAAGGTCGCCGGCAGCAGGAACCCCGCCGAGGTCAAGGACATGCTCCGGGAGGAGCTGGTGAAGCTGGTCGACCCGTCGATGGACCGGTCCCTCGCGACGCAGCGCCACGCCGACCGTCCGGCCATCGTGATGGTCGTAGGAGTGAACGGCGTCGGGAAGACGACGACCGTCGGCAAGCTCGCCCGCGTCCTCGTGGCCGACGACAAGGACGTGCTCCTCGGAGCGGCGGACACCTTCCGTGCCGCCGCCGCGGAGCAGCTGGCCACCTGGGGTTCACGCGTCGGCGTGCCGACCGTCAAGTCCGACGTCGACGGAGCCGACCCCGCGTCGGTCGCCTTCGAGGCGGTCAAGGCCGGGATCGACCAGGAGGTCGACGTCGTCCTGATCGACACCGCAGGGCGCCTCCAGAACAAGGTGGGCCTGATGGACGAGCTCGGCAAGGTCAAGCGGGTGATCGAGAAGCAGGGCACGGTGGACGAGGTCCTGCTGGTGCTCGACGCGACGACCGGCCAGAACGGCCTGAGCCAGGCCCGGGTCTTCGCGGAGGTCGTGAACATCACCGGGATCGTCCTCACCAAGCTCGACGGCACCGCGAAGGGCGGTATCGTCGTCGCCATCCAGCGGAGCCTGGGTGTCCCGGTCAAGCTGATCGGCCTCGGCGAAGGTGCGGACGACCTCGCCCCCTTCGACGCCGAGGCCTTCGTCGACGCGCTCCTGAACTGAGGCAGCGGGCCCGCGACGACCGCCCCGCCGGGAGCGGTCGGCAGTGCTGAAATGTTCCTGAAACATGCGCGTCACGCGTCTTTTACGTGCGTGAGACTGATGTAACCTGCCCGCAATGCCCGGCCCCAGGGACGGAAACACGGCCACCCCATTCTTGAGGGGCGGGAAGTACCCGCCCCTTTGGAAGGATCGTGTTTGATGGATCTGACAGCAGGCCACGTCTGGGTGATGGTCTCCGCCGCCCTCGTTCTCCTCATGACCCCCGGCCTCGCCTTCTTCTACGGCGGGATGACGCGAGCCAAGGCCGCCCTGAACATGATGATGATGAGTTTCATCGCCGTCGGACTCGTGGGTGTCGTCTGGGTCCTCTGGGGCTACTCGATGACCGGCGGTGACGGCGTCGCCCAGCTCTTCGGCAACCCGTTCGCGTCCTTCGGCCTCACCAGCCTCCTCGGCACCGAGGACCTCATCGGCGCCGGCTACGGCGCCACCTTCGCCATCATCACCGTCGCGCTGATCAGCGGTGCCATCGCCGACCGTGCGAAGTTCGGTGCCTGGACGATCTTCGTCCCCATCTGGGTCACGGCCGTCTACTGCCCGCTCGCCTTCATGGTGTGGGGCGGAGGCCTCCTCAGTGCGGACGGAGCCGTCGGTGGAGCCGTGGGCGAGGCCGTCGACTTCGCCGGTGGGACCGTGGTGCACATCAGCGCCGGCGTCGCCGCGCTCGTCCTCGCCCTGATCCTCGGCAAGCGCCAGGGCTTCGGCAAGGACCCCGCACAGCGCCCCCACAACATCCCCTTCGTCATGCTCGGCGCAGCGCTCCTCTGGTTCGGCTGGTTCGGGTTCAACGGCGGAGCGGCGGGCTCGGCCGAGGAGGCCGGCCTCATCTGGATCAACACGATGGCGGCTCCCGCAGCGGCGATGGTCGGCTGGCTGATGACGGAGCGCATCCGTGACGGACGCCCCACCTCCCTCGGGGCAGCGTCGGGCATCGTCGCCGGCCTGGTGGCCATCACGCCGGCCTGCGCCAACGTCAGCCCGGTCGGTGCCGTCGGCCTCGGCCTCGTCGCCGGTGCCGTCTGCGCCCTCGCCGTCGGCCTCAAGTACCGCCTCGGCTTCGACGACTCGCTCGACGTCGTGGCCGTCCACCTCGTCGCGGGGATCCTCGGCACGCTGGCCATCGGCTTCATCATGCTTCCCGTCGACGGCGAGGGTGGTGGCCTGTTCTACGGTGGTGGCGCAGCCCAGCTCCTCGCGCAGGTCGTCGCCGCTGCCATCGCGATCGCCCTCTCGGCGGTCATGACCGCGATCATCGGTCTCGCGATCCACAAGACGATCGGCTTCCGTATCAGCGGGGAGAACGAGGTGTCCGGCGTGGATCTGTCGGAGCACGCGGAGACCGCCTACGAGTTCGGCGGCCTGGGGGTCGGCGGGTCCTTCCACCCGTTCGCGGAGCAGATGTTCGCCCGGCCCGCACAGCAGGCGGCTGATGCCCAGCCCGACCGGCAGTCCACGCAGCATAACGTCACGGAAGGCGTCCATTCATGAAACTGGTGACAGCGATCGTCCGTCCGGACAAGCTCGACGGCGTCCGGGGAGCTCTCGAGAACTACGGTGTGCAGGGTCTCACCGTCAGCCAGGCCAGCGGCTACGGCCGCCAGCGCGGCCACACCGAGGTCTACCGCGGTGCGGAGTACACCGTCGACCTCCTGCAGAAGGCACGCGTCGAGGTCCTGGTGGCGGACGCCTGGGTCACCGACATCGTCGACGTGCTGGTCTCCACGGCGAACACCGGCCGCGCCGGTGACGGCAAGGTGTGGGTGATCCCGGTCGAGGAAGCGGTCCGGGTCCGCACGGGCGAGCGGGGGGACGCGGCCCTGTAGGCCGTCCCGGAGGCTCCGGCCCCCATCGACCGACCTACAGACAGACAGGAGGAGGGCCACCCGATGGGGTGGCCCTCCTCCTGTCTGTGCTCCCTGCGGGTCCTGTGGGCTCCGTGGGCCTTCCGTGTGCTGCGAGTGGCGGGCGCCGGTCAGGCCCGACCGTGCGACGACGGCCAGTCCTCGGGCCCAGCCGATCCGGCCGTGTACTCCTCGAGCGGCACGCGGTTCTCGGCCCAGGCCTTCAGGACTGGCTCGACGATCCGCCAGCAGTCCTCGGCGGTGTCGCCGCGGACCGAGAGTGTCGGGTCGCCCGCCAGCACGCCGTCGAGCACCTCACCGTAGGGGAGCAGATCGGTCTCGTTGAGGTCCGCGCTGAGCGTGGCGCGGTCCAGCGAGAAGATGTCACCCGGGCCGTTGACGTCCAGTTCCAGCTGCAGCGTGTCGGGACCGAAGCCGATCCTCAGCTTGGTGGGTGCGTCCTGCCCGGTGAACCCCAGCGGCAGGTGGCTGACCGGCCGGAACGTGATCACGGCTTCCTTGCGCTTGGCGCCGAGCGCCTTCCCCGAGCGCAGGATGAAGGGCACGCCCGACCACCGCTCGTTGTTGATCGACACCGTCACCTCGGCAAGCGTCTCCGTGTTCTTCGAAGGGTCCACACCCGGCTCCGCCGCGTAGTCGGGGATGGAGCGGTCCCCGATCGTGCCGGCGGTGTAGCGGGCGCGTCGGCTGCTCGCCGGGCTGTCGAGGTCCACGGTGCTCGCCCGCAGGATGGATCCGATGTGGTCGCGCAGGTCGCGCTCGTGCAGGGTGGACGGAGCATTGAGCGCGAGGAGGGCCATCACGTGGACGAGATGGCTCTGGATCATGTCACGGAGTGCGCCGGCGCCGTCGTAGTAGCGCGCCCGGTTCTCCAGGGCGAGGTCCTCGTCGAAGATCACCTCGACCTTCTCGATGTGCAGGTTGTTCCACACCGGCTCGAGGATCCGGTTCGCGAAACGCAGGCCCAGGATGTTGAAGACCGTCGCCTTGCCGAGGAAGTGGTCCACGCGGTGGATGTTCTGCTCCGGGACCAGCCGGGCGAGCTTCTCGTTGAGTCGGTGCGCGCTGGCCTGGTCGGTGCCGAAGGGCTTCTCCATGACGAGGCGGGTGCTCTTGGGCAGCGAGTCGGGGCCGAGCGCGCTGCACGCCAGCTGGCTGACCGCCGGAGGAAGGGCGAAATAGACGGCGACCGGGCCCTCGAGCGTGTGGACGAGGTCGGCCAGGCCGTCCTTCGTGACGTCGAGGAAATGATAAGAGCTGCGGTCCCGCACGTCCTGGAGCGCCGCACGGCCGGCGTCGTCGGCCTTCTCCATGGCGGTCGCGAAGGCCCCGTCGATCCGCTCGCGCCAGTGCGCGTCCGTCCAGTCGTCGGAACCCGCCCCCACCAGGGTGAGCCCGTCGCCGCGTCGCATGCGGATGAGCCGCGCGAGGCCGGGGAGGAGGAGCCGCCCGGTCAGATCCCCGGACGCTCCGAGGATCAGCAGGGTCCGTACGCGAGTGTCGGCTTCTGCGGGGATGGAATCGTGTTCTGCGAGCGAGTGAGTGTCCACGCCTTCACTGTGCCACTTATCCCTGCGTGTGTCCCGCTCCCGGAGGGGGCGCCGGGACTTGCGCGCCGCGCCGGGCCACGGCCCCTGTGCGGGCGGTACTGCCCGGTCGCCAGTTGATACCCTAGGGAGTTGAGTCTCCCTGACCCCCGATGAAAGTAGTTCACGGCACGTGTTCAATTCACTCTCCGACCGGCTGACTGCGACCTTCAAGAACCTGCGCGGCAAGGGCCGCCTCACCGAGGCGGACATCGACGCGACGGTGCGTGAGATCAGGCGGGCCCTGCTGGACGCCGACGTCGCCGTCCCGGTGGTCCGGGCGTTCACGTCCGCCATCAAGGAACGCGCCCTCGGGCTCGAGGTCTCGCAGGCACTCAATCCCGGCCAGCAGATCGTCAAGATCGTCAACGAGGAGCTCGTGGGGATCCTCGGCGGCGAGACGCGCCGCATCCGTCTCGCGAAGAACCCGCCGACGGTCATCATGCTCGCGGGGCTGCAGGGTGCGGGTAAGACGACCCTCGCCGGCAAGCTCTCGAAGTGGCTCAAGGGCCAGGGGCACAGCCCCCTCCTCGTGGCGTGCGACCTCCAGCGGCCCAATGCGGTCCGGCAGCTCCAGGTCAACGGTGAGCGCGCCGGTGTCCCGGTGTACGCACCGCATCCCGGCGTCAGCTCCGAGTTCGAGTCCGCCACGGGCGATCCCGTCGCCGTCGCACGCCAGGGCATCGCCGAGGCGCGCGCCCGCCTGCACGACGTCGTGATCGTGGACACCGCGGGCCGCCTCGGCGTCGATGCCGAGCTGATGCAGCAGGCTGCGGACATCCGTGAGGCCATCACGCCGGACGAGGTCCTCTTCGTCATCGACGCGATGATCGGCCAGGACGCGGTCAACACGGCGCTCGCCTTCAACGAGGGCGTGGACTTCACCGGTGTGGTCCTGACCAAGCTCGACGGCGACGCCCGCGGTGGTGCCGCGCTCTCCGTCGCCTCGGTCACCGGCAAGCCGGTCATGTTCGCCTCGACGGGCGAGGGCCTCGACGACTTCGAGCTGTTCCACCCGGACCGCATGGCTTCGCGCATCCTCGACATGGGCGACATCCTCACGCTCATCGAGCAGGCGGAGCGGTCCTGGGACAAGGACGAAGCCGCCCGGATGGCGAAGAAGTTCTCCGACCAGGAGGACTTCACGCTCGACGACTTCCTCGCCCAGATGCAGCAGATCCGCAACATGGGCTCCATGAAGAAGATGCTCATGATGATGCCCGGTGCGGCGAACATGCGCGAGCAGCTGGAGAACTTCGACGAGCGCGAGATCGACCGCGTCGAGGCGATCGTCCGTTCGATGACCCCGCACGAGCGTGTGGCCCCGAAGATCATCAACGGCTCGCGCCGCGCGAGGATCGCCCGCGGCTCCGGCGTGCACGTGTCCGAGGTCAACGGCCTGCTCGAACGGTTCACGCAGGCCCAGAAGATGATGAAGAAGATGGCCTCCGGCGGCGGTATCCCGGGGATGCCGGGCATGGCGGGCCCGGGCGGATTCGGTGGCCCGCGGAAGACCAAGGCCGCGGCTGCCAAGGGGAAGAAGAAGCCCCGCTCGGGCAACCCGGCCAAGGCTGCGCTCGAGGCGCAGGAGGCGGAGCAGCGACGGGCCGCCGCGCGCGCCGCTGCGCCGACCGGGGCGGCCTTCGGAGGCGGCCAGCCGGACTTCGACCCGTCGGCGATGAATCTCCCGAAGGGCTTCGAGAAGTTCCTCGGGAAGTAGCCGCTGCAGTGCTGGCCGGCCGGTGCCCGAGCGGTGGGGTCGCGGCGTGACGGGCGGTGAGCGCGTGGTGTTCGTGCACGGCGCCGGGCCCTTCGGCGCCGCGGCGTGGCCCCGGCAGCACGGTCTGTCGCTGGACTTCGACTGCCTGTACGTCCGGCGGCACGGCTTCTCCGCGACGGAGGAGCCGCTGCCGACCGACCATGCCCGTGACCAGGCGATCATCGCGGAAGCCCTCGGCGCGGGCGGACACGTCGTCGCGCACGCGCAGGGCGCCGTGGCCGCGATGATGCTGGCGGTCGAGCGGCCCGACCTCGTCCGGACGCTGACGCTCGTGGAACCCGCCTGCTTCTCGCTGACCGCTGATCTCCCGGCCACGTCCGCCCACATCGCCCTGATGGCGCCCCTGTTCGCCGCCCGGCACGCCGTGTCGGACGAGGAATTCAGCAGGAGCCTCGTCCGCCGAACCTTCTCGGCCGAGGCGGGAACGGCCGACACCGCCGAGGGAAGGCGGGGCGCGGCGCGCCTGCGGCTGCAGAGCCCGCCGTGGGAGGCGCCGCTGTCGATCGTGCCGGGTGTTCCGACGTCCGTCCTCACCGGCGGCTGGGAACCGCTCTACGAGGAGGTCGCGGACTATCTCGCCGGGACCGGAGCGATCCACCGCCAGGCACCGGGCGGTCACCGCCCCCACGATTCCGAGGAGGGAGCCGCGCTCGTCCGGTCCTTCCTGCGGACGGGGCGGGACACGGCGGCATGAGCCCGGACGACGGCGGCTACCTCCACCTCACCGGGACCGTGCTGCTCTCACCCACCCGGATGGTCCGCGACGTCTACGTCCGGGACGGCCGATTCACCTTCGCACGTCCTTCCGGCCGGCCGGCGCGCGTGCTCGAGGGGTGGGTGCTGCCCGGTCTCGTCGACGCGCACTGCCACGTGGGCCTCGACGGTCGCGGCCTGGTGCCCGACGACGTCGCCGAACGCCAGGCCCTGGCGGACCGCGATGCGGGGACGCTGCTGATCCGTGACGCGGGCGTGGTGAACGACACCCGGTGGATCCAGCAGCGCGAGGACCTGCCGCGCCTGGTCCGCGCAGGCCGGCACGTGGCGCGGACGCGGCGCTACTTCCGCGACTACGCCGTCGAGGTGGAGCCGGAGCATCTGGCTGCCGCGGTGGCGGAGCAGGCCCGGCGCGGGGACGGCTGGGTCAAGATCGTGGGGGACTGGATCGACCGCGGCCTGGGTGATCTCGCCCCCGCCTTCCCGCCGCGGGCGATCCGCGAGGCCGTCGACGCCGCCCACGCCGAGGGTGCGCGGGTCACGGCCCACTGCTTCGCGGCGGAGACCCTCGACGCCATGCTGGATGCGGGGATCGACTGCATCGAGCACGCGACCGGCATGCTGCCCCGGCACGTGCCCCGCTTCGTCGAGCAGCGGGTCGCGATCGTGCCCACCCTGATCAACATCGACACCTTCCCGGCGATCGCCGACGGGGCCGCCGCCAAGTACCCCGACTACGCCGCGCACATGCGCACCCTGTGGGGTGGTCGTCACGCGATGGTGCGGCGGGCCTTCGACGCCGGGGTCCCGGTCTTCGCGGGGACGGACGCGGGAAGCGTCATCGCCCACGGACGCCTGCCGGACGAGGTCGCGGCCCTTGCCGCCGCGGGCCTCGGACCCGTGGCCGCGCTCGATGCCGCCTGCTGGTCGGCCCGGACGTGGCTGGGCTTCCCCGGGATCGAGGAGGGTGCCGCCGCCGACGCCGTGATCTGTGCCGCTGATCCGCGGGTCGATGTCGGGACGCTGGCAGCGCTCCGCGCGGTGGTGTTGCGCGGCCGCGTGGTCGACCGGGGTCCCCGGGAATAAGTTAAAGCTTCAAGTAGCTGTAGGGGGTACAGCCAGATGAAGGAGTAACCGATGCCGGACCTGCTACCCACCGACACCACCATGGGCACGCTGACCCTCAGGGTCGGCGACCTCGCCGCGATGTCCGCCTACTACAGGGTGGCCCTCGGGCTCGCCGTGATCGAGGACGGTATCGACGCCGTCGTCCTCGGTCGGGCGGGACGGGCCGTCCTGCGGCTCGAACACGCGGGACACCTGCGCCTCCCGCCGCCCGGGCAGGCGGGGCTCTTCCACACCGCGCTCCTCTTCGACGACCGCGCGGACCTCGCCGCCGCGGTCGGGTCGGCGGCACGGCATCCGCAGAGCTCCTACGTGGGCAGCGCGGACCACCTCGTCAGCGAGGCCTTCTACTTCACCGATCCGGAGGGCAACGGGATCGAACTCTACGTCGACCGCCCGCGGGAGGCCTGGGCCTGGACGCAGGACGGGACCGGGCACCGGACGGTGGTCATGGACAGCCTTCCGCTCGCACCCCGCGCCTATCTCGAGCAGCACCTGACCGAGGACGCCGTGTCGGAGGCCGCATCGAGGAATACCGCCGTCGGGCATGTTCACCTGCAGGTGGGGGACGTCGCGACGGCCGAGCACTTCTACGTCGACGTGCTCGGCTTCGAGCGGACCGCAGGGTGGCACGACCAGGCGCTGTTCGTCTCCGCGGGCGGCTACCACCACCACATGGCCATGAACGTCTGGAACAGCAGGGGCGCAGGTCCCCGCCGGGACACGCTCGGACTGGGCGAGGTGCTCATCCGCGTCCCCGGCGCCGACGAGGTCTCGGCGCTGGCCGACC
This sequence comes from Arthrobacter sp. CP30, assembly GCF_053470025.1. Classification (NCBI taxonomy): domain Bacteria; kingdom Bacillati; phylum Actinomycetota; class Actinomycetes; order Micrococcales; family Micrococcaceae; genus Arthrobacter; species Arthrobacter sp. CP30. The sequence goes on from NZ_JBQEMM010000006.1 coordinate 54,384, forward strand.
GCCTCGTGCACGCGGGCATCACGAGCCGGCACACGGGGGAGGAGTTGCGCTTCGAGGATCCCTGGCGGAACCAGCTGCGCGTGGCCGTCGGCGCCGACCCTGCCGGAATCGCCTAAAGCACGGCGCATCTGGCACAATGGAGCCGTACTCGATCCGTGCAGCCCCTCTCTCTGTGCGCATTGTGTCCTCTGAACCCCCATGAATGGCCCGCCCCACGGGAGCAGGATGACGGGTTCGCCCCTTTTCGTTAACAAGGAGTGACCACACAAGTGGCCGTAAAGATTCGCCTCAAGCGCATGGGCAAGATCCGCGCACCGTTCTACCGTGTCGTCGTCATGGATGCACGCTCCAAGCGTGATGGCCGTGCCCTCGAAGAGATCGGCAAGTACAACCCCACCGAGGAGCCCTCGTTCATCGAGATCAACTCCGAGCGTGCGCAGTACTGGCTCGGCGTCGGCGCGCAGCCGACCGAGCAGGTCTCCGTGCTCCTCAAGATCACGGGTGACTGGCAGAAGTTCAAGGGACTCAAGGGCCAGGAAGGCACCCTGCGGACCAAGGCACCGAAGGAGACCTTCGTCGCTCCCGAGAAGGGCTCCGTGATCGTCCCCGAGGCCATCACGCCGAAGGCGAAGAAGAACGACGACGCCGCCGCGGAAGCGACCGAGGCAGAGTAAGTTGCTGGCCGACGCTCTGGAGCACCTCGTCCGCGGCATCGTCGACAACCCTGACGACGTCAGGGTCTCCGCGAAGAACAACCGTCGCGGCGAGACCCTGGAGGTCCGCGTGCACCAGGAGGACCTGGGCCGCGTGATCGGCCGTCAGGGCCGCACCGCCCGCGCCCTGCGCACGGTGGTCGCAGCGCTTGCCGACGGCGAGCCGGTCCGCGTCGACGTCGTCGACACGGACCGCCGCCGGGGCTGACCCGGAGCTTCACAGCGTCACGACCGGCCCCACCACCAGGACATGGTGGTGGGGCCGGTCGCATGTCACACCCTTTTCACGCCGCTACCGGCACGAGAGCAGGAGCACCACCATGGACGTACTCGTCGCGAGGATCGGGAAGCCGCACGGCATCAGGGGCGAGGTCACGGTCCAGCTCTTCACCGATGCCCCCGAGGACCGGTTCGATGCCGGTGAGACCTTCCGGGTCGAGGGTGCCGCCGTCGCCGAACTGACCGTGGCGAAGGCGCGCTGGAACAAGGACATCCTGATCGTCGCCTTCGAGCAGGTGGCCGACCGGAACCAGGCCGAGACCCTGCGCGGCGCCCAGCTGTTCATCGACACCACCGGCGCCGGGGACGAGGACGACGACGCCTGGTACGAGCACGAACTCGTCGGGCTCGACGCCCGGGTGGACGGTGTCTCGGTGGGGAAGGTGACCGCCCTGCGCACCCTGGCGGTCCAGGACCTCCTCGTCGTCGAGCTCGCCGACGGTCACGAGGCGTTCGTGCCGTTCGTCGGCGACATCGTCCCCGAGGTGAACACCGAGCACGGCTTCATCGTCATCGTGCCGCCGGCCGGTCTCTTCGACCTGAACACGCCGGGGTCGAACCAGGCGCCCGACGACGGCGACGACGTCGCGGACGGTGTGACGGCCAGCGACACCGGCGAGGCACGCGACTAGTGCGCATCGACGTCGTCTCCATCTTCCCGGAGTACCTGGCCGCACTCGATCTCTCGCTGATCGGCAAGGCCCGGCAGGACGGCGTCCTCGACGTTCGCGTCCATGACCTGCGCACCTTCACGACCGACCGGCACCGGACGGTCGATGACACGCCCTACGGCGGGGGCGCCGGCATGGTGATGAAGGCAGAGCCCTGGGCGCAGGCGCTGGAGTCCGTGCTGGCGGCGGCACCGGCGTCGCAGCACAGGCCCACCCTGATCGTCCCGTCGCCCGCCGGGGCCGTCTTCGACCAGGCCATGGCGCACGAACTCGCGGGCCTCGAACACCTCGTCTTCGCCTGCGGCCGGTACGAGGGCATCGACGAGCGAGCGATCGACTGGGCCCGCGACGGCTTCGACGTCCGTCCGGTCTCCCTCGGCGACTACGTGCTCAACGGCGGCGAGGTCGCCGTCCTCGCGATGGTCGAGGCCGTCGGTCGGCTCATCCCGGGTGTGGTCGGCAACCCCGAGTCCCTCGTCGAGGAGTCCCATGCCGACGGACTGCTCGAGTACCCCGTCTACACGAAGCCGTCGTCGTGGCGGGGCCGGGACATCCCCGAGGTGCTGCTCAGCGGGAACCACGCGAGGATCGCGCGGTGGCGCCGGATGGAGCAGTTCCGGCGGACCGCCGACAGGCGACCGGACCTCCTCGGGGACATCGACGCGACGTCGCTGCCGGCAGCGGACCTGAAGGCACTGCGGGAGGCGGGGTTCGACGTCGTCGGAGGCCGTCTCATGCGCCCTCCGCATTAGTGGTTGGCGGGCGGCCTGTGGAAGAATGGTGATTCGTGTCCACTGGGCCGGACCCTGCCACAGGGGGCGTCCGGCCAACAGTCGCACACCGGCCACCGAAGCATCGGATCGGCCGGGACAACCTCTTCGGCGGCATTGCCCGGACCCCGTCCCGTCCTTGACCGCCGTGACCCACGTGAGTGACCTGTGGCGTTCACCAGGAGTACGACAATGCACATTCTCGATTCCGTCGACGCCGGATCCTTCCGCGACAACGTCCCCGACTTCCGCGCCGGTGACACCGTCAACGTCCACGTCAACATCATCGAAGGCAAGAACACCCGTGTTCAGATCTTCAAGGGCTTCGTCCTCGGCCGCCAGGGTGACGGCATCCGCGAGACCTTCACGGTCCGCAAGGTGAGCTTCGGCGTCGGCGTGGAGCGTACGTTCCCCGTCCACAGCCCCGTCCTCGACAAGATCGAGGTCGTGTCCAAGGGCGACGTCCGCCGCGCCAAGCTCTACTACATGCGCGAGCTGCGCGGCAAGGCAGCCAAGATCAAGGAGAAGCGCGACCCGAAGACGGTCAAGTAACTCCCTGACAGTGCATGAAGACCCTGCTTCCCGACCCCCGGTCGGAGAGCACCCGGAACGCCGGCCCCATCGTGTGGGCTGGCGTTTCGTGTTCTCCGCCGTCGTCGCCGCCGCCCTGATCACCGGACTGGTCCGCGCCTTCCTGATCGACGTCTACTTCATCCCGTCGGCCTCGATGGAACCGCTGCTCACCGAGGGGGACCGCGTCCTCGTCGGCAAGCTCCACGACACGCGCGGGGAACTCCGCCGGGGCGACGTCGTCGTCTTCGACGGCCGGGGATCCTTCGACCCGATCACGGACCCGCGATCCCTCCCGGAACGGATCGTGGCGGGTGCCGGCCAGTGGCTGGGACTCTCGGGCAGCGACACCGTGTACGTGAAGCGGATCGTCGGGGTCGCGGGGGACCACGTGGTCTGCTGCGCGGCCGACGGCCGGATCAGCGTGGACGGGAACGGGATCGACGAGCCGTACGTCTATCCGGGGGATGCGGCGAGTGAGCAGCCGTTCGACGTCGTCGTCCCCGAGGGGCGCGTCTGGCTCCTCGGCGACCACCGCTCCGCGTCCATGGACTCGAGGTCCCTGCTCGGCGCGCCCGGTGGTGGCCTCGTCTCCGAGGATCGGATCATCGGCAGGGCCTTTCAGCTAGTCTGGCCACTCGACCGGTTCGCGCCGATCGAGCGCCACGTCGGCTGAGGTGGGCAGCACCGCGGCGCTGACGCCGCCCAGGCAGTAACGCATCCGGGCGCGCAGCCGCCGAAATCACGACCACGAAGGACATCAGCACATGGCACGGAGCTTCCGCAGGAAGTCGGCTTCGGGGGCCGAGGCACCCGCAGCACACCCCTTCGACCCGGACGCACCGCAGACGTCCGAGGACGGCGCCGGGCGCCCACGGGCGAAGAAGGAGGCCGATCGCGGTGTCGGTGCCTGGCTGAAGGAGATCGCGACGATCGTCGTCATCGCCCTGGTGCTGTCCTTCCTCATCAAGACCTTCCTCTTCCGTGCGTTCTTCATCCCGTCGGGCTCCATGGAGGAGACCCTGGAGATCGACGACCGCATCTTCGTCAACCAGCTCGTCCCGCAGCCGTTCGACCTCCAGCGCGGGGACATCGTCGTCTTCCGTGATGCCGAGGGATGGCTGCCCCCGCAGACCCAGACGCAGGTGAGCTGGTTCAAGGAGGCCCTGATCTTCATCGGGCTCGCCCCGGACGAGTCCCAGCAGCACCTCGTCAAGCGCGTCATCGGCCTCGCCGGCGATCACGTCATCTGCTGCGATGCCCAGGGCCGTATCACCGTCAACGGCGAGCCGCTCGACGAGCCCTACCTCTTCCCGGGAGCCAACCCGTCGGACGTGCCGTTCGACGTCGTCGTGCCCGAGGGCAAGGTCTGGGTCATGGGGGACCACCGCAACGCCTCGGCCGATTCGCGGGCGAACCGTGACAAGCCGGGCGAGGGCTTCGTGAGCGTGGACGAGATCGAGGGCAAGGCCGCGGTCATCGCGTGGCCACTCAACAGGATCGGCTTCCTCGGCAGCCATCCCGAGGTCTTCGACGGCATCCCCGAGCCGGAAGTCGCGGCCCGGCCCACTCCCGCAGCACCCACGCCCTCGGGACCATGACCGCAGCGCGCAGGAAGCGCACCGCGGCCCCGAACCTGACCTTCGAACGGACCTTCGGTGAGCAGGGGCACCGCTTCGTCGCCGGCTGCGACGAGGTGGGCAGGGGAGCGTTGGCCGGGCCGGTGTCCGTCGGCATCGTCGTCGTGGACCTGCACTCCGTCGCCGGCCTGAGGGGCGTCCGGGACAGCAAGCTGCTCGCTGCCGCCGAGCGCGAGGCGCTCGTGCCACGAATCCGGCGCTGGGCGGTCGCTTCCGCCGTCGGTCACGCCTCCGCTGCCGAGATCGACGCCCTCGGGTTGATGAGCGCGTTGCGCACCGCGGGTAGCCGTGCGTGGGACGGGGTGCTCCGGACCGTGTCTCCCGACGTCGTCGTACTCGACGGCAACCACGACTGGCTGTCCGCGCGGCAGCAGGAACCCCTGTTCCTGACGGACGAGGGCGCCCCTCCCGTGGAGGCCCCGGGATGCACTGCCCCCGTGCACACGAGGATCAAGGCCGACCTGACCTGCCTCAGCGTTGCGGCGGCCAGTGTCCTGGCGAAGGTCGAGCGGGACGCGTACATGGTGACGCTGTCCGGCGATCATGCTGCCTTCGGCTGGGACGTCAACAAGGGCTACGCCACAGAGGCCCACCGGGCAGCGATCGACGCCGTCGGGCCCACCGGGTTCCACCGCAGGACCTGGCGGCTGGGCAACCTGGAGCGCGTTGGCGCGTCGACCACGGAGAGTGGGGGATGATGGTCCGATGAGTGCCGAGGATCTTGAGAACTACGAAACCGACATGGAGCTCCAGCTCTACCGCGAGTACCGGGACGTCGTGGGGCTCTTCAGCTACGTGGTGGAGACGGAGCGCCGGTTCTACCTGGCGAACAACGTGGACCTCCAGGCGCGGTCGGCAGACGGCGAGGTCTACTTCGACCTCGCGCTGCAGGACGCGTGGGTGTGGGACGTGTACCGTTCCGCCCGCTTCGTGAAGAACGTCCGCGTCATCACCTTCAAGGACGTCAACGTCGAGGAGCTGACGAAGTCGGACGACATCGCGCTCCCCAAGGACGGGACGCTCGGCAACTGACCCGTTCCCCGGCGTTCCTTCCTGCCCTCCCCTCCTGCCGTCTGGGGGTCCGGTGTCGAGTGGTTGATGTCGGGACCGCGATCTCCGTCGCCTGGCGCCTTCGCCCTGATTCCCCCGCGGCTCGTCCACCGGGTCGGCGACCCGGTACGGCGTCCGGCTCAGGGGATGAGTTACTCAGGGGGTGAGTCCATCCTCCTCGGCGCTGCGGGAGAAGGTGTCCTCGCCGTCGTCCGGGACGGATGCGGCCCACTCCAGACGGTCCGCCTCCGATCCACCCGTCCCGCCGCCGTCGATGCCACCTCCGGCCGTGGCGTCGTCCGGATGCGCCGGTGTTCCCTGGTCCTGCCGGTCTGCCTCCGATCCGCCGGTTCCGGCGTCCGCGATGGTGCCGGACGCGGTCGGGGCGTCCGGGAGCGCCGGTGTCACCTGGTCCTGCCGGTCTGCCTCACTGCCGCTGAACTCCGACATCGACGCCTCCTCGGCTCTCGTGTGTCGGCATCCATGGATGCCGCTGGCCTTCCACCGTACGAGAGGCAGCGATGCGGGGGCCAGTACTTCCCGCTGCCGGGATGGCGTCCCCGTGGACACCGGTTTCCTCGACGTCCGCAGATCGGGCACGTCGTGATTCCTCCGTTGTCCACATAGGGCATCCCGCCCGGCTGTCGTCCTCCCGCTGCCCCGAAGCTGGGGAAGGAGGTGATCGCCATGGTGGCGAAGGATCAGTTGGGCCGCCGCGGAGAAGCGACGGCGGCGCAATATCTGGAACGCGCAGGACTGCGGATCGTGGACCGGAACTGGCGTTGTCCGGTCGGCGAGATCGATCTCGTGGCCGTGGACGGGTCCACGCTCGTGATCGTCGAGGTCAAGACGCGCAGCTCGGACGATTTCGGGCAACCGCTCGAGTCGATCACGGCGAGCAAGCTCGAGCGGCTGTATGTCCTCGCGTCCCAGTGGGCCCGGGCGCACAACCAGCGCTTCAGTGGCTTCCGCATCGATGCGGTGGGCGTTCTCGACGACGGCAGCGGTGACCCGCGCATCGAGCATGTCCGGGCGGTGATCTGACCGTGCTCGGTCGGACCTACGCAGTGTCCCTGGTCGGGATGAACGGGCACATCGTCGAGGTCGAGGCGGACATCGGGCAGACTCTTCCGGCGTTCGTGCTCCTCGGACTTCCCGATGCGTCCCTGAACGAGGCGAAGGATCGCATCCGTGCGGCAGCCCGCAACGCCGGTGTCCCCCTCAGCAGGCGCAAGATCACCGTCAACCTCATCCCGGCGTCCCTGCCGAAGCGGGGATCGTCCTTCGACCTGGCGATCGTCATGGCTGCACTCGCTGCGGCAGGAGATGTGCGAGGTTGCGGCACGACGGTCTTCATCGCGGAACTGGGACTCGATGGACAGCTTCGTCCCGTGCGCGGGATGCTGCCTGCGGTGATGGCCGCCGTGGACGCCGGCTACCGCAGCATCGTGGTGGCGGCGGAGAACGAGGCAGAGGCGGCTCTCGTCCCGTCGGCGGAGGTCAGGTCCTTCCACACCCTCAGATCAGTGGCCGCGGGCTTCGGCGCGGACGTCGAGGGCGAGGACCCCGCCGAAGCAGCGCCACGGGACCCGGTCGCTGTCCCCACCGCGCAGCCCGGCCTCCTGAAAGACCTGTCCGACATCGCCGGACAGGTGGAGGCCCGGTTCGCTCTGGAGATCGCCGCGGCGGGAGCCCATCACCTCCTGATGGTGGGTCCTCCGGGCGCGGGCAAGACGATGCTCGCCGAGAGGTTGCCGGGCATCCTGCCCGATCTGGAGGACGACCACGCGATGGAGGTGACAGCCATCCACAGCCTGAGCGGTGAGCGGCACTGTGCGGAGCTGGTCCGGAAGCCGCCCTTCGAGAGCCCGCACCACACGGCGACACCGGCGTCGATCATCGGTGGCGGGAGCGGCATCCCCAGGCCGGGCGCGGCGTCCAGAGCCCACCGCGGCATCCTCTTCCTCGATGAGGCGCCGGAGTACGAGCGCCGCGTGCTCGAAGCGCTCAGGGAGCCGCTCGAGAGCGGTCGCCTCGTCCTTCATCGCGCCTCCGGCACTGCCTCCTACCCCGCCCGATTCCAATTGGTGCTCGCCCTGAACCCCTGTCCGTGCGGACTCGCGAACGGGAAGGGAATCGACTGCCTGTGTACGGCGCAGCAGCGACGCCGGTACTTCAACCGGTTGTCCGGACCGCTCCTGGATCGGGTCGACCTCCAGGTGGTCGTGCAACGCGTGAGTCTCGCGGACTACGCGGACGGGGCGCCGTCCGAGGCCTCGTCCGTGGTGGCGGCTCGGGTGGCCGAGGCACGAGCTGCCCAGCGCGCCCGGTTGGGCCGATGGAGCTATGCGACGAACTCGGAGGTGCAGGGCCGCATCCTGCGCGGCGAGCTCGCGCTTCCGCGCAGGGTGACGGCGCCCCTGGACCGGGCGCTCGATCGTGCCCTCGTCAGTGCGCGTGGCTGGGATCGTGTGCTGCGGGTGGCGTGGATGTTAAGTTAGCAGATGTGAAAGCCATTGTGTATCTACGGATCTCTCAGGACCGAACCGGCCAGGAAGCCGGCGTGGACCGCCAACGCGAGGACTGCCTCAAGCGAGCCGAGGACCGCGGGTGGCACGTCGTAGGCATACACACAGACAACGACATCTCAGCCGCCGGCAAGCGGAAGCGTCCCGGCTTCGAGGCGATGCTGGCCAGCTTGGCGTCCGGAGAAGCTCAGGTTGTAATCGCTTGGTCCCTCGATCGGCTGCAGCGGAACAGGCGGGACGAAGTCCGCTTGTACGAGCTCTGCCAGAAGCAGGGCGCCAGGCTCTCACTCGTCAACGGCGCCGAACTCGACTTCGAAACGGCGGCCGGGCGGTTCGTCGCCGACTCACTGGGCAGTGTCGCCCGCCTCGAGATCGAAATGAAGTCGGACCGCCAGAAGCGAGCATCGAGGCAGGCTGCGGAAGCAGGCAAGCGGGTTGGTGGCCGTCGACCCTTCGGCTACGAGCCTGACGGGGTCACCGTTCGCCCAGATGAAGCCGAGGCCATCCGGTCCGGCTACGCCTCAGTACTCGCCGGCGTGCCTTTGGCTGAGATCGCGAGGACGTGGAATCGGGCGGGGTTCGTCACGGGCCAAGCGAAGTACTCTGCCGCCCACTATGGCGAACCATCGCCGTGGCAGGCCTACTCCGTGCGCGTCGTACTCCGTAACGCCCGCTACATGGGCATGCGTTCGTACAACGGCGAGATCGTTGCAGAGGCCGTGTGGCCGTCGATCGTGGACGAAGCTACCTGGCGAGCCGTCGACGGTATCCTCGGCCACCCAGAGCGGCGCAGGACACCCAAGTCGGGCACCTACCTGCTATCCAGCATCGCCGTGTGTGGGGTGTGCGGGTCTCGCGTTCATGCCGGAGGTACGAAACGCCCGGGAATCAGGGCCTACCGATGCAGCGGGTCAATGGGCCATTTCTCACGCATGGCTGACCCTGTAGACGCCTACGTGGGCCTACTGACTGTCGAACTGCTCTCGAGGGAAGACGCACGCTTCCTACTGCATCAGCAGGACCGCCCAGATATGGACGCGCTCAGGGCCCAGGCAGTCACCTTCCGCGACCGCCTCAACTCCGTCGCTATCGAGTTCGCTGAGGGAGACCTCACGGCGTCTCAGCTGCGCACTGTCACTGAACGGCTGCGCCAAAAGCTCAGCGATGTTGAGGCAGCCATGGCTGACGCAGGGCGGGTCGACACCCTAGGCCCGCTGGTCAACGCCGAGGATGTCGAAGCAGCATGGGAATCGCTCACGATGTCGCGGAAGCGGGCCGTCATCGACCTGCTTTTCCACGTTGTCATTCATGCGCCCGGGCGTGGCACGAGGACGTTTCGACCTGAGACAGTAGGAGTCTACCGCCGATCGTAACGGTAACGGTTCGATAACAAATATCGCACCATTCCCGTACGAAAGTTTCACTACTGGAACTAATTTCATCACTTATCGGCGAATCAGTTCCACATAGGAAACAGGTAACAAAGCGCCCCTCTCCGAGCCCGAAAACTTGGGCTTAGGCTTGTCCTGTCGGTCTATTAGAGCGACTTTAGAAGACAGAGGAGGAACAGTGTCCGAGACCACAAAGCACGAATTTGTCTCGCCGAAGCAGTATGCAAGCCTTTTCGGCTGCTCAACCAAGACGGTGCTTCGCCACATCGAAAGCGGGAAGCTCAAAGCACATCGCCTTGGCCCGAGGATCATTCGAATCGACCTCGCGGAGGTACTGAATGGGTAACCGACGGATCAGCACAAACAAAGACGGTATGGGCCCTCAACTCGCCAAAGCTCAGGCCCACACCGTCCGACGCACCAGCTACATCAATGCAGGAGGTACGGGTGAAGTCTACGCGCACACCATCTTCCGCAGCTGATCTACGGGCGCACGCCCGATCCGTTGCCCAACAATGGCAGCCCCTGACCCGCGAACAATTCGACCGCGTGACTCTCATCTTCCGAGGTGCACATGAGTAGCCGGCGGGATCGAGAGCCGAAAGCGGCCACGCTCTACTTCATCTCTCCAGAGTGTGACATCTTCACGGCCGGCGTTCTGTTCAACGTCCTTGAGGACGCCTACCAGCGTCAGCGGGTGATGCGCTGATGGGCTTCGCAGACACTATCCGCGCCGCATACAACCAGGACGGCACTCCCCGCTCCGAGCAGAGCACGCCGTCCCTGTCCTTCGGTCCGACAGACTCAGCCAGCGAGTACGGTGCGCGGGCACTCGCGCTCGAATGTCAGGCGATGCGCGAAGCGGTGGAGGGCACCAGAAACCACCAACTCAACGTATCCGCGTACAGCCTCGGCCAGCTCGTCGCCGGCGGTGAACTACCCATCGAACTCGTGCAGGGAGAGCTCGGCTTGGCCGCGCACGACACCGGGCTTTCAGACCAAGAGATCCGGGCCACCATGGCATCTGGGCTCACCTCAGGACAAAAGGAACCACGGCAGGCACCACCGCGGCCACGTGCACCCGAGGCCTCGACCCTCAAGCCTGGGTCGAGCAAGCTATCGGCGGCGTTCGATGCCGAGTGGCTCATGGCGCAGGAGTTCCCAGAGATCAACTACGTAGTCGACGGGATCATCCCCGAAGGCCTCACGATGCTCGTAGCGGCCCCGAAGATCGGAAAGTCCTGGCTGGTCCTCGGACTCGCCGTAGCGAACAGCAACGGCGGCCTAGCCCTTGGCTGTATCCCCACCAAGCGGGCACCGGTGATGTACATGGCGCTCGAGGACGGCCCACGCAGGCTGCAGGGAAGACTACGCACCCTCGGTATCACCAGCGTCTCCCGGGACCTCACCTTCATCACCTCCGTACCCAAGGGCGACATGGTCGAAACCATCCGCGAGTACATGGAGCAGCACGACGGCCGGAACCCGATCGTCATCCTCGACACCCTCGGGAAGGCCATGCCGCCGGCGTTCGGAGGGGAGACGCAATACGACCGGGACTATCGCGTCCTCGGAGCCCTGAAGGGCCTCGCTGACGGCAACCCTGGCTCGTCGGTCATCGTCGTGCACCACACCCGAAAGATGGACGGCGCGGACTTCCTCGACGCTGTCAGTGGCACGCAGGGCATCGCGGGCGCCGCGGACACCGTCCTGCTCCTCAAGCGGTCCAGGCACGAGCAGCAGGCCAACCTGCAGGTCACCAGCCGAGACGCAGCGGAAGGGGAGTACCTACTCGATACCGCAGGCACGGGTAACTGGATCTTGTCCGGTGGTTCGAGGACGGAAGCAGCTGCGGCGGCCCAGACATCGAAGAACACGGAGGGCGTCGGAGACAGGATGGCCGAGGTTATCGCGCTCGTTTCCAAGTACCCCGAGGGGACCCGTGCGAAAGATGTAGCGACTCTGCTGCACCTCGACCCGCCCACGGCTACCACCTACCTGCGGCGAGCTTACGAGAACGGAAGGATCGCGAACCCGAAGAGGGGCCTCTACACCCCTGTTAGAAGCGTTATGAGTGTTACGACGCTGCCCTCCGACAAAGACACTAATAACAGACATAACAACCCCCTACAGGAGCAAGCATCATGACGGTCTACGCGAATGTGCGAACTCTGGATCGCCACCGAGCTATCCGCGCCGCCCTCGGATTCATCCGCCGCGACAGCCTCGCAATCGACGACGTCCTCAACGAAACCGCGGACGACGAAACACCTGGCGCGACAGCAGCCTTGGTCCTCGCCCTCACCGAAATGGTCGTCCTGCAAATAGGCGACACCCCAGAGGTCGACGCATTCCTCACCAAAGTGCTTGTCGACCACGCGAGAGAAAGTGCCGACTAAGTGAGAATGGCGGGCGGGAACTGCTACTATGTGAATAGAAGAACTTACGAGGACTGCAGCTAGACAAGTTACGAGGAGCCCCGTAAAGGCCAAGTGACGAGGATCGACGCTAAAGCAAGTAAGGGACCTAGGTACATAGACGGCCAACGGTAATCACCCCGCCCGCCAGTCTCACCGACCGGGTGCAGCTCCGCCATTCGCTTTGCAAGCGAACCGCGTAGAGCAACAGCCCCGGATGTAACCCACTCCCTCTGCGGACAACACCCACAACGGGTCTATCTTCCGCACTTGCACCCCTCGAAAGGGGAATTCCAATGGCACACACCAAAACAGCCGAACGAGCCGAACTCCTCCGCAAGGCACAGACCATCATCGACGGCGCCAAGGCATCCAACCGCGATTTCACCGCAACCGAAGAAAAGCAGGTCGAAGGCTACTTCACGGAAATCGAGAAGATCGATGAGTGGGCGGCGGCCGCCAAGAAGTCCGACGCCACCATGGCCCGCCTCACCGCGTTCGGCGGAGAAGGACCCGGTGACCGTGAACGGCACAACGGCCTCGGCTTCGACGCCACCGAGGTGAAGAACGGCCTGTCCCTCGCACTTCGGCAGAAGAGTTCCTATGGCTTCAACATGCCCTTCCGCAAGGAAGCTATCACCTCCGCGAGTGTCAGCCAGGAAGCCATCGGCAACACGGTCGTCAACGTCCCACCGGGATCCTCGGCAACAGCTCTCCGCGAGCTATTCGACCAGCAGACGACAGCCAATGCGAACATCAAGTACTACGTCATGGGCCAGGGTTCCGGCGCAGCCATCGTCCCCGAAGGTGGCCTGAAGCCCGAGCTCAGCTTCGACCTCGAGCCCAAGGAACTGTCCCTCGACAAGATCGCCGTACGGTTCACCTACACGGACGAGCTCAGCCAGGACGCGACCTTCCTGATCAGCTACATCCTGAAGGAAGCCACCCGCTCAGTCCTCCTCGAGGAGAACCGCCTCGTCCTCGCCAAGCTCAGCGCTGCAGCCGGCGCCCTCACGAGCACCGGTGCGAAGGCACAGGCCATCGACACCATCGCCGGCGCGATCGGTGCAGCAGAAGCATCGAACGGGCTGAGCCCCACCAGGATCATCGCGAACCCCCTCGACATCGCGGCCATCCGCACCCTAAAGTCCACGGGCTCAGGGGAGTACACCATGGACCCCCTCAGCGGTACGCCCAGCAGCGTCCACGGTGTGCCCCTCACCTCCACCCCAGCCATCCCCGCCGGCACCATGTACCTCACCACCCCCGGCCTCGGTGTGTTCTACTCCCACACCTCCGGGCTGCGCGTGGAGTCAGGGTTCGCCACCGGTGACTGGGAGCACAACCGGGTCAGCACCCGAGTCGAGGAGCGCGTGCACCCGGCCATCATCCAGCCCACGTACCTCACCAAGATCACCCTGACCGCCTAGGTCAGGCAACGACTCCATCCGGTGGCGTCAACTGCACCCGTCAGCGCGGGACAGATGGTGAATCACGAGCGGACAACCGCTAGAGCCCTCCTACAGGCAACTCACCAGCGCCACCGGATGGCCCACCACCCTTTTCTTCGACCGCAAGTAGAGCAACTCCCAGGCAGAGTCAGCCGGCCGCCACAGCCGCCCGCGGCTCGAACCCCCTACGGGAAGGGGCGTCCCGGCCACCAGCAATCTGACGCGAGCATGACTCTGCCTGGAAGTCACGCTACACACGGTTTTTTTCCACACGGGAGAGCGGCATACCGCCCCGTTTGAAGGCCTAGGAGGCCAGCATGACCCTTACCATCGAAGCCCCATCGGGTATGGGGCGGGCTCGCGGTGAGTCACCGGACAACCGACTGCTCAGCGAGACCAACGGCCGGAGCATGTTCGTCCCTCGCGGCGATCAGTACGCGAACGTGAAGGACTACCTCGCCCCAAATCGTGTGCCGGGATCGACGGATGATTGGCAGGCGTTCGAGGCTGCCCGCCAGACCGGCCGACCCGTGTACGCACCCGCCGGCCACTACTACCTGTCAAAGGCTCCTGCGTGGGGTGACGGCAGCGTGTTCCGCGGGGACGGTAAGCGGAAGACCGTCCTTCATGTCCACGACGCGGCACCCGCCGACGTATCACTCTTCACCAACGCGAACATGACCGGCAACGTGCAGGGATACTTCGCCGACTTCACCATCGACGGGAACTGCATGCGGCAGGGGGGCACGCTTCTCGCCCCCGGCGGTTCTCGCGGCTCAACGATGGTCTGGCGGAACGTGCGCCACTTCTACGTGGACCGGGTCGAGACCGTCAATCCAATCCTTCACGGCTTCGATGTCACTCGTGGGGCCCTTGATTACCCGTACCTCGGAGATGGTGCGGCAGCCACTCTCCGCTCGAGCGACGTCGAGTTCTTCCAATGCGAGGCAACGAACTTCGGGGACGACGGTTTCACCTGCCACTCCTCGGACAACATCAAGTTCACGAACTGCCTCAGCTACAACCCGCGCCTCCGGGACAACTGCAACGGCTTCGAGATCGACGGGGACTCTGCGCACATCACCCTCACCGGTAACCGCTCCTTCGGCTGCTATGCCGGCGTCGAGGTCAAGGGGCACGGGAACGAGTCCGCTGCTCAGGACGTCACGATCAACGGGCACCACGACACCGGTTCGGTCCGGTCGTACAACTTCCGGCATATCGGCTACCACTCGGGCAGCAACCCTGTGTCGAAGACCGCTCGCAACATCACGGCCAGCAACCTCGTGTCGATCAACCCGAACAATGACAAGGGCTTCCAGGACGACGCGACACCGAGGGCCCTGTCCATCAGCGCCTACATCGGCGTCAGCATCAACGGCTTCGAGGCTGTAGGACGTGGCGGTTACGGCACCGGAGACATCGCGATCGCGGTGCAGTTCCGGTCCGCTGACATCAACCTCGCGGGCGTGAACGTACGCGGGTGGACTGGGGCGGAGTACGACCTGTCAGTGACCACAGGGGACCTGGTGACGGTCACCGGGTTCACAACCCGTGAATCAGCCAACAGCGCCATCTACACGGGCTCGGGAGTGACATCGTTCAAGCTGTTTGGGCTGCAGGCCGCCGGACCGGCTACGGGCGCCTACAGGGGCGTGAACATCTACACCCCGGACGGCGTGGAGATCTCCGGGGCTGCCGTGACCGGTTATCCGACGCCGGTCCATGCGGACGGCACGAACTACGCCAGCGTCGAAGCATACGGTCGGCGCACCCGTAGTATCCCGGCCAGCGTGACCAGGCTCATCGACCTCGACCCCGCGCTGCCCTACTACGCGAACACTGACCGGTTCGCCGCCCTGACAGACATCCCCCCGGGCCAAGGCGGTGGGAACTGGATCAGCCACTCCAACCTCACCGGTGACTCAGTAGTTCAGACCGTCATCCGGAACACGTCTGGCGCAGGGCAGGTCCAGTCCTGGCGAATCGTCAACTTCGTACTGAAGACCGCCGGCCCTTGGAACAGGCCGACGATCACCCAGGTCTAGCGAGCGTAGGGTGCCCCATTCCTTCCAAGCTGGGGCACCTCTGCCGTTAAGCGAATGAGCACGGTCGCTCCTGTAAGGTCGCCTTCAAACCCTAGGAGGCCTGTAGTGAAGCGCTCTGAGTTCGACTCTCACCCACTTTGGAAGATGGTCGAGGATGCCCTCGACCAGGTGGAGAGCATAGAGCCTGTTGACGGCGATGAGGCTGTTGAGCTCGAGCGCATTCAATTTTTGCTCGACTATGTGTTGTCCCATCGAGAAATGGGGACCGCTTACGCCGCCTTTTTCACGGGACCAATGCTCGATTCCTTGGTGTCGCACGTCCAGCAGGTGTCGTCGTACATGGCCAACCGCGTATCGACTACTCAGTACAGAGCACACACCACGTCTGCTATTCCGTATGCGGAGTCGCTCTTGGTCGACATGGCTCCCTGGCCGCGACGGTATGCGAAGGGCGCAGCTGTCACTCAGATGAACACACTTTTCGAGGACCTCCTTGAGATGCAGGCAAAACATCTCAAACAGCAGGAAGTCCGGCAAGCAAACGTGCTACAGCGTTTCGACTCCATCGAAGACAGCATGCTTGAGAAGCAGAACGCTACTCAGGTGTCCCTTGGGCGGGTGGAAGCCTCTGCGATGAAGGTCTCAGATCAAATTGTCGCTGCGTCAACGCGGATAGACCAAGTGGTGCAAACGGGGCTAGAAACCATTGATGGAATGAAGGCTCAAAACTCGGACGCCTTCAAAGAGTGGCGTGTCCAGACCGACAACCAGTGGAAAGCCGACTACAACAGGATCGAGAAGGATCTGGTTCTACGGAACGCGCAGGCTGATGATGCTCTGCTCAAGCTTCAGGGGACGATCTCGGACTACGAGAAGCTGTCTTCCCTCGGTGCTGCGGACGTCCTCGCTAAGCACTTTGCTACTGCGTCTCGGAACGCTCGCCTGAGCAGCTCCGGTTTGTTCGTGCTTGGGTTTATCTTCCTCATCGCAGCAGCGATACCTTTCATCCCTCTGATCCTAACCGCGGTCGATAGTCCCCCAAGTTGGGAGAGCATCGGTGTGCGAGCATCCTTCGGCGTCCTAGCGGGTTCCGCGGCTGCTGTAGCCATCAGACTGGGTAGCCGATTCTCGAATGAAGCTACGGCTGGCAAGCGGATGGAAATGGAGTTGCGAACTTTCGGCCCCTTCCTCGCGACAAATGCGGATCAGGAAAACGTTGACTCTGCACGGCTCGAATTGGTCGACCGGGCATTCGGCAAGAGCTACATTGCTCACCTCGGAGCCAAGCCCGATGAGGACACAGTCCCTGTGTCTGGTCTGACCGATATCATCAACGCGATCAGTCGCGTGACAGGTAAGTGAGCGCCAAGCATCGTTTCCACGAGGGCGATGGATATGGGTACAGGCAGGGCGTCCAAGGGGAATTCCAACGCGTCCAATTTCTGAGACCGGGTAAGGGCCGACAGCGTAAGGTCCTTGTCCGTTTCTTAGATGAGGACGACGCTGAAGAGTGGGTTCCACCACAGCGGCTCCAGGTCCGGTGGGCGGATGTTGACCAGCGACGGCAGGATGAGGCGAACTGGGCACGACTCACGGCAGCGTCTCCGGATATCAGTGAAGGACTTCGTTACGCCGTCGGGCTGGTATTCGACACGTTTCTCGAGCCCGACGTTGTGCATCACAGCATTGACCGCGGCGGGGGAGTGGCATGCATCCTCAACGTCCAGCAGCTCGAAGAAGCCCTAGGCAAGCTGGTTCCACATCACGAAGACTCCTACCAGTCCGAGCGCGGCTATATCGTTCCTGCTGCTGTGAGCCTCGAGGTAGCCCGCACGCTCGCCGGCCGAGACCGAGGCAAGACCAACCGCTTAGTCGAGCAGCACCAGTCCGAGTGGTATGAAGAGCAGCTACGGAACACGTTCCTCCGGCACGGGAAGCCGAAGCTCCCGCAGGACCACCAATATGAGGAGGACACCCTCCTGTCTTGGCAGTACCTGCGGGAGTGGGGAGCAGGCTAGAACGTCAGGTTCCGCACCACTCCGGCCATCACGGCGAGATCTACGGCGAGGTTCAGCATGGCGTCTACCGGGAGGGAATCACTGATCTCGGTGTAAAGCTCAGCCTCACCGGTGGAGGCGTTCCAGGTGAGGTGCAGGTAGTAGTGCTCAGCCTCGACCTTTGGGCCCCAGAAAAGCTGCGGGTTTCCTGCGTCGATCTTGAAGCCTGAGGGCACGACAGCAGCGACGTTTGTTGTAGCATTCATGATGAATCTCCTAGCGGGGTTCGGAAAAGGCCGTGGCGGCTGTTTGACGACGTGACGCCACGGTCTTCTTATTTGAGCAACATGCGCCAGAACACGATCCATGTTGTGGCGTGGACCATCTGCGACCTCAGCGGCCGCGGGAGCCCTGATGCGGACGACGTCGTCACCGCCCTGGGGTTCCGACTTCAGGAGCGTGCCGCGTGAGCGCGCCCGTCTCGGCCGCGGTTCAGGCGCGGGCTGCCCTGTCGAGATTGTTCGAGCCGTCCGATACGGTCGGGCTCGGGCTGGCGGCTGTGGTGGGTGCCGTCGATGCCCTGCGGATCGCCCGGAGGGAGCTCAGGGCCGGGCGCGAGATCCGAGCACAGCTCTACGACCTCCTGGACCTGACGGAGCACGGGAGCCGCGACCACCTGCAGGAGGGGTTGGACCGGTGGGCGCCTCGCCTCGCCGACCTCGCGCCCGACCGCGATCTGGCGACTCTCGCGCGCCTCGGGGGTCGTCTGGTGACACCGGAGTCGGGAGAGTGGCCCGGCGCGCTGGACGATCTGCAATCAGCTGCTCCTCTGTGTCTGTGGGTGCGCGGCCGGCCTGAGATCCCCGACCGCCGTCGGCTGGCGGCCGTCGTCGGATCGAGGGACAGCACCTCCTACGGAGCGTCCGTGACGGCGGACCTGGCCGCCGGTCTCATCACCCGCGGGTACTCGGTGGTGTCCGGTGGTGCCTACGGGATCGATGCCCAGGCTCACCGCGCCGCGCTCGCCTCGGGGGAGGATGACGGGTTTCCGCCGACCGTCGCCGTTCTCGCCTGCGGCATCGACCGCTACTACCCAGCAGGGAATGAGGAGCTTCTGCGCGTCATCGCAGAACGGGGACTACTCATCTCGGAGGTGCCTCCCGGCAGTTCGCCGACGAGGTGGCGGTTCCTGCAACGCAACCGGCTGATCGCTGCACTGAGCGGGGTGACGGTTGTCGTCGAAGCCCGCTGGAGGTCCGGCGCCCTGAACACGGCCCATCATGCGGCCGGCCTGGGGCGCCCTGTCGGGGCTGTGCCAGGGTCGGTGCACTCGGCCAATTCGGCGGGGTGTCACCGGCTGCTGAGGGACGGTACGGCAGTCTGCGTGACCGATGCGGCCGACGTCGCCGAGCTCGCAGGGCCCCTCGGCAGCCTCCCGACGGGGGATCGCACGCGTGAGGCCGCGACGCCCGCGAAGGAGCAGGACGGGCTCGCCATCCCCGATCTGCTGGTTCTGGACGGTCTTCCGGTTCGTGCGTCGACGACGGTCGACAAGCTGGCCGTCGTGGCGGGGCTGTCCGCCCGGCAGGTGATGGGCGGACTCGGTCGACTCGAACTCGCAGGGCTCGCCGTGAGGACGCCGGAGGGGTGGCGCCGGCAGAAGGCCTGAACTGTTGCGGACCGCTGTCCCTGCTGCCCTCCTGAGTCGGTACCACAGGTGTCCATCGCACGAGCCCCGATGAACCCCCATGCACCCGCACGAACGCACCTGAAGGAGATCCTGATGTCCGAAACCCGGTCCACCGGTCCGCGGAAATCTGCCGGGCGACGCGACGTTCGCTGGTACCTCGACGTCGACAGTCCCGTCGGCACACTTCGCATCGTGGTCGACAGTGAAGCTGTCATCGGTCTGTATCACGGAGAGCACGTGCCGCGTCCCACCGCGGAGGTCCTAGGACACCTGGCGTCGGTGCCGCCCGACCCACCAGTAGATGTGCCATGCGGCCACGTGATGCCCCCGTCCGCTCTGACGGCGGGCGACGATGCAGTCGGCGAGCGGGGCCGTCCCATCGCAGCAGCGGGGGAGAGCGTCGTCGTCGTTTCGGACGCGGCACGGCGACTTCTGGTGCGGACGGCCGGTGAGCTCCGGGAGTACTTTGCAGGAAGTCGGCAACAGTTCGACGTCCCCGTCGTACTGCGGGGCACCGCGTTCCAGTGTTCGGTGTGGGCCGCCCTGACAGACATCCCCTTCGGCGAGCGTCGCAGCTATCGCGACATCGCCGAGCAGTTGGGCAATGCGAGCATGGGCAGGGCCATCGGAGCCGCGGTGCGAGCCAATCCGGTGTCCATCATCGTGCCCGGACACCGTATCGTCGCCAGTACGGGCGCAGTCGTGGGCTACGCAGCAGGCATCGGCGTGAAGACGGCCCTTCTGGAGCACGAAACGGCCGATCATCCCAGGACCCCTCTTCGTGCGGCTGCACCGGTTGAATCGGGTGAGGTGCAGTAGTGCGGAGGTGCAGGGGGATCGGCAGGGCGCTCCTTCCGGGCGGAACCTTGATCCGGGGAGATACTGGTGACGTGCACGGAGGCGACATGAACAGGGGACACGTGGTCGATGCCGTCGCGGACGGCCCGACCCCGAACTACGCGGTCGAGGATGACGCCGTCGCGGCCGGTACAGTCACGGACAGCGGGGTCGAGGCCGGCACCGTCGCGAACGACGCCGCAGGGCACCAGGCGGTCGTCGAGTCGCCGGGCGACGCCGCGCACCAGTTCGCCTTCTCCGCCGCGCTGCGGGCGTTCGAGGACTATCTGGCGTTCGAGCGCAACCGGTCCGTTCATACGATCCGGGCATATCTGAAGGATGCCCGCCTCTTCCTCAGCCACGCGCAGCAGGCCGGCGTCACGAGCCTCGGCCAGCTCGAGCTCCGCCACTTCCGGAGCTGGCTGGGCGTGCTCGACGACACAGGGTTGGCTCGCTCGACCCTGGCCCGGCGGGCGGCATCCGTCCGGACCCTCATGGACTGGGCGGTGCGTGAAGAACTGGTCCCGGCCAATCCGGCCCTCCGGCTCCGTGCGCCCAAGCGCAGCAGCGCGCTGCCCGCGGTCCTCAGCCATGCCCAGGCACAGAGCTTGTTCGAGGGGCCGGTATCGGACGCCGGTACTGACGCCGGCCTCCTGCAGCGCCGTGCCATCCTCGAGGTGTTGTACGCCACCGGGGTCCGCGTCGGCGAACTGGTGGGGATCGACATCGACGACGTGGACACGGGGCGCCGTACCCTCGTCGTCACCGGCAAGGGCGACAAGCAGCGGACCGTTCCGTACGGCGAGCCCGCCGGTAACGCGATCGAGGCGTGGCTGCGCCACGGCCGTCCGCAATGGATCAGCCCGGCGAGCGGACCTGCCCTGTTCCTCGGCAGGCGGGGAGGGCGGATCGACCAGCGGTCGGTCCGAAGCCAGGTGAAGGAGGCGCTCGATGCGCTCGATGACACGGCAGCCCGAGGCCCCCATGCCCTGAGGCATACTGCGGCGACCCACCTGCTCGACGGCGGGGCCGACCTCCGCGCCGTGCAGGAACTGCTCGGGCACTCCAGCCTCGCCACCACGCAGCTCTACACCCACGTCTCGGTCGATCGACTCCGACGCAGCCACGAGCAGGCTCATCCGCGCGCCTGATGCAGGGAGTGTGGCCCAGCTCCGGCGCGGCGCTGCCGCTCAAATGGCACCGCGGTAGTTACAGTGGCGAAATTCAGGTTCGTCGGGCACAATGATCAGTGGCAACACAGAGCTCGCACTCCGGTGCGGGTGGGTCTCGTAAGGTAGCAGCACGCTCGTTCGCAGTTTCATCAGCCAGTGCAGGTCGTTGGGGAAGACGTACCTACAGCTATGGAGGATGGAATGTCTGTTGTGATGGCGCGCGGTGTCCTGTACGTGCACTCGGCCCCTACTGCGCTGTGCCCTCATGTCGAATGGGCCATCGGCTCGGTGCTGGACAAGCGCATCGACATGGAGTGGACGGCTCAGCCTGCCGCGCCCGGAATGCTCCGGGCAGAACTGTCCTGGGTCGGCCCCCAGGGAGCCGGCGCGCAGCTCGCATCCGCTCTCCGCGGCTGGGCGCATCTCCGCTACGAGGTGACCGAGGAGCAGAGCGCAGGCGCCGACGGCGGCCGGTGGTCCCACACTCCAGAGCTCGGGATCTTCCACGCCACGACGGACGTCCACGGAAACATCATGGTGACCGAGGATCGCATCCGGTACGCCTACGAGGCCGGCGCCGGCGATCCCGCAGCGGTGTACCACGAGTTGTCCCTCGCCCTCGGTGAGTCCTGGGACGAGGAGCTCGAGCCCTTCCGCCACGCAGCCGAGGGAGCGCCGGTGCGCTGGTTGCACCAGGTCGGCTGAGCCACCGCATCCCGTCCGTCTGCGCCCTGCCGCGCAGCGTGATCCAGGGGATCCGCACTACGGGATCACCGCCCGTGCCCCTCGTCCATAGCGTCGGGTCCGCGGCTCAACGACGAAGGCGCCGCCCCGTCCGGGGCGGCGCCTTCTCGCGTAGCAGGTGTCAGACGCTGCGGAGGACGATCACGGCGTTGTGCCCGCCGAACCCGAACGAGTTGCTGAGTGCGACGATGTCCCCGGACGGCAGGTCGCGCGGCGCTGTGACGACGTCGAGGGGGATCTCCGGATCCTGGTCGTCCAGGTTGATCGTGATCGGCATCGTGCGTTCGTACAGGGCGAGGACCGTCATGACGGCTTCGACGGCACCGGACGCCCCGAGCAGGTGGCCCGTCTGCGACTTGGTCGCGGAAACCGCGACCTGATCGAGGTGCGAGCCGAGAGCAGCCTTCAACGCCGTGTACTCCGGCTTGTCGCCGACCGGCGTGGAGGTCGCATGCGCGTTGACGTGCACCACGTCCTCTGCCTGCGCTCGCGCGTCGAACAGCGCCGCCTTGAGCGCCCGCGTGGCTCCGAGGCCCTCGGGATCAGGGGCAGTGATGTGGTAGGCGTCGGCGGTGACGGACGTCCCGGCCAGCTCGGCGTAGACACGGGCACCGCGGGCACGTGCGTGCTCCTCGGCCTCGAGGACGATCGCCCCGGCGCCCTCGCCCATGACGAAGCCGTCACGGTTCGTGTCGTAGGGCCTCGACGCCGACTCGGGGTCGTCGTTCCGCCGGGACAGCGCGTGCATGGAGGCGAAGGCAGCGATCGGCATCGGGTGGATCGCGGCTTCCGCACCGCCGCAGACGACGACGTCGGCCTTGCCGGACCTGATGAGTTCGAGTCCCTGATGCAGGGCCTCGGTTCCCGAGGCGCAGGCGGAGACGGGAGTGTGCGCGCCGGCGCGGGCGCCCAGATCAAGGCTCACCGCTGCTGCGGGCCCGTTCGGCATGAGCATCGGTACCGTCATGGGCAGGACGCGCCGCGGCCCCTTCTCGCGGAGGGTGTCCCAGGCGTCGAGGAGGGTCCAGACGCCGCCGATGCCCGTTGCGAAGGCGACCGCAAGACGGTCCTTGTCGATGTCCTCGATCCCGGAGTCCCGCCAGGCTTCGCGGGAAGCGACGACGGCGAACTGCGTCGACGGGTCCATGCGCTTGGCTTCCACGCGGGACAGCACCTCCGACGCCGGCACCGTGATCTGCGCGGCGAAGGTGACGGGCAGTTCGTACTGCTGCACCCAGTCGGCTTCGATGGTCCGGGCGCCCGATACTCCCTTGAGGGAGTTGGCCCACATGGTGGGGACGTCCCCGCCGATCGGGGTGGTTGCACCGAGTCCGGTGATGACGACTTTGCGTGGCATGGTCACTCTTTCGAAGCTAGGGCGTGCGCCGGCGGAACGGGGCGCAGGGATGACGGAGACGGCCGCCCCCGGCAGGTGACACCGGGAGCGGCCGTAGCGCCGGGAGCTGCAGGACTAGGCCTGAGCGCCGGAGATGAAGTTCACGGCGTCGCCGACGGTCTTCAGGTTCTTGACCTCTTCGTCGGGGATCCGCACACCGAACTTCTCCTCGGCGTTGACGACGATCGTCATCATCGAGATGGAGTCGATGTCGAGGTCGTCGGTGAAGGACTTGTCCATCTCGACGGACTCGGGCGCGAGGCCGGTCTCCTCGTTGACGATCTCGGCCAGACCGGCCAGGATTTCTTCGTTGCTAGCCATGGTGGCTCCTTTTCTGTTGCTGCCGGTACACCGGCGGGGATGGTCAAACCGCGCTGTCACGGTCTGGGCTTGAAAACTAGGGAAGGACCACGACCTGTGCCCCGAAGACGAGGCCGGCCCCGAACCCGATCTGCAGCGCGAGCGTGCCGCTGAGTTCAGGCTGTTCCTTGAGCGTGCGGTGCATGGCGAGGGGGATGGACGCGGCCGAGGTGTTGCCTGCATCCACGATGTCCCGCGCCACGTACACGTGGTCGGGGAGCTTCAGCTGCTTCACCATCTCATCGATGATACGGATGTTGGCCTGATGCGGCAGGAAGACCGCGAGGTCATCGGCAGTCACCCCGGCGGCGTCGAGCGCGCGCTGCGCCACCTTCGCCATCTCCCAGACCGCCCAGCGGAAGACGGTCGGCCCGTCCTGGCGCATGGTGGGCCAGAGACTCTCGCGTGCGGCGTCGGCGTCCTGTTCGGCCTCGCCCTCGGTGGAGACGGTCCCGAGCGAGAAGTCCCGCGTGTCGAGCAACGACCTCGTCATGCGGATCGCCCCGTGCTTGCTGCCATCGGAACCCCAGACCGAGGGGCCGATGCCGGCCGAATCGCCAGGGCCGACGACCACGGCCCCGGCTCCGTCACCGAGGAGGAAGGAGATGGTGCGGTCGGAGTTGTCGATGAAGTCCGAGAGCTTCTCGACGCCGACCACGAGGACGTACTCGGCGGTCCCGGCGTGCACCAGCGCGTCAGCCTGGGCGATGCCGTAGCAGTAGCCGGCGCATGCCGCAGAGATGTCGAAAGCCGGTGCGGGGGTGGCTCCCAGGCGATCGGTGAGTTGCGCGGCCGCGGAGGGTGTCGCGTGCGGGTGGGTGACGGTGGACACGAGGACGGCGCCGAGCTGCGACGCCTCGATCCCGGCGGCGACGAGTGCTTCCCGTGCTGCTGCCTCGGCCATGTCGATGACGCTGACGTCCCGCGGTGCCCGGTGGCGGGTGACGATGCCGGTGCGCTGTCGTATCCACTCGTCGGAGGAGTCGATCCACTGGCACACGTCCTCGTTGGTGACGACGATCTCGGGCCGGTAGGCGCCGACGCCGAGGATGCGCGTGTGCTCACGCAGGGGTGATTGCTTGATGGCGCTGATGCTCACTGAGGTCCTTCGGAGATGGGTGCGGTGACCGGGTCCGTGGTCCGCGAGTGTTCCTCGATGAAGCTGCGCGCGGCGTCCAGGTCCTCAGGAGATTTTACGGCGAGGGTGGCCGTACCGCGCATTCCGCGCTTGGCCAGGCCCGTCAGCGTGCCGGCGGGGGACAGTTCGACCATCCCCGTGACCCCCATGGCCTGCATCGATTCCATGCACAGATCCCAGCGCACGGGGCGGGAGACCTGCGCGATCAGGCTGTCGAGGTTGCCCTGGCCGGTGGCGATGGGCTTCCCGTCGTCGTTGGACATGAGGGTCGCCGTGGGATCGGCCGGCGTGAGCGTGGGCCGGAGCTCCTCGAGCGCCGTCACGGCGGGCGCCATGTGCGCGGTGTGGAAGGCGCCGGCGACCTTGAGGGCGATCACGCGGGCTTTCGCCGGGGGGTTCTCGGCGAGGCCGGCCAGCTGTTCCAGGGTTCCCGCTGCCACCACCTGTCCTCCGCCGTTGGCGTTCGCCGCCGTGAGCCCGAGGTCGGCGAGCCGTGCGGCGACCTCCTCGGGATCACCGCCGAGCACCGCGCTCATGCCGGTGGGCGTGGCTGCTGCCGCTTGGGCCATCGCGTTCGCCCGTACGCGGACGAAGGCGACGGCGTCGTCCTCCGTCAGGGCCCCTGCAATGGCGGAGGCGGTGAGTTCACCGACGGAGTGCCCGGCGACGACGGTCGCTGCGGTCATCGTGTGGCCGGTCAGGAGCAGGCGGGCCGTGACGAGTCCGGCGGCGACGATGAGCGGCTGCGCGACGGCGGTGTCCTTGATGGTCTCCTCGTCGGAGGTGGTCCCATGGCGGACGAGGTCGGTGCCTGCGCGGGCGCTCAGCTGCTCGAGGTGCTCGCGGACTCCGGGGAGCTCGAGCCAGGGGGCGAGGAAGCCGGGAGTCTGGGAGCCCTGTCCGGGGCAGGCGATTGCAAGCACTCTTCCAGCTTTCCAAAGGGGAGGGGCAATATCGGGTGTTCAGCAGAACCAAGCTGACGGTGTCGCGTTGTAGGAAGTCTACAAGGCTGCGGCTCTCCCCGCGGCTGTCATGCCCTTGTCGACACTGGCCGGCCGGGAGGTCCGGGTGCTTCCCCCGGCCGCGGCGGAGCCGGTGCCGGCCGGTGCCGTGGCAGCGGCCAGCCGCCCCACCACGAGCGCGGTCTGCAGGACGTAGGCCTCGCGCGGGATGAGCGGATCCCACCCCGTGACGTCACAGACGCGCCGCAGGCGGTACCGCACGGTATTGGCGTGGACGAAGAGTGACCTCGATGTGGCTTCGAGGGAGTGTCCGAGGGTGAGGTACGCGTACAGCGTCTGTTCGAGACCGTTGGAGGCTGCGAGGAGGGGACGGTAGATGCTGCGGACGAGGGCGCGGCGCGCAGTGTCGTCGCCGGAGATGACCCGTTCGGGCCACAGGTCCTCCGAGGACACCGGCCGGGGGGCGGAGGGCCACGCTCGGGCAGCGGTGAGGCCCGCGAAAGCGGCCTGCGCGGACGTGCTCGCCGCGACGAGCGACTCGGCTTCCGGGCCGAAGACGACGGCGCCGTCGCCGAAGAGTTCGCTGATCCTGGGATAGGCCTTGTCCGCATCCCGGACACCGCCGAGGACGAGGATCAGCCGTTCGCCCTGGATCCCCACGAGGACGTCCTCGGCGAGACGCCCGGTGATCCTCCGCAGCTCGTTGAGGAAGCCCGCATTGGGTTCGGATGGGGCGCTGCCGACCATGACGGTGATCGGGGCCTGGGAGCTCCAGCCCACCGCGGCGATCCGAGAGCGCAGTGCGTCCGAGCTCTCCCCCCTCAGGATCGCGTCGACCACGAGGGCCTCCAGGCGTGTGTCCCAGGAGCCGCGGGTCTCGGCGGCACGCGCGTAGACGTCCGCCGCGGCGAAGGCGACCTCCCTGGAGTACCTGAGCACGGCTTCGCGGAGCGGCGCCTGGTCGGCGGCAGGCGCGAGGAACGGCACGTGGTCCTCGACGACCTGCACCACCACGCGGATGAGCTGGAGGGCTTTCTGCAGGCTGATGGAGCGGGTGAGTTCGGTGGGGGCCGTCCCGAAGACATCGCTGAGCACCCAGGCGGGGGACACGGGCTTCTGGTACCAGTTGACGAAGGACGCGATACCCTTCTGGGCGACCATGCCGAGGGCGGAACGCTCATCCGGGCGGAGTCCCCGGTACCACGGCAGGTCCGTGTCGAGTTGCTTGAGCGTCGCCGTCGAGAGCGAACCGATCGTGGCGCGCAGCTTCTCGACGGTGGCGGGATCGGGGGGCGCGGCACCCGCGTTCGTGGCACCGGAAGCGCCGGGCCTGGTGCCGGAGGACGTGCCGGAGGAGGTGGCGGGGACATGGTCGGGCTGCCGCATGCTTCGAGCATACGGTCTCGGCGACGCTGCTCCCCCTTTGTGAGAAGGCTACAAAAAGGGCGACGGCGGGACGCAGCGTGCGCTGCGTCCCGCCGTCGCCCGTCGGGCCGGTGGCCGGACTAGGCGTCCCCGCCCGCGTTACCGGTGGTCCCGGCATTCACGTCGAGGAGGCTGTACTTCTCGATGGCCTCCCTCGGCGCGTTCGCGTCGACCTCACCCCGGCGGGCGAGCATCTCGAGGGCGCGGACGACGACGGAGTGGCTGTCGATCTTGAAGAACCGGCGTGCCGCAGCCCGTGTGTCCGAGAAGCCGAAGCCGTCGGCACCGAGGGTCGCGAACTCGTTCGGTAGGAACTGCCGGATCTGGTCGGGAACCGCCTTCATGAAGTCCGAGACCGCGACGATCGGACCCGTGGCCCCCTCGAGCTGCTGCGTCACGAACGGCTTGCGGGCTTCGGCGCCGGGGTTGAGGAAGGCGTCCTCCTCGGCATCGAGGCCGTCGCGGCGGAGCTCGTTCCAGGACGTGACCGACCAGACGTCGGCGGACACACCCCAGTCCTTCGCGAGGATCTTCTGTGCCTCGAGCGCCCACGGCACGGCCACGCCGGAGGCCAGCAGCTGCGTGCGGGGACCGTCGACCTTGGCGGGCTTCAGCAGGTAGATGCCCTTGAGCAGTCCCTCGACATCCAGTTCCTCCGGTTCGGCCGGCTGCACGAAGGGCTCGTTGTACACCGTGATGTAGTACATGACGTTGCGGAAGGACTCAGGCTTGTCGCCGATGTCGCCGTACATCCGGTTCAGGCCGTCACGGACGATGTGCCCGATCTCGTAACCGAAGGCCGGGTCGTACGTGATGACGGCCGGATTCGTCGACGCGAGGATCGGCGAGTGACCGTCCGCGTGCTGGAGGCCCTCGCCGGTCAGCGTGGTGCGGCCGGCCGTGGCTCCGATGATGAAACCGCGGGCCATCTGGTCGGCTGCCGCCCAGATGGAGTCGCCCGTGCGCTGGAAGCCGAACATCGAGTAGAAGACGTAGATGGGGATGAGCGGCTGACCCTGCGTGGCGTACGCCGTGCCCGCCGCGGTGAAGGCGGCCATCGATCCTGCCTCGTTGATGCCCGCATGCAAAATCTGCCCCTCGATGGACTCCTTGTACGCGAGGACCAGGTCGCGGTCCACGGACAGGTAGTTCTGACCCTTGGGGTTGTAGATCTTCGCCGTCGGGAAGAACGAGTCCATCCCGAAGGTGCGCGCCTCGTCGGGGATGATCGGCGCGATCCGCTTGCCGAACTCCTTGTCCCGCATCAGGTCCTTGAGGATGCGCACGAACGCCATGGTGGTCGCGGCCATCTGCTTGCCGGAACCGCGCTTGGCCATCTCGTACGCCTTGTCGCCCGGCAGCACGATGTCCGCGTGCTTGGTGCGGCGCTCGGGGATGAATCCGCCGAGCTCACGGCGACGCTCGAGGAGGTACTTGATCTCTGGAGCGTCGGCGCCCGGGTGGTAGTACGGAGCGTTGTAGAGGTCGTCGTCGATCTGCTCGTCGGTGACCGGGATCCGGAGGTGGTCGCGGAACGCCTTGAGATCGGCGTTGGTCAGCTTCTTCATCTGGTGGGTCGCGTTGCGTCCCTCGAAGTGCGACCCCAGGCCGTAGCCCTTGACGGTCTTCGCGAGGATGACGGTCGGCTTGCCCTTGAACTCCGTCGCGGCCTTGTACGCCGCGTAGACCTTGCGGTAGTCGTGCCCGCCGCGCTTGAGGTTCCAGATCTCGGCGTCGGTCAGGTCCTCCACCATGGCCTTGGTCTCGGGGGACTTGCCGAAGAAGTGGTCGCGGACGAACCCTCCGGACTCGGCCTTGTACGTCTGGTAGTCGCCGTCGGGCGTCTGGTTCATGATGTCGACCAGGGCGCCGTCGTCGTCCTTGGCGAGCAGCGAGTCCCACTCCCTACCCCAGACCACCTTGATGACGTTCCAGCCCGCACCGCGGAAGAACGCCTCGAGCTCCTGCATGATCTTGCCGTTACCGCGCACGGGTCCGTCGAGACGCTGCAGGTTGCAGTTGATGACGAAGTTCAGGTTGTCCAGGTTCTCGTTGGCGGCGAGCTGCAGCAGACCACGCGATTCCGGCTCGTCCATCTCACCGTCGCCGAGGAAGGCCCAGACCTGCTGGTCGGAGGTGTCCTTCAGTCCGCGGTTGTGCAGATAGCGGTTCGACTGCGCCTGGTAGATGGCGTTCATGGGGCCGATGCCCATGGAGACCGTGGGGAACTCCCAGAACTCCGGCATGAGGCGCGGGTGCGGGTAGGAGGACAGCGCGTGGCCCTCCTTGGACTTCTCCTGGCGGAAGCCGTCGAGGTCCTCCTCGGTGAGCCGTCCCTCGAGGTAGGCGCGGGCGTACATGCCGGGGGAGGCGTGGCCCTGGAAGAAGATCTGGTCCCCGCCGCTCGGGTGGTCCTTGCCCTTGAAGAAGTGGTTGAAGCCCACCTCGTACAGGGTTGCGGCGCCGGCGTAGGTGGAGATGTGGCCGCCCACCCCGATCTCGGGGCGCTGGGCGCGGTGCACCATGACAGCTGCGTTCCAGCGCAGCCATGCGCGGAACTTCCGCTCGATCTCCTCGTCACCCGGGAACTCGGGTTCCTGGTCGGCGGGGATCGTGTTGACGTAGTCCGTCGTCGTGACCATGGGCACGCCCACGGACTGCGCACCGGCACGCTGGAGGAGCGAACGCATGATGTACTGCGCGCGCTCGGTGCCCTGGGTGCGGATCAGCTGGTCGAGGGATTCGATCCACTCAGCGGTCTCCTCGGGATCCCCGTCGGGCTTGCCGACTGTCAGACCGCTCAGAATATCCGCCGTACCTTGTTCAACAGCCACGCGATATCTCTCCACTTCCACAGATTCTGTCTGTGTCGTTTTATGCCTGCGCACGGCTCGTTGGCCCGCGCAGAGATGCATGCTCGGCCGGACGGTGTGAGCACCGTGGCCATATATCGGTTCACTCTATCGCCGCCGTACGGTCCGTGCGTAGCGGGATGGGGGTCGCCGGGCAGATTACGCCGAGGGCTTGCGCACGCCACGTCCGGGGGCCGGTCCGAGCGTGCCTGCGGACGACGGCGGCCAAAAGCGCCCTCCGGCTTGATGCTTGGCGTATAAAGGTGTTGGCTGGTAGCAATGTACAACCATACGAGGGCACGTCAGGCCCGTCTTTCCAGGAGGAGCTAAGTGAGCGAGGCTGAAGCCGCCACTGCGGTCAACGTGGCAGGCAAGTTGGGTTTCAAGAACGGAGACCTCGTTCAGGAGCTCGGATACGACGACGACGTCGACTTCGAGTTCCGGGAGGAACTGGAGGACGGCCTCGGGTCCGAAGTGCTCACGGAGGACGACCAGGACGTCGTCGACGGCGTGATCCTGTGGTGGCGGAGCGGCGACGGCGACCTCGTGGACGCCCTGGTGGACGCACTGACCTCACTCGGGGCGGGGGGAGTCGTCTGGCTCCTCACGCCGAAGTCCGGCCGCCCAGGATATGTGCCGCCCGCTGACGTCCAGGAGGCGGCTCCTACCGCCGGCCTCCACTCGACCTCCTCGGCCGGCGTGTCCAGGGAATGGTCCGCCACCCGGCTGGTCAGCCGACGGAAGCAGTAGCGATGCCCCTCGAGATCGGTTCCCCCGCACCCGCCTTCACGCTCGCCAACCAGTTCGGCGAGGTCGTCGAGAGCTCTTCCCTGGTGGGCGGCGCCGTGGTCGTCTTCTTCCCCTTCGCCTTCTCCCGCGTCTGCACGGACGAACTCGGCCAGCTGCGCGACAACCTGGAGCTGTTCGACGCGGCAGGCGTCACGCTCGTCGCCGTCTCGGTCGACCACAAGTACACGCTTCGTGCCTTTGCAGACGCCAACGACATCTCCTTCGATCTCCTCGCCGACTTCTGGCCGCACGGCACCGTCACAAGGAGCTACGAGGCGTTCGACGACACGAAGGGCTACGCCGATCGTGTGAGCTATGTCCTCGACGGTTCCGGCACGGTCCGCGCCGTCGTGTCCTCCGACCACGGACAGGGACGCCCGATCGCCGACTACGCCCACGCGTTGTCCTCGGTCGAAGCAGCCCTGTGACGCCGTGACCCCCACGGTCCGGGCGTGACGACGAGTTCGGCGGGGGACCGTCCCGTCCGGCAGCACGATCTCCCGGGACCGGAGTCCAACCCGAGGCTCGGTCTGACCGGGTTCGTGAGCGAAACCCCCTCCGCGGCCCTTGCACCGCTGGGCCCGGAGGAGCGCGCAGCACTGGAGCGTGCGGTGTCCCTCCTCGCCGGCCGACGCCTCGCCGTCCTCACGGGAGCGGGCCTGAGCACGGACTCCGGGATCCCCGACTACCGCGGGCCCACATCCGTACCCCGCAATCCCATGACCTATCAGCAGTTCGTCGGCGACGAGGTGCTGCGGCGGCGTTACTGGGCCCGGAACCACGTGGGCTGGCGACACCTGCGCCGGGCCGATCCCAACGCCGGCCACGCGGCCGTGGCACGGCTGGAGCAGCGCGGCCTGCTGTCCGGGCTCATCACGCAGAACGTCGACAAGCTGCACTCCGCGGCAGGCAGCACGAGGGTCATCGACCTGCACGGGACCTTCGACCGCGTGGTGTGCCTGCAGTGCTCGTCGACGTTCCCGAGATCGCGGATCGCCGAGATCCTCGAGGACCTGAATCCCGGCTACCTGGAGCGGGAGTCCGACGCGGGCGATGTGGCTCCCGACGCGGACGCCGATGTCGACGACACGGGCGACTTCGTCATGGCACCGTGTCCGGTGTGCGGTGGCATGCTCAAGCCGGACTTCGTCTACTTCGGCGAGAACGTCCCGAAGGACCGCGTCGCGGAGGCGTATGCGCTGGTGGACGGCGCCGAGGGCCTGCTGGTCGCGGGCTCCTCCCTCACGGTGATGAGCGGACTGAGGTTCGTGCGGCACGCCTGCAAGGCGGGAAAGCCCGTGGTGATCGTCAACCGCGGGTGGACCAGGGGGGACGAGTTCGCCTCGCTGAAGATCGAGGCGGGCGTCTCCGAGGCCCTCACCTATCTCGCCGACGAATTGCCCGACCTCCCGGACCGACACGTGCTGCCTGCTGCCGGAAGCAAGTAGTCACTGAACGATTCGAGTATCGGCTACTGTTCCGGCGCCGCCCTGGGCGTCCTACGGTCTACCCATAGGTCTCTCACCCGGGGTGGAAAATGCGTTCGTCGATCAGGTCTCTCGCCATCGTTCTCAGCACTGTCGCGGCCGTCGTCGTCGTGCCTGTCGCCGTCGATCTCCGCAGTGGAGCGGGGGTCGATGATCCGACAGGGATCGTCGGCGTGACTGCTGCAGGCGTCGCCGAGCGCTCCCCGGGGCACGGTGCCGGTGTGTCCGGTCCTCCGGACGAGCCGTTCGTCCAATCGGTATCTACCCCGGTCGGTCCTTCCGACGCCGACGGATCCGGCAGCGTCGGGACGGGAGTCACCGACCCCGGCGCGTCGGTTCCGGCCGGGCCTCGTCCGCTCGACGCCGTCGCCGGGCCCGCGTCATCCGTTGTTCCTCCTGCCACCCCGGTGGTGCCGGTGATGGTCGAGCGGGCCGAGGTCCAGATCGACGTTCCGCCGTCCGCGGAGGTGACAGTCGTCGTCGTGGACGCCGGCGGGACGGGTCGACCCGACCCGGGGATCGGCAGCGGAACGGGCGGTGACCTGCCGCCCGGGAACCTGCCCGCACCGCCCTACCCGCACTGCCCCATCACCGCCGCCGGCGCCTGGTGGACCGACCCGGCCGACCCCTACACATGCATCCCGCCGGAATCGGTCCCCTGGCACGAGCCGACTCCGCCGGGTATCGATCCTGAGCTCCTGGAACCGATCGTCGAGGTCGAGCCTCCGGAGGGATCCGTGGGGTGGCACGAGCCGACTCCACCGGGTATCGATCCTGAGCTCCTGGAACCGATCGTCGAGGTCGAGCCCCAGACCGGTTCTCTCGACGACGGGACACACTCCACCGACGCTGCTCCGGCCGATGCCGCGCTCGTCGTCGCGATCCGGCGATAGCCGCATCCGCGACGCTCATCCCGACGCCGTGCCCTGCCGTCCGCCTCGACGACAGAAGGAGCCCCGCCGTGGCGGGACTCCTTCTGTCGTGTACTGCCGGTGGTGGGTCCTACCGGGATCGAACCGATGACATCCACGGTGTAAACGTGGCAGGACCTGAAAGTTTGCCCATGTCAGGGGCGGGTAGGAGGTGCCTCGTGGCGTATCCGTGGCGTATCGCCTCGCACAGACATCGAACCGAGACCACTGGAACGCGGCTGTGCGTGCCACAATCACAATCACATCTACAGTCCTAGGGGGACCATTGGCTCAGCAATACCAACCCGCGTATTACCAGCCGCCCGTCAAGCAGGGCAACGGTTTCGGCGTCACCGCGCTCGTGCTCGGCATTGTTGCCATCGTCGCGTCGATCATCCCGATCCTCGGCATCGCTGCCTTCATTCTCGGGCCCTTGGCCGTGATCTTCGGAATCGTCGGGCTAACTCGGGCACACAAGCCGAAGGGCACATCGATCACCGGCCTTGTCCTGGGGATCCTGTCCATCATCATTGCCGCGACCGTGACTTCAGTCTTCTTCGGAGCTATGTCGACAGCGATGGAGGAAGGCACAAGCGGGGTCTCGCAGGACGGTGCCGCTCCTCCGGCTGATGCAAAAGCCATGACCGTCGAGGCGGCCACGCTGCTTGCTGACTTCGAAGGCAACGAGGCCGCCGCTGATGCAAAGTACTCCGGCCAAGTGCTCGAGGTAGCCGGCAGCGTCAGCAAGGTCGACACCGAGTTCCTCGACGATACTAAGTACGTTGTCCGCATCGACGACGGCGCTGAGTTCAGCTTCACGACCGTCAACTGCAACGACGTGCCAACTGACCAGGCCGCCGCGGCTGTCCCCGATACCGACATCACCATCCGAGGAACGTTCGAAGACGGTGGCGATCTTGGCATTGAGCTCATGGATTGCGTGGTCCTTTAGCCGGCCCGGTGTCGCTTGCGTTCCTCGAGTTGCCGGCGACTGACGACGTTCGCGTTGACCCACACCTCACGCGCCGCCGAGTACTCGACCCACTGCAGTAAGACCATGCTGTCCGTCCACGCCGTCGCGAAGCCCGTCACGGTCTGCGAGTGGCCGTCGGGGTAGACAAGGTCGCACCAGATCGGCAGTGCCTTCCGCTCCGTGGCTGTCACTCGGACGGTTGGTGCGGGTAGGCCGATGGGCTGGACGTACCTGTCCCTCGAGGACGGGATGCAGTGCCAGCCTGGGCGAGGAGCTCTCTCCATGGCCGCCACCGTAGTACCCTCCAATGACAGTATGTCTCGAATGAAAATCTGGGGAAGATGAATAAGAACTTCAAGCTGGCCGGAGCGGGCGTTCTGGCGCTGGCACTACTCGGCGGCGGCATTGGAATTGGTACAGCTGTTGCTGATCCCACCACGAGCGAGGAGTACGCGGCGGTCAGTGCGGACCGCGACGAGCAGAAGGCGAAGGTAGCGCAACTTGATTCGGGCTTAGACGCCTCTCAAGACCGAACCGCGGAGCTTCTGAAGGACCTTCAGGACGCACGGGCAAGAGAGAGTGAATTGAAGACTCTCGATGCTTCTCTTACTGACCGTGAGAAGAAGGCTGCTGATGCTGAATCGGCTGTGAAGAAACGGGAGGACGCGGTGAAGGTCGCTGAGACGGCTAAAGCGGCGAGCAGCATCACCGACGGATCATGGACTGTCGGTCGAACGGTGGAACCGGGAACCTACACCACCGAAAGAGCTATCACGGGTTCCTGCTACTGGGAGATAACGACGTCCGGCACGAACGGTGACGACATCGTCGCAAATGACAACGTCTCCGGCGGCCAGCCAACAGTGACGCTCGCAGTGAACCAAGATTTCAAAAGTAGTCGCTGTGGAACCTGGGTCAAGCTCGGATGAGCCATGAGTAGCCAATGACGAAAGCGCCCCACCTCCGAAGAGGTGGGGCGCTTCTGTCATGCGCGATGGTGGGCGCTTAGGAGTTCATTCCAAGACTGTCTACTGCGCGCTTTGACTCTCACTTGTAACTCAACGATCAGTGCTGGCGCACACAGTTCTAAACGGTTCAGTAGTGTCCCTTGACCACGTGTGGTACGTGCGTCTCGAGAACTTTGATCTGAGCGTCCGTGGTCCCCGAGTTACCCCCGAGGGGGAGCTGCGCGTGGGTAAGGCGGCCCGGATGGTAGACACCATCCACGGACGGTTCAACAACTTCCTGGCCTGGTGCGTGAACCAACAGCGCATCACCGTGAACCCGGCCCGGGTGTGAACCTGCCCCGCGGAGCGAAGCGTGAGCACCAGTTCCTCACTGTCGCGCAGGTCCGCGCTCTCACGGAAGCGATCGACGGCCGGTACGCGGACCTCGTGCGGCTGCTTGCGACGACCGGCATGCGCATGGGGGAGGCGTGTGAGCTCCGGTGGAAGGACGGGGATCTGAGGCGCCGGCGCCTCACTGTGACGCCGCGCGGTGGTGTTCGTTCAGGGGAGGCCTGTGGTGGGCCCTCCGAAGAGCGGGAAGCCGCGCACCATTCCGCTGACGACGATGGGCACGTCCGTGCTCGCGAAGCGCCAGGGTGCGGCCGGCGGGGACGAGCTGGTGTCCACGACGTCGAGGGGAATGCGAGTGCGGGCGAACAACTTCAAGCGCCGGCACTTTGACGCCACGGTCGCGCGTCAACGGCGTGCCACATGGTGTATGAGTTCCTGCAGGCCTGTGGTCCACAACCTGCGGCATACGGCTGCTTCGCGGGCGGTGCAGTCGGGCGCGTTCGTGAAAAGCGTGCAGCGGATGCTTGGGCATGCGACGGCGGCAATGACGCTGGACGTGCATGCGGGCCTGTTCGACCAGGACTTAGACGACATCGCGGTCCGGCTCGACGCTTTGCTTGCCGCGTGAGGCGTGAGGCGTGTGGCGTCTGTGTGGCGTGTCAGGTATTGCAAATTGTTACGCGTTGCAAATACGGGGGAGTGTCCGGGGTATCCCGGGAAGCAGAAAACCCGCCGCTCCGTGGTTCTAGCCCTTGGAACGGCGGGGTTTTCGGTGGTGGGTCCTACCGGGATCGAACCGATGACATCCACGGTGTAAACGTGGCGCTCTACCAGCTGAGCTAAAGACCCATCGAACCTGATGCCGCCATCGGACCCTGACGGACGGGCTGCATCACGAGGATCGACTATACCGGCACGCCGAGTGGTCGCGCCACTCAGACGATCGCTATTCGCCCGCCGCGAGCTGGCCGCAGGCGCCGTCGATCTCCTTGCCGCGGGTGTCCCGCAGCGTGGTGGGGATACCCGCGGCGCGCAGCCGGTTGATGAACTCCGTCGAGACACTCTTCTCCGACGCGGTCCAGATGGAACCTGGCGTGGGGTTGAGGGGGATCGGATTGACGTGCACCCATCCGCGTCCGCGCTGGTTCAACTTCTTGGCGAGGAGATCGGCCCGCCAGGCATGATCGTTCATGTCCTTGATGAGCGCGTACTCGATGCTCACCCGGCGCCCCGTGGTCCGGTAGTAGTTGTACGCGGCGTCCAAGGCCTCGTCGACCTTCCAGCGGGTGTTGACGGGGATCAGTTCGTCGCGCAATTCGTCGTCGGGTGCGTGCAGGGACAGGGCGAAGGTCACGGGGAGGTTCTCCGCGGCCAGCTTGTCGATCGCAGGCACGAGGCCCACCGTCGACACGGTGATGTTCCGCGCGGACATGCCGAGGCCCTCGGGGGAGTCGTCGACGAAGCGGTGCAGCGCCGCCATGACCCGCTTGTAGTTGGCGAGCGGCTCACCCATCCCCATGAACACGATGTTGGTGACGCGGTCGGCGTCGTGTCCACCGTCGGTCCGCAGATCACCCAGCGCACCCTCGGCGAGGGCCCGGTTCGCCGCGACGACCTGATCCACGATCTCCGCCGTCGACATGTTGCGGGTGAGGCCGGCCTGGCCCGTGGCGCAGAACGGGCAGTTCATGCCACAGCCCGCCTGCGAGGACACGCAGAGCGTGACGCGGCCCGGGTACCGCATGAGCACCGACTCGACGAGGGCTCCGTCGAACAGGCGCCAGAGGAACTTGATGGTGTCGCCGTTGTCCGTCGTCAGGCGCTTCACCTCGGTGAGCAGCGGCGGGAACATCGCCGCCACCAGCTCCTCGCGACCGGCCTTCGGAAGATCGCTCATCGCGGCGGGATCCGTGGTGTAGTGCGAGAAGTAGTGGGTGGAGAGCTGCTTCGCCCGGAAGCCCTGGTGCCCCAGCTCCTTCAGGCGGTCCTGCCGCTCAGCGAGCGTGAGATCGGCCAGGTGCACCGGCGGCTGACTGACGCGCGGCGACTTGAACTGCAGCAGAGGCCGGCCGTCGCTCGCCACGATGGGCTGCGCACCTTCGACTTCCGGGCGCACCTGAGGGCGCGCCGTGGCGGGGGCGGGGGCAACGGGGGTAACGGTAACGTCGGACATCCCTACCATTCTTTCACGGATGGCGCCAGCGACCCAGCCGGAGCAGCTATCGATCGGGACACATGTCCGGTGGTCCCGGAATCGTCGCCCGACGAAACAAACCGTCCCCGCAGGCCGGCGGTGTAGCGGCAGGTGTCGCGACGGTAATAGTGTGAAAGCGACCGGACGGCCCGCGCGGAGACGCGCCGAGCACCGGCACCTGCAGCGCACATGCATGCAGCTGACAAACGACGGAGAACACATTGAGCGCACAGATCGGCGTCACAGGCCTGGCAGTCATGGGAGCGAACCTGGCCCGGAACCTGGCCCGCAACGGGTACACCGTGGCCCTGCACAACAGGTCCATCGAGAAGACCGACACCCTGCTGGAGAAGCACGGCGGCGACGGCGAGTTCATCCGGACCGAGACACTGCAGGAACTCGTCGATTCCCTCGAGAAGCCCCGCCGGGTGCTCATCATGGTCAAGGCGGGCAAGCCCGTGGACTCCGTCATCGACCAGCTCACGCCGCTCCTGGAGCCCGGCGACATCGTGATCGACGGCGGCAACTCCCACTACGAGGACACGCGCCGCCGCGAGGCGGCCCTGTCGCAGCAGGACCTGCACTTCGTGGGCGTCGGCGTCTCGGGCGGCGAGGAAGGCGCCCTCCTCGGCCCGTCGATCATGCCCGGCGGATCCCGCGAGTCCTACGACTCCCTGGGCCCGATGCTCGAGAAGATCTCGGCCAAGTACAACGGGGAGCCCTGCTGCCGCTGGATCGGCACAGACGGCGCCGGCCACTTCGTGAAGATGGTGCACAACGGGATCGAGTACGCCGACATGCAGGTCATCGGCGAGGCCTTCGACCTCCTGCGCTCCGGCGCGGGCATCGAGCCCGCCGAGCAGGCGAAGATCTTCACGGACTGGAACTCCGGCACCCTGTCCTCCTTCCTGATCGAGATCACCGCAGAGGTCCTCGGCCACATCGACGGGCGCACGGGCAAGCCCTTCGTGGACGTCGTCGTCGACTCGGCGGGTCAGAAGGGCACCGGCCGCTGGACGGTCGTGTCAGCCCTCGAGCTCGGTAGCCCCACGTCGGGTATCGCCGAGTCGGTGTTCGCCCGGGCGCTGTCCTCGCAGAAGGATCAGCGGGTGCCCGCCCAGGAGATGCTGCAGGGCCACGAAGCGACGGTGGCGCTCCCCGAGAGTTTCGTCGAGGACGTGCGGCTCGCCCTCTACGCCTCGAAGCTCGTCAGCTACGCGCAGGGCATCGACATGCTCACGGCGGCCGCGAAGGAGTACGGCTGGGACCTGAAGCTCGACGAGATCGCCTCGCTGTGGCGCGCGGGCTGCATCATCCGGGCGGAACTGCTGGACGACATCATGAAGGCGTACGCCGTGGCCGACGAGCGTCCGGCGAACCTGCTGCTCGCACCGGCCTTCACCGAGGCCATCGCCGGTGCGGTCCCCGCCTGGCGGCGGGTCGTCTCGACCGCCGTCCAGCTCGGCATCCCCGTGCCGGTCTTCTCGGCATCGCTCGCGTACTACGACGGACTGCGCCGCCCCCGCCTGCCGGCCGCGCTCACCCAGGGACTGCGGGACCTCTTCGGAGCGCACACCTACAACCGCGTGGACACCGAGGGCACCTTCCATACCCTGTGGGGCGAGGACAAGTCCGAGATCGAGGCCGTCGACACCCACTGACGCCACGCTGAACGCAGGGAGACCCCGGACCGTGGTCCGGGGTCTCCCTGCGTCCGAGGCTCAGATGTAGATCGCGGGGTCCACGTACTCGGCCGGATCCACCGCGGGCTGGGTCTCGCGCCGCGAGTCGCGGTGGCGGAACGTCGCAGGGATCCCCGTCACGATCGAATCCGGCGGGGTGTCCTTGACGACGACGGCGTTCGCGCCCACCGCGCTGCCCGCGCCGATCGTGATGGGACCGAGCACCTTGGCGCCAGCTCCGATCGTCACGCGGTCACCGATCGTGGGGTGGCGCTTGACCTTCTCGAGCGATCGTCCGCCCAGGGTCACGCCCTGGTACAGCATGACGTCGTCGCCGATCTCGGCCGTGCCGCCGATGACGATACCCATGCCGTGGTCGATGAAGAACCTCCGGCCGATCGTCGCCGCCGGATGGATCTCGACGCCGGTCAGCACCCGAGTGAGTTGCGAGAGTACCCGCGCGGGAAAGCGCAGGGCCTCGGTACGCCACATGCGATGCGTGAGGCGGTGGACCCAGATCGCGTGGAGGCCCGAGTACACGACGGTGTTCTCCACGTCTCCACGGGCGGCCGGATCATGAGTGCGCGCCGTCTCGAGATCCTCGCGCAATCGTTCTAGAAAACTCACCGGCTACCTTCGCATGGGTGGTGGTGCTGCATCGACGGGTCGTGATGTCAGCGGATCGGAGCGGCTGTCCGGGATGGTCCGCGGCCCGTTCAGCCGCGGATGTCGTCGAAGAGCACCGTGGAGATGTAGCGCTCGCCAAAGTCGCAGACGATCGCCACGATGAGCTTACCGGCGTTCTCGGGCCGCTTCGCGAGCTCGAGAGCTGCCCACACGATCGCGCCGGACGAGATCCCCCCGAGGATGCCCTCCTGCGTGCCGAGCGCGCGTGCCACGCGGACGGAATCCTCGACGGTGGCGTCCAGCACCTCGTCGTAGGCGTCGCGGTCCAGGTTCTCCGGGATGAAGTTGGCGCCGAGGCCCTGGATCTTGTGCGGTCCGGGAGCTCCACCGTTGAGGATGGGCGAGTCGGCGGGCTCGACGGCGACGATCTGCACGCCGGGCTTGCGTTGCTTCAGCACCTGGCCGACGCCGGTGATGGTCCCGCCGGTGCCCACGCCCGCAACGAAGATGTCGACTGCGCCGTCCGTGTCCTCCCAGACCTCCTCGGCGGTGGTGGCACGGTGGATGGCGGGGTTGGCCGCATTGGCGAACTGCTGGGCCCATATGGCGTTCTCGGTCGAGGCGACGATGTCCTTGGCCCGCTCGACGGCGCCGCGCATCCCTTCGGAGCCCGGCGTCAGGACGATCTCCGCGCCGTACGCGCGCAGCATGACCCGGCGCTCGGTGGACATGGTCTCGGGCATCGTCAGGATCACCTTGTACCCCCGGGCGGCGCCGACCATCGCGAGGGCGATCCCGGTGTTCCCCGACGTGCCTTCCACGATGGTGCCACCCGGGCGCAGTGCGCCGGCCTGCTCGGCGGCATCGATGATGGCGACGCCGATGCGGTCCTTCACGCTGTTCGCAGGGTTGTAGAACTCCAGCTTGACGGCGACCTGCGCATCGAGTCCCTCGGTGAGGCGGTTCAGGCGCACGAGGGGAGTGCGTCCGACCAACTGGGTGACGTCGTCGTAGATCTTTGCCATGCGGGGCCTGCCTGTTCTGGAGTCGGGAGGAGGGGTGTCGTCACGGCGGAGGCCTTCGGACCATCCGCCGTGACGACGGCGGTCAGCCTAACGGCTGGAGGCCCTGCCGCCTACGCGGCGAGCCACTGGGAGTAATACTTCCGAGCCTTGGACAGCTTCGGATTGATGATCACCTGGCAGTATCCCTGCTCGGGGTGCTTGGCGTAGTAGTTCTGGTGCCAGTCCTCCGCCACGTGGAACTCGGGCAGCCTGCTGACCTCGGTGACGATCGGGTTCTTCCAGTTCTCCTGGTTCCGCGCGATCGCCTCCTCGTAGAGCGCCTTCTGCTCGGCGTCCTGGTAG
This sequence comes from Arthrobacter sp. CP30, assembly GCF_053470025.1. Lineage (NCBI taxonomy): Bacteria > Bacillati > Actinomycetota > Actinomycetes > Micrococcales > Micrococcaceae > Arthrobacter > Arthrobacter sp. CP30. The sequence goes on from NZ_JBQEMM010000006.1 coordinate 95,813, forward strand.
TACATGACGCTGCGGTACTGCGTGCCGACGTCGTAGCCCTGGCGGTTGAGCGTCGTGGGGTCATGGGAGACGAAGAACATGTCGAGGATGACGTCCTCGGGGATGACGGTCTCGTCGAAGCTCACCGCGACGACCTCCGCATGGCCGGTCATACCGGAGCAGACGGAGTCGTAGTCGGGATGCTTCGTGTGGCCGCCGGTGTAGCCCGAGACGACGTCGGTCACGCCGCGGGTCTTCTGGTAAAGGGCATCGAGGCACCAGAAACAGCCCCCTCCAAGCACAAATGTCTTCATGACTGTGTCAATGCGCGGCGCGCACCGAAGATTCCCGCGGCGGATCAGCCCGCAGTGGAAGCGGACTGCGTCCGGCAGGAGCTCCGAGGCGGGTCCGGCGGTGAGTTGGAGGGCCGTGCGGCGGACGGGTATTACTGGTGGCATGGACAACAACGAGCACGACGCCGGCGTCGCCCCCTCGACGGAGGAGGAGACCGGGCAGATTCTCCAGGGCGACCCCACGGCACCCGAGGGACCCGGCTCCGACGCCGCGCCGACGGCCGACAGCTCCCGCGCCGGGCTGGTGACCGACAGGACGGCGACGCCGACCGTCGGCGATGTCCTCGTCGCCATCGAGGAGTTGTGGCCGGAGAGCCTGGCGGAGGGGTGGGACGCCGTCGGCCTCGTGGCCGGGCGGTCCGGGAACCGCGTGGGGAAGATCCTCTTCACCGTCGACCCGACCGCGGCCGTGCTCGACGAGGCGCTCGGCTGGGGTGCGACGATGATCATCTCCCACCATCCCCTCCTCCTGAAGCCGGTCTCCTCGGTCGCCGCCGCGGGCTTCAAGGGCGAAGCCGTCCACCGCCTCATCGAAGCCGGCTGCGCTCTCGTCACGGTGCACACCAACGGCGACAGCGCCGTCGGGGGCGTCTCCGACGTCCTCGCCGACGCACTCGGCCTTCAGGACGTGGAGCCGCTCACCCGCGCCGCCGAGGGCCTGCCCGAGGAGGGCATCGGGAGGGTGGGCGATCTCGCCGCCCCGGCGACCCTCGGAGACTTCGCCGCCTCGGTGTTCTCGATCCTCCCCGCGGTCGCCGGTGGCGTCCGGGTGGCAGGGGACAAGGACGCGCTGGTCCGGCGCATCGCCGTCTGCGGCGGCGCAGGGGACTCACTGTTCGACAGCGTCCGCGCGAGCCGCGCCGACGTCTACGTCACGGCGGACCTGCGCCACCACCCCGCGTCCGAGGTGCGGGAGGCGGCCGCCGGCGCCGCACCGTACCTGATCGACGTCTCCCACTTCGGCAGCGAATGGTTGTGGCTCACCCCCGCGGCCGACGCCCTCGGCAACGTGCTGTCGGACCAGGGCTTCAGCACCGACATCCGAGTCAGCGGCGTCAACACCGATCCGTGGGACTTCGTCCTGACCCCGGGCCGCTGAGCCGCCACCGAGCTGCTGCTGCCCCCCAGGCTACTGAGCCGCCGCAGGCCGTCGTCGTCCGTCGCGCGGTCCGCGCTCGCGGCCTGCCGCCCGTCGGGCCGCCCACGCCGTGCACGCGTGCACGCCCGCACCGTGGCCTAGGCTTGGACGACGCCCCCGCCCGCCCGTCGTGCACCACCCGTCCCACCCTGGAGGTTTTCCGTGGCCAAGGCTGCTCCCGAGGAACAACTACGCCTGCTCGATCTGCAGGCCCTCGACTCGACCCTCAACAAGCTGTCACGCCAGGCGGCCGCCGCGCGCAGCAACCCCGAGCTGGGGATCGTCGGCGCCCGCGTCGCCGAGGTGGACGGGGAACTGGTCCGGGCCACCACGGAGCTCGGCGACCTCGAACGCGAACTCACGCGTGCGGAGGACGAGGTGCAGTCGGTGGTGACCCGGCTGGAGCGTGACGACAAGCGGCTGAACAGCGGAACCGGGTCGTCGAAGGACCTGACGGCGCTGCAGCACGAGGTGGCCTCCCTGACGAAGCGGCGTTCCGATCTCGAGGACGTCGAACTCGACGTCATGGAGCGCGTGGAGGCCGCGCGGTCCGCCCAGCTCGAGGTGCAGGGCAGGACCAACGGCGTGCGCGCCGAGCTGCGCGGCCTGGAGGAGGTCCGCGATGCCGAGCTGGCGGCCATCGACGAACAGCGTGGCTCCGTCCAGGCCCAGCGGGACGAGCTCGCCGCGACCTTCGACGCGCCGCTCCTGACGATGTACGAGCGGATCCTCGCGCGGCGCGGTGTCGGCGCCGCGCGCCTGTTCCACGGCAAGTCCGAGGGGTCGGGCATGCAGCTCAGCCCCGGCGACCTGGCCGACATCTCTGGAGCCGCCCCGGACGAGATCGTGCTGTGTCCGGATTCCGGCTGCATCCTCGTGCGGTCGAGCGACTGGGGGAACCAGCAGCCGTGACGGATCAGCAGTTGTTCGACCCCTACGAGCGGGACCAGCAGAGCGGGGAGACGGTGACGGGTGCCCCGGCGCGGCTCGTCGTCGAGGCCGATGGCGGCTCCCGCGGCAACCCGGGCCACGCCGGTTACGGCGCCCTCGTCAGGGATCCGGAGACGGGCCGGATCCTCGTCGAGAAGGCCGCCTACATCGGCAAGGCATCCAACAACGTGGCAGAGTATTCCGGCCTGGTGTCCGGTCTGGAACTCGCCCGTGAGATCAACCCGACCGCCTCCGTCCACGTGAAGATGGACTCGAAGCTCGTCGTCGAGCAGATGTCGGGTCGGTGGCAGATCAAGCACGCCGACATGCGGGTGCTGGCGGCGAAGGCACGGAAAGTGCTCGATCCGCGGCGTGTGAGCTACGAGTGGATCCCGCGTGAGCGCAACAAGGATGCCGATCGCCTGTCGAACGAGGCCATGGATGCGGGCATGGCCGGTGTCGAGTGGACGCCACGTGCCCAGAAAACTCCCGTGGCCGCCGTCGAGCCCGATCCCGCGCCCGCCGTGCCACGATCCGCCGGCAGGTTGCACCACGTCGAGGTCTGGACCGGTGATCTCGCCGGGTCGCGGGAGAGCCTCGGCTGGCTGCTCGAGCGGTTGGGTTTCCCGCAGCGTGAGTCCTGGCGGGACGGCACCAGCTACGGATCCGACGACTTCTATGTCGTGCTCGAGAGCGGTCCCGACCTCGCGGCGGGACACCACGAACGCCGCCGCCCGGGCGTCAACCACCTCGCGTTCCACGCCGGCTCCACGGCGGACGTCGACCTCCTGGTGCGCCGCGCGGCGAGTCACGGCTGGTCGCTGCTCTTCCCCGATGAACATCCTCACGCAGGGGGCGCTGACCATTACGCCGCCTACCTCGAGAACGCCGAGGGGTTCGAGGTGGAGCTCGTCGCCGGTTGAGTGGTCCGCGAGGGGGGACCATGTACGCGGTGCACGCGGTGTACGCGGTGCACGCGGTGTACGCGGTGTACGCGGGGCGTCAGGACCATCGTTCCGCGCGGGACACCGGGCCGTTGATGGTCAGTCGATAAGGATGGCGAGCTGGGCAGGCTTGCGTGCCGTCGCCGGAGTGAGCTCCGCCGACCACCGCTCCTGAGTGGCGCGCAGGAGCGCCTCCGGGGAGGCTGGAGCAGCGCCTCGCCGGGTCAGGAGGTGTCGCGCGAGTTCACCGCGCGTGTGCTTCGCAAAATGCGAGACGACGGTGCGCTTCCCCTTGCGGAGCTGGAAGACACCGACGGCGGCGGTCTGCTGCGGGGGTGGGACCCAGGCCGGCGTGTAGGTGCTGGATCTGCAGTCGACGATCAAATCCGCGCCGGCGCGCCCGGTCAGGGGGTCAGCAAGGTGCTGCTTCCAGTAGCTCGCCAGCCGCCCGATCCCGGGTAGGTCCACGGACATGGACAGGCGGTAGGCCGGGATACGGTCGCCGAGACCGATGGCTCCCCACAGGCCGGAGACGACGACGCACTGCTCGCGTGCCCGGCGCTTCTGCACCGCGGTCATCGTGGCGTACCCGAGCGCGTCGTAGAGCACCCCGGAGTACACGTCGTGCGCCGGGGCGGCAGGGGCGGTCTCGAGGACCAGGTTCCGGCGCAGGTCCTCCGCCAGCGATGCTCCGACCCCGAGGAGCGTGTGGGCGTCGTCGTGGGCGCTTGCCGCTTCCAGCCCTGTGAGGACAGTCCTGCGGGCGGCCGTGAGTCCGGGGAACGCGAGATCCTCGAGGACGAGGGGGTCCCCCCTCCGGGCTGCGGCTTTGCCTTCGGAGGGCGGGAGGAGGATCAGCACCGGTCCACCGTATCGGATGCCGGGGGGCCGGCCGCACGCGTGGACGCCCGCCTGCCTGCCGATCGGAGGAGCGGGGCCGAACCCCTAGAATGGATGACGGATGGGTCGACCAGGCGGCCGCGTTGAGCCCGCTTGCGGGCCACCGAGGAACGTCCGGGCTCCGCAGGGCAGGGTGGTGGGTAACGCCCACTCGGGGTGACCCGCAGGCCAGTGCCACAGAAAAGAGACCGCTCCCCACCACGCTCCGGCGTGGACGGGAGTAAGGGTGAAAAGGCGGTGTAAGAGACCACCAGCGTGCCGGGTGACCGGTGCGGCTCGGTAAACCCCACCCGGAGCAAGGCCAGACAGTGCGCGTCCGAGGGCTGCCCGCCCGAGTGCACGGGTAGGCCGCTGGAGGGCGTCGGTAACGGCGTCCGTAGATGGATGGTCGCCACTCGCACAGCGGCAACGTCGTGCGATGACAGAACCCGGCGTATCGGTCGACCCATCCCCCGACCACCCGGAGAGCTGCAGGAACCCGACGACGAGCGTGGGCCCCACGTGCTGACCTGGGTGATCACTGCTCAGGTGACTGGAGGGACCGGATCCGTGCGGGCGCACCTCACCGACGAGCCCGGGCATCCAGGATCGGCCGCCGCGTGCCGGCGGCACCGGCTCGACTACGCTGGACAGATGGCGAAAACGCACCCGTGGCCCCGCGTGACCTTCATCCTGGGAGCCTCGCTGATAGCGCTCGTCATCGCTGCCCGCCGGCTCGGCTGGGGGACCGGCGACGGCGACGAGGGTCCGGCTCTCTGGCTCGCGCTGCTCTTCATCGTCGGAGCCGTACTTCTTCTCGCCGTCCTGGTCCGAACAGCGGTCCTCGTCCGCCGACGGAAGTGACACATCGGCGCAATGGGCGCGCCGCCCGTTGTCCATGCCCGCCGAGCGGCCTACTGTGTGAGGACCGCCGCGGGTCTCGTACGCAAGCGCGACGGTATGAACGGGCCGGCCTACAGCTGGGGCTTCGGGGCCGGTCCGTTCGCCTCGGTCCCGCACGCGACGCAGGCAGCAGAGCGGTGGACCCGAGCAGCGCATGAAACGGTCCCCCGTACCCGGTCTCAAGAGGTAGGGGGACCGCCCGGCGTCTATAGCCGCCTCGAAGGGGCATCGACCGCGATGCTGCTGGGGGAACGATCGCGGGATGACCCTCCACCTCCATGGTCCGCCCCTGCTGCGGCCACGGCAATCGGGAGACGCCGCTCTTCGCCAGGGGAGAAACCGGGAATTTCCAGCCGACGGCACAGTTTGATTGCCGAGGCGAATGATTATCGATGGAACGTGCTCGCCCGTCAAGGGTGGCTGAAGTCCTGGCTCCGAATGGCGGTGCTTCGGCGGGAGCCCTACAGCGGCTCGGTTATGGTGTTCGAATGAGCGCTGGGGGTATGCAGGAGCGACGACTCGTCGCGCGCAACCGCAACTTCCGTGCCCTCCTCGTCTCGAGCACCTCCGGCGTCCTGGGGAACGCGGTGGCCGCCGTGGCCCTCCCGATCATCGCGGCCGTCGAACTGCAGGCCAGCAACTTCGAGGTCGCGGCGCTTGCCGGTATGACCTTCCTCCCGTGGCTGGTGCTCGGACTCCTGATCGGTGTCTGGGTGGACCGGCTGCCGCGGAAGCCCGTGATGATGGCCGCCCTCGCGGTGCGCGTGCTCGTACTCGGCCTGCTGCCGATCGGGTACTGGCTCGATTTCCTGTCCACGCCCCTCCTCTTCGTCGTCGCCTTCGTCGCGGGCATCGCCTCCGTCTTCTTCCAGCTGGCTGATGCCGCCCTGGTCCAGCAGGCGGTGACGCCGGACGAACTCATGGAGGGCAACGGCCTCATCACCGGAACGGGGGCCGCAGCGGACGCCGCCGGTCGCGCGATGGCAGGGTGGCTGACCACGTTCGCCGGTGCTTCCAACACCCTCCTGGTGCAGTTGACCGCGTCGATCGTCTCGCTCCTCGCGGTACAACGGCTCGACGTGAGGGAGGTGGTGCAGCCACCGGCGAAGCGTCCCATCCTCAGGGAGATGGCGGACGGGTTGCGCTACACGTTCAGCACCGCGCCCCTGCGTGCGCTCCTCCTCAATGCCGCCCTGTGGAACCTCGGCGGGAACATCGCCGCGTCCCTCCTCGTGCTCCTGGTGCTCCGCACGCTGGGTGAGTCCGAGATCTGGCTCGGTCTGCTCCTCGCCGCAGCGTCGGTCGGTGGGGCCGTCGGAGGGGTCACCGCGAACGCCCTGGGGGAGCGTATCGGCTCCGGTCCTCTCTGGCGGTGGTCCATGGTGCCGGGGGTCCTCGGGTACGCATCGCTGCTGGTGCTCTCGCCCGGCTGGGGCATGCTCTGGGGCCTGCTCGGCATGTTCGTCATGGGAGCGAGCGTCTCGTGGAACATCGTGGTGGGATCCAGCTTCCGCCAACGCGTGTGCCCGCCCGGCATGATGGGCCGGCTCGGCGCCGCGTCCCGGACGGTCAGCTGGGGCATGCTCGCCCTCGCCAGTCTCCTGGCGGGTGTGCTCGCAGAGTCGATCGGGATCAGGGAGGCGATCCTCGTCGGCGTCGTGATCGCCTGCTCGGCGCCACTCGTCGCCCTGCTGGGTCCACTCAGGGGTGTCACGCGCCTCGAGGACCTCGTAGAAGCGCCCGCACCGATGGGTCAGGAGCACACCCCGAAGTCCTCGTCATGACGCCCGCTCACCGAGCGATCGATCGAACCGGGCGGAGCGGCGCGGTCGGCAGCGCGATCAGTGACCGAAGGGGTCCGGATCCACCCCGGGCATCCAGGTGAGCCCCGCGATACCCCACCCGTTGGCCTTCACGGCCTTCCTGGCCCGGCGCGTGTGCTTCGCGTTGAGCCGGTCCACGTACAGTTTCCCGTCCAGGTGGTCGTTCTCGTGCTGCATGCACCGGGCGAACCACCCCGTCGCCTCGAACTCCACGGGAGCCCCCTCGCCGTCGAAGCCGGAGACCCGCACCCAGTCGGCGCGCTTGAGCGGAAACGCTTCACCCGGAACGGAGAGGCATCCTTCCGACTCCTCGTCGGGGTCGGGCTCCGAGCCCGGGATCTTCGATGTGACGAGCGTGGGATTCACGACGACGCCCCGTGCCGGCACGTCGTCGTCGTTCTCCATGCCGTAGACGAAGATCCGCAGGCCGACGCCGATCTGCGGCGCCGCGAGACCGACCCCGTTGGCGGTGTCCATCGTCTCGAACAGATCGGCGATCAGGGTACGCAGTGCGTCGTCGAACGCCTCGACGGGCCGGGCGCGCTGATGCAGGACCGGCTCACCGGTGATCGTGATGGGGTGGACGGTCATGGGACTACCTCTTCCGTGCGGCGCGGTCCGCGATCGTGCGACCGATGGACTCGCGCATGATCTCGCTGGTACCGCCGAAGATCGTCAGCAGCCGCGCGGCCAGGAAGGCCTGCGCCACGGGGTACTCCAGGATGTAGCCGTACCCGCCGTGCAGCTGCAGGCAGCGGTCCGTGATCGATTTCGCCCGTTCGCCGGCCCACAGCTTCGACTGCGCTGCAGCGGTGGGGGTCAGGCTCCCGGCGTTGAAGGCGAGGACCGCCCGGTCCACGAAGGTCTCCGTCACCTCGACCTCGGTGAGGATGTCGGCGAGGACGTGGCGGGTGTTCTGGAAATCGAGCACCCGTTCACCGAAGGCGCTCCGATCCGTCACGTAGCGGACGGTCTGCTCGTAGGCCGCCCGGGCGAGGGCGGCTGCCGCGACGGCGATACCCAACCGGCCCTGGGGGATCTGCTCGAGGCTGTAGCGGAGGCCCTGCCCCACCTCGCCCACGAGGTCCGTCCCGGGGACCCGCACGTTGTCGAAGAACAGCTCGGCCGTGTCGGAGGCGTGGAAGCCCATCTTGTCGAGTTGCCGGCCCGGCGTGTATCCCTCGCCCTTGCGCACCATGAACAGGGAGAACGAGTCGCTGGCCCCGCGACCGGAGCCGCCGTCGGTCCTCGCGAGGACGAGTGACGCGTCCCCGCTGATCCCGTTGCCGATGAAGACCTTCTGGCCGCTGATGAGCCAGTCGTCGCCGTCGCGCACCGCCTTGGTGCGGATCCCGCGCAGGTCGCTGCCGGCTCCGGGTTCGGTCCATGCACAGGAGGTCACGATCTCCCCCGAGACCATCCCGGGGAGCCAGCGTTCCTTGAGGTCGTCGGAGCCGTGCGCGAGCAGGTGGGGGAGGACCAGATCGTCGTGGAGGTGGAACGCCAGGCCCACGGAGAGATGGTTGCTGCGGGCGAATTCCTCGTCGAGGACGGATCGGAAGCGGTAGTCGGGCATGCCGGCTCCGCCGAATTCCTCGGGGACCGCCAGGCCGAGCAGGCCCTGCTCCCCGGCGGCCGTCCACACCGCGCGGTCCATCATGTGCTGCCTGTCCCAGTCCGCGTAGTGCGGTGCGACGGCGCGCTCGTTGAACTCGCGGGCGACGTCGCGGAAGAGCTCGTGATCCTCGTCGAACACTGTGCGTTCCATGGTGGGTCCTTCGGTGCTCTCGGCCGCCGGGGCCGCGGGCCTGTGCAGGCTGCGTCCGGGAGGCGTGGGCGTACGGGGTCCGGAAAATGCGGATGCCGCCCCGGACGATCTCCGGGACGGCATTCGTGGTCAGGAACCAACCTGACGACTGAGGGTGAGTAACGGGGGTTGAACCCGCGACCTCCTGGACCACAACCAGGCGCTCTGCCAACTGAGCTATACCCACCATGTGCTTCGCTGTCCGGTCCGGTGAGAACCTTCGTCCGGACTGGCTGCGAAAGGCAGCGGATACAAGTCTACACACTTTTCGGAGTGCTCCGGACAGCGCCCGCCGACACCGCGTCGGCGCCGCCGGGCGGGGTCAGGAGACGATGCCGCGGGCGATCGCCTTGCTGGTGGCCGAGTCGGGTCCGGGCGCGGGAACGAAGACGGCGGCCCGGTAGTAGCGCAGCTCCCGGATGGAGTCCTCGATGTCCCCCAGGGCACGGTGGCCGCCCGTCTTGGCCGGCGACTGGAAGTAGGCGCGGGTGTACCAGCGGCGGGCCAGCTCCTTGATCGTGGATACGTCGATGATCCGGTAGTGCAGGTGATCGGTCACGAGGGGCATGTCGCGCAGGAGGAAGTTCCTGTCCGTGCCGACCGAATTGCCCGCGAGCTGGGCCTTGCGGGGTTCGGGGACGTGGGTCCGGATGTAGTCGAGGACCTGCTGCTGCGCGTCCTCCATGCTGATACCGCCGTCGAGCTCCTCGAGGAGGCCGGAGGTGGTGTGCATGGTGCGCACGAAGTCGCCCATCTGTTCGAGGGCCTCCGGCGCCGGCTTGATCACGACGTCCACACCGTCGCCGAGGATGTTGAGCTCGGCGTCCGTGACGAGCACGGCGACCTCGATCAGCGCGTCGTTCGTGAGGTCCAGGCCCGTCATCTCGCAGTCGATCCAGACGATGTGTTCATTCGATATCGGCATTCGACCAATGTACCGTCCGCCGACGACGCGCTTCGCGGAGGCGCGGGTCGGTCCGCGGGGGAGGCGAGGCGCGCCCCGTGGCGGGCAGCCGGAGCGGCAGCGGACCGGACCGCTTAAGGCCGTCGGGCACGGGATGCGGGCCCCTGTCGACGCGCCGCCGAGGACGGCGGCTGCCGGTCCCGGAGTTCCACCCGGTGCTAATATTCGAACAGTTCGCTCAGGGCTGCGGGGAGATCTGGGTAACCCTGCTGCTTCCGGTACAGGCACCGATGTGCCCCGCGCCAGGCCGTCGCCGGCCGGCCGCCTGAGGACATGGGCGTTCGACGCCGACTTATGCCTGCCGACGATTGGATTCCCCAGATGCCCGCCCAGCTCCCCGCCCTGCAGGTCGAGACGCAGCCGGGCCCCAACCGGCCGAACGTCGCGATCGTGCAGGGGTTCGTCGGGTCGGTGATGATGTGGATGGGCTCCCTCGGGGTCGGCTGGCTGTCCCTCGCGTCGGTGGAGCTACGACGCAACCCGGTCATCATCTGGCTGCGCTTCGAACCGGTGGGCGCGGTGCTCTCGGTCCTGCTCCTCGCCCTCGGCGGGATGCTGCTGATCCGCGCGTGGCTGCGCCTGGGCCAGCGGTTGAACGGTTGGTCCGACGAGACGCGTCCATACGTAGTCAAGGCCATCCTCGCCTGGACCGTCCCGCTCGCTGCGTCCCTGCCCCTCTTCAGCCGCGACGTCTTCGCCTACATCGCGCAGGGCCAGGTCATGATCGCCAAGCTGAATCCCTACCGGGACGGCTACTCGCAGATCTCCAACTACCTGCAGATCGGCGCCGACGACCTGTGGGCACAGAGTCCGACGCCCTACGGTCCGGTGTTCCTGTGGATCGAGGAGGGCATCGTCCGCGTCACGGGCGGCTACCCGGACACGTCGATCATCCTGTTCAGGGTCGTGGCGCTGTTCGGCGTCGCACTGTGCATCTATTTCGTCCCGAAGCTCGCGGCGCTCCACTCCATCAACGCGACCCGAGCCCTGTGGCTGACCGTCGCCAATCCGCTCTTCCTCATCAATTTCGTCGCCGCCATCCACAACGACTCCCTGATGATCGGGCTGGCGCTGGCCGGGCTGTACCTGTGCGCGACGAAGCGACCCCTGCTCGGGATCCTCCTCATCACGCTGTCCGTCGGCATCAAGCCGATCACCCTCATCTTCCTGCCGTTCGTCGGCCTCATGTGGGCAGGCAAGGGTGCCTCCTGGCCCCGGAAGTTCCTCTACTGGTTCATGACGGCCGGCCTGTGTCTTGGCATCCTCTGGATCATGGGGCTCATCAATACGTTCGGGTTCGGCTGGGTCGGTGCACTCAGCACCCCGGGGAGCGTCTGGATCTGGTACGCGCCGGTCGGCTTCATCGGGCTGGTGATCGCGACCCTCGGCAATGCCGTCGGCCTCAGCGGGTGGGACTTCGCCAACGCCTTCCACACCGTTGCGCGCATCGCCTCGCTCGTGATCATCGCGATCCAGGTGTTCCGCGGGGACCACAGCCGGCTCGTCCGGCGACTCGCGTTCGCCTTCGCCGCCATCGTGCTGCTGGCCCCCATGATCCAGTCCTGGTACGTCGTCTGGCTGATCCCACTGTTCGCCGTGACCGGGATCCGGGACGACTGGCAGGTCAAGTTCCTCTACTTCACGGTGGCGTTCTTCATGGTCTACGCCATCTCGGACCAGCTCGACATCTTCCCCTACTTCGATCTCAGCCTGACGGTGGCGCGGCAGGTGGCGGCCGTCGTCGCGCTCGGGTTCGCGCTGTACCTCGTGTTCCTGGACCGCAGCACCAAAGTGCTCTTCCGACGGCGGTACAGTCCGCTTGCCCCGGGTCAGCTGCACTGATCCGACGTCGGCCGGGGTGTCGAGGCGGGACGGATCGGGGGTCGCGCGAGCGGGGGAGGCGCGGAACGGCGATACTGGACCGATGACCGATACAGGAACGACGGGGTACACCGGCGAGTACGAGATCAGCGAGTGGGTCGCGGAGCCGTACTCCGAACCCGGAAGCACCGGCGAGCTCTCCCGTGTGCGGGCCGCGAAAGTCTTCGAGGGCGAGATCAGCGGAACGAGCACCGCAGAGCTGCTGATGGCAGGGAACGACGTCGGAGCCGGCTATGTGGCGTCCGAACAGTTCGTCGGCTCGATCGGCGAGCGCACGGGCGCGATGACCGTGCAGCACTGGGGGGTCGCAGAGGGCGCCGACGCTGCGAGCTCCGGGCACATCATCCCGGGATCCGGGACGGACGGACTGCGAGGCATCTCCGGGAAGGCCGTCTACTCGCAGGACCCTGACGGCCAGCACCGCCTCGAACTGCGGGTGACCTTCACGGCCGAGGCCGCCGTCGACGACGAATGATGTCGTGGCAGCCCGTCGCCGCCGGCGTATGGCCATCGACCCTGAGCGGTCCCGGGCGGCCATAGTAAACTCGGGGTACTGCCTCCGTAGCTCAGGGGATAGAGCAGGGGCCTTCTAATCCTCTGGTCGCAGGTTCGAATCCTGCCGGGGGCACTCAAGGGCCGGGCGCGCGCGTCCGGCCCTTGCCATGTCCTGGTGGAACTGTCTTCGCTGTTGGCCGGGTCCCTACGACCCGGATGAATTCTCGGCTAGGGCTGGTTCCCGGCGTCGAAGCGCTCGTCGTACACCTGTCCCGCCTCGCACAGCAACCGATCGCTGATGCGCCCGAGGGGCACCACGTCCGTGAGCAGCGGCTCGCAGTCCGGTCCGCGGCCGACCGGCAATCCGCTGAGGATCCAGGCGTGCCGCTCCTCCTGCTCGGCGAGATGCCGGTACTGGCAGATCTGCCGTGCGAGCCAGTCCTCCAGGGGGCGCGTCCACCAGTCCTCCGGGGTGAGCGGATTGACCGAGAGCCCGGGCAGCGTCAGGCCGCTCTCCCCATCCCTGCTCGTGGACGTCCTGTCTGCCGCGAAACCGCACGAGTAGCGGAGGTAGACGGGACCCGAATCCTCGACCAGCCCGGCGAGCTGCTCGAGGCTGTCGGCGACCCTTTCCTCCGTCCTGATGTAGGAGCCGGTGGGGGCGGCGTCGCGTGCCTCGGGGTGGTGGGCGCTGTCGACGGATGCTGCGGTGTCCATGCCTCCACGGTAGGAAACCGGTCGCCGGCCGTTCAAGACATCGCTCCGACCCGGGAATGACTTCCACGGCCTGGATCGGTGGGCTAGGAAGGGTCGGCGACCGTTCGCCGCCTTCGGTTGTCAACATAGCGCCCGTTGCTCGGCGACCGCATGGCAGACCGTCCCACACTGGACCCGGACCGGGCGCCCGGCACTCCATCTCAACCGAAGGGAACATCATGACCGACATCATCACCGTGCGGGGCTACGTCGCCACCGAGGTCCGGCTGACACTGGCGCAGAGCGGGCTGCCCATCACGGGCTTCCGGATGTGCTCCACGGAACGACGCCTCGACAGGGAGACGGGCACCTGGGTCGACGGCCACACGAACTGGTACTCCGTCTCGATGTTCCGTCAGCTCGCCACCAACGCCGGCGCGAGCATCAAGAAGGGTGACCGCATCATCGTCAGCGGACGACTCAAGGTCCGTCCGTGGATCAACGCCGACGGCCGCACGGGAACGTCGGTCGAGATCGATGCCGACACGGCTGGCCACGACCTGATGTGGGGCACGGCGAACTTCAGGCGGACCAGCGCCGACCGGAGCGATCCCTCCGCCGGGCCCGAGGACCGGCGGAGGGAGGACACCGCGGACCAGGACGACGCCGGCGCGCTGCCGGACGGCGTCGATCCTGTGACGGGGGAGCTGTTCGACCCGGCGACGGAACCCGAGGCGACGGACGCTGCGGAGGACGGTGCGGCGCCCACGGACGGCCGCGTGGGCACAGCACGCGACGACCTCGTCGACGCGACGTCCGTCCCGTTCTAGGGACCATGCCCGCTGCGGGAGAGCGGCCGGCGGTCAGGCGCGTGGCAGGATGAGGGCGTGAGTCGCCGCCTCCCGATCAGACCGCCGTTCGCGCTGTGGCGCATCCTCACGGTGTCGGCGGCACTCGCCGTGGGTGTCACCGCCTGCACCGCCCCGCCCGATCCGGGCGCCGGGCCGATCAGCAACCCGGCATCGGACGCAGCGGAGGGGACGCCGAGGCCCGGCGCTGCGGTGGGGGCACCGTCCGACGGTTCCTCCTCCGGTGTGCTTTCGCCGGAGGGGACGAGCCCCACGGCGACGGCGGCCGGGGACGCCATGGGTGTCGCGGAAGCCGTCAGGTCCTCCCTGCAGGCACTCGCCGACGGCCAGGACCCGGTGACCCGGGATCAGGTACGCGCGGCGATCGAGCAGGGTTTCGCCGACGGAGGGACCGTCCCGGAACGGGTCGAGGTGTCGGTCGACCGGACCCCCACAGGGCTCGACGTCGACGCCATCCAGGGCGCCGGGCTGATCGGGGACCGATGCGTCGTGGGGGAGGTGCGCGAGGGCGCCGTCTCGGCGGTGGTGCTTCCGGTCCTCGCCACGGGCCTCTGCTTCGTCGGGGATCAGCGCTGACGCAGCAGAGGCGCGCTGCAGGTCATGGCCGACCGGCCGTGGCGCGGGGAGGTTCCGTCGAGTGGGAGAACTCGCCCGGCACGCACTAGCCTTAGGACCATGGCGGAATTTATCTACACAATGACCAAGGCCCGCAAGGCCGTTGGCGACAAAGTAATCCTCGACGATGTCAGCATGTCCTTCTTCCCTGGTGCGAAGATCGGCGTCGTCGGCCCGAACGGTGCCGGTAAGTCCACCATCCTGAAAATCATGGCCGGCATGGACACCCCCTCGAACGGTGAAGCCCGCCTGTCACCCGGCTACAGCGTCGGGATCCTCCTACAGGAGCCTCCCCTCAACGAGGAGAAGACCGTTCTCGGCAACGTCCAGGAGGGCGTGGGCGAGATCTACGGCAAGATCCAGCGCTTCAACGAGATCTCCGACGAGATGGCGAACCCGGACGCGGACTACGACACCCTGCTGGACGAGATGGGCAAGCTGCAGGAGGCCATCGACGCTGCGGACGCGTGGGACCTCGACTCCCAGCTCGAGCAGGCCATGGACGCTCTTCGCTGCCCGCCGCCGGACGCGGACGTCACCGTCCTCTCCGGTGGTGAACGTCGACGCGTAGCGCTGTGCAAGCTGCTGCTCCAGAAGCCCGATCTTCTCCTGCTCGACGAGCCGACCAACCACCTGGACGCCGAGAGCGTGCTCTGGCTCGAGCAGCACCTGAAGTCCTATGCCGGTGCAGTCCTCGCCGTGACCCACGATCGCTACTTCCTCGACCACGTGGCCGAGTGGATCGCCGAGGTGGACCGCGGCCACCTCTACCCCTACGAGGGCAACTACTCGACGTATCTCGAGAAGAAGCGCGCGCGTCTCGAGGTGCAGGGCAAGAAGGACCAGAAGCTGTCGAAGCGCCTCTCCGAGGAACTCGAATGGGTCCGCTCGAACGCCAAGGGACGCCAGACGAAGTCGAAGGCGCGTCTCAACCGCTACGAGGAGATGGCGGCGGAGGCCGACCGCACCAGGAAGCTCGATTTCGAGGAGATCCAGATCCCGATGGGTCCACGCCTCGGGAGCCAGGTCATCGAGGCGCACAACCTGAAGAAGGGGTACGACGGCCGCGTCCTCATCGACGGACTGTCCTTCTCCCTCCCGCGGAACGGCATCGTGGGGGTCATCGGCCCCAACGGCGTCGGCAAGACCACGCTGTTCAAGACCATCGTGGGGCTCGAGGAGCTCGACGGCGGAGAGCTGCGCATCGGTGATTCCGTGAAGATCTCCTACGTCGACCAGTCACGTGGCGGCCTCGATCCGAACAAGTCGCTCTGGGAGGTCGTGTCCGACGGACTCGACTTCATCCAGGTCGGGCAGGTCGAGATGCCGTCGCGGGCCTATGTCTCGGCCTTCGGTTTCAAGGGTCCTGACCAGCAGAAGAAGGCCGGCGTCCTTTCCGGTGGTGAGCGCAACCGGCTGAACCTCGCCATGACCCTGAAGCAGGGCGGAAACCTCCTGCTCCTCGACGAACCGACCAACGACCTCGACGTCGAGACGCTCTCGAGCCTCGAGAACGCCCTGCTGGAATTCCCCGGGTGTGCCGTCGTGGTCTCGCACGATCGCTGGTTCCTCGACCGCGTGGCGACGCACATCCTGTCCTACGAGGGCACGGAGGAGGACCCCGACAACTGGTACTGGTTCGAGGGCAACTTCGACGCGTACGAGCAGAACAAGGTGGAGCGTCTGGGCGCCGACGCGGCGAAGCCGCACCGGGTCACGCACCGCCGCCTGACGCGTGACTGACGGACGGCTTGCCCCGACCGTGGTCGGGCGTACGCACAGGTCGGACGGCGTCGCGCGTTGACGATCGCTGACGGACGAGGGGCCCGGCCGTTGGCCGGGCCCCTCGTCCGTCCCCGGGCGGGACGCCGGTCCGGCCGGCATGACTCCGCCTGGTGGTCAGTCCCGCGGGATGCGGATCATGCCCTCCTGCGCCACGCTGGCGACGAGTTCGCCGCCCCGGTTGTAGATGCGGCCGGCGGCCAGCCCCCGCGCGCCGGACGCACTCGGCGAACTCTGCACGTAGAGGAGCCACTCGTCGACCCTGACCGGTCGGTGCCACCACATGGCATGGTCGAGGCTCGCCACACTCATGCCGGGCTGGATCCAGCTGAGCCCGTGCGGTCGCAGGATCGATTCGAGCAGGGTGTAGTCGCTCGCGTAGGCGAGGGCGGCGCGGTGCAGGTCGGGATCGTCCGGCATCGGGCCGAGGCTGCGCATCCAGACGGCGTTCCGCGGTTCCTTCGACCCCTCGTTGGTGAGATAGAGGGGCGCGTCGATGTGCCGGATGTCGAAGGGGCGCTCGTAGGCCCAGGCCCGCGCGACCGGATGGTCGAACCCGCCGAGGAGGTCCGCCGTCGTGGGCAGGTCCTCCGGATCGGGTACGCCGGCCGGCATCGGATCCTGGTGCTCCACGCCGTCGTCGGGCTCCTGGAAGGACGCGATCATGGACAGGATGGGGACGCCGTTCTGGTACGCGTGGGTGCGCCGGGCGGAGAAGGAGCGTCCATCCCTCAGGCGCTGGACCCCGAAGGTGATGGGCTTGTCGGCGTCCCCGGCACGCAGGAAGTACCCGTGCATCGAGTGGACGTCCCGCGTCGGTTCGACGGTGCGCATGGCGGCGATCAGGGACTGCGCGAGCACCTGACCGCCGAACACCCTGCGGCTGGGCTGCCGTGCGGAGGTGCCGACGAAGATCTCCTCGTCCGTCTGGGCACCCTCGGCCGGGCTCAGGTCGAGCAGGTCGAGGAGGGCCGCCGTAGGATCCGTCACGGAGTCCGACGACCCGGCGGCGGTCTCCTCTCCCGGCGACTCCGACGTGCCGGACGGTCCTGCCGCTCGCGGTGCGGTCGCGCGGGGCCGGTGTTCTGCCATGGTTCGGGGTCTCCTCGGGACGGGTGCTGTGGGAGCGACGGCTCCCTGACGTCTTCTGACAGTAGACGCCGACCCTGCGGCGCTCAACACCGCTGCTTGCCCTCCGGTCGTCAACGAGGCCGGCGCCCGCGGATTGGATTCGGTGTGGCTGCCTTTGGGAGGATGAGGTCATGTCCACGGTCCACACCCTTCCCCTCCACCTGCGCTTCGGCGACGAGGACTCCTACGGCCACGTCAACAACGTTCGCTACTTCCAGTTCCTCGAGGACGCCCGCGTGCAGCTCATGAGCCGTCCGGCCGGCGGGCTCTCCTTCATGGACACCGTCGACCCGGACCACTACACACTGGTGGGCCGGCAGGAGATCGAATACCTCGCGCCCCTGAACTTCAGCACGGTCCCGGCGGCGGTGGATCTCTGGACCACCTCGGTCGGGGTGTCCAGCTTCGACCTCGGCTACGCGGTGCGGGACCGCATCGTGTCGGCGGGGAGTGTGACCAGTGCCATCGCAGCAACCACCATGGTTCTCGTGAGTCGCAGCACGGGCCGGCCGGTCCGCCTGTCCGGGACCCAGAAGGACATCCTCGGATCGTGGCAGGGCGAGCCCGTCCCCTTCCGCCGTGCGCGTGCCAGGTAGCGACGTCGTGCCCGATCCCGTGCTCCGATTCGCCGACACTCCGACCGTTGCCGATTTCCGCACGTTCAGCGCACGGGCCAGGGCGAACGACGACGGCGGCATGCGCCTGGTCGCCTCGGGTCCGGTCCTCGCCGCGTACGTCCGCACCCTCGGCCCGACCGTCCTCGGCGAAGCGTTACCCACGGTCCTCGGCCTGAGGACCATGGCGCTCGATGCCGCCCACCCTTTGATCGGTCCGGTGGACACGACCGTCGCGCTCGGGTCGGTGCTCGACCGCCTCGCCCGGATGCAGGACGGCGACCTGGCGTTCACGCTTCCCACGGTGACGGTCACGGAGGCCTGGGCGGGCGTCCTGCCGCCGCGATCGGGCTGGACGCCCGTCGGCTCGATCCCCAACAGCCTCCTGGAGCAGGCTGCACGGAACGGTATCGGCGAGGTGGCCAGAAGCCTTCCCGACCGTGCAGGGGCACCCGTTGTGAGCAGCGCCCGCGCCGCGGTGTGGGGCCGGGAGCTCGACGGTGTGCCGGGATCGGTCGCCGCGGGAGCGGCGTTCGGTGCGTTCAGCCTCGGCTTCCTCGATCCTGAGGGCGATGCGACGGTGCACACGAACGGTCGTTGGTCCCGCGTGAGCACGGGCCGCGGCCACATCCTGGTCCGGGCCGCAGCGCTTTTCTGACCGGTCGTCGGGAGCCGGCGTCAGGCCGCAGCGGCGCGTGTCTGCGCAGGCGCCGGTCACAAGGGGGCACCCCTGGGGCACAACCCGCGCCCGTGGTGATGACCGGCCCATCGCGTCACAACCGTCCCCACGCGCTGTCACAACCGTCTTCACATCGCTGTCACAACCGTCTCCATGCGCTGTCACGACCGTCCCCACGCGCTGTCACCCAGTGTCACGCGATGCGATGCGATGCCACGCGGTGCCCACCGGGTGCGGCGGGGGCTGCCGCCGAGCTCGACGAAGGAAGGCGCTTCTCGGCCGGGGGGGGGGGCGCTGTCAGTCGGCTGCGTTGACGTCAGTCGGCCGCGTTGACCATCGAGTGGGCGGCCCGGTCGAGGTAGCCCCACAGGGTGGCCTCGTGCAGCGGAGCGAGGTCGAGCGCGTCGACGGCCGACCGCATGTGCCGGAGCCAGTGGTCCCGTGCCTCGGGCCCGACGCGGAACGGCATGTGCCGCATGCGCAGCCGCGGATGGCCGCGTTGCTCGCCGTAGGTCTTCGGACCGCCCCAGTACTGCTCGAGGAACAACAGGAGCCGTTCCTTAGCGGGGCCGAGGTCCTGCTCCGGGTACATCGGACGGAGGACCTCGTCCTCGGCCACGCCGTCGTAGAACGCGTCGACGAGGCGCACGAAGGTCGGATGGCCACCGATCGCGTCGTAGAAGTTCTCCGTGTACTCGGGCTGGGTGAAGGTCTGCCCGGCGGCGACCAGCCGCTCGACCGGGAGGGCTGCCCGACCGCCGGCCGACGGCGAGAGGGGCATGGACGTCGGGGATCCCTGCGGGCGCGCGTCGGACCGGCGTCCTTCCGGCTCCGGTATGCCTGGTCGGCGCGGCTCCTGCCCGTTCGGCTCCGGCGGAGGCGACGCGGGGTCCGAACCGGCGCGCTCCGCACCTGCCGGCGGCTGGGCGACGCCGTCGGGCGTTGGGCCGCTCATGCCCGACCCTCCGGTGAGGAGGCCGCCGGAGGGGCGGCGAGGGTTGTGGGTGAGGAAGCCGCAGGAGCGGCAGCAACGGCGGCCGGCGAGGACGCCGGGGCGGTACCGGGTGCCGCCGCGTCGGCGGCAGGGGAGACCGGGGGATCGGCGGGAGGTGCCACGTAGTCGCCCTGCGAGCGGTTGCCCACTTTGGTGATGTCGCCGTTGCGGACGTACCAGATGGCCCCGTCCTCGTCGATCATGCGGGTGATGCGCAGACCGAGCGACTGGACGACGCCGACGGTGTCGCCCACCTCGATCGTGTCACCGATGCCGTACTGGTCCTCGATGGTGATGAAGAACCCCAGGAAGGCGTCGCGGATGACCTCGCGGGCGCCGAAGCCGATCGCGATACCCACGATGCCCACGCTCGCGAGGATCGGTCCGATGTTGAAGCCCAGCGTGTCGATGGCCATGAGGATCGCCACGATCGCGATGGTGCCGGCGGTGACGCTGGAGAGGAGGCCGCCGATCGTCTCGGCCCGCTGCACGCGGCGCGCGCTGTCGAAGGGTCGGAGAGCCGGCTGGGCCCACTTGAAGTGCGGCTTCTTGAAGACGCTGTACCCGTTCTGCACCCGGGTGACGGCCCGGGTGATCAGGTAGCGGACCACGAGCCAGAGCAGCAGTGCGCCGATCAGGACGATCAGCGCGCCGAGGATCTGGCCGCCGTAGCCGAGGGAGGGGAGGAAGGTCATGGAATCGCTTTCGAGCAGGCGCCGTGGGGTCCGCCCGGAGGGGTAGGCGCGGGGTGCCTTAACAGGCTACAGCCGCGCCGCGGTCCACCCGCGACGGCGGCCCGGCCGGCGGTCGCCCGCTCCTACGCCGCACCCGCCGGTCCCGAGGAGGTCGGTTCGTGCTGGACGGGGAACGAGACCGACCGCGCGATGAAGCACAGGCGGTTCGCCTCGGCGTGCAGGGTGTCCGCCAGCGGGGTGTGGTCGGCATCGGCGAGTTCCACATGCGGTCGGAGGATGATCGCGGTGAATTCCCCGCTGCCGTCGCGGTTGAGCCGCATGGTTCCTTCGGGTGTGTCCGAGTAGGCGGTGACCACCACTCCTGCCTTGACCGCCACATGGAGGTAGGAGAGCATGTGGCACTGCGCGACGGCGGTCAGCAGCAGCTGCTCCGGGTTCCAGCGGTCCCGCGAACCGTGGAAGGTGGGATCGGC
Organism: Arthrobacter sp. CP30; assembly: GCF_053470025.1. Taxonomy (NCBI): domain Bacteria; kingdom Bacillati; phylum Actinomycetota; class Actinomycetes; order Micrococcales; family Micrococcaceae; genus Arthrobacter; species Arthrobacter sp. CP30. Next base: position 116,457 of record NZ_JBQEMM010000006.1, read on the forward strand.
CGTGCCGAGCAGCAGGCCCGGTCCGTCCACCTCCACCTGGTGGTCCCGGCTGTAGGTGCGGTAGCCGGTGGTCCCCGGCCCGAGGTTGCCCGTCCAGCGGAGGCGGGCGGAATAGCGGTGTTCCTGCAGGTTCATGGTCCGACCCTAGTCCGCCGTCGTCGCGCCTGCCCGACCCGAGAGCCGCTCGCGGCACGCCTGCCCTGCGCCTCCGGGCCTGACGCGCGGACGCGAACGGGGAGGACCGGTCCGGTCCTCCCCGTCGACGGGATGCACGCCCGCAGGGGGATACGACCCGCGTCGTGGCTACCTGTCGGCTGCCTGCGCGGTCAGCGCCCGGACCACGCCGTCACGGCTCTCGAGCACGAGCCGCCGCAGCGAGGGTGATGCGTCGCCGAGCCCGGCGAGGAAGGCATCGGTCCGGTCGAGGGTGTCCTGGGTGGTCAGCAGCGACGGATAGAGCCCGACGACGATCTGCTGGGCGATCTCGTGCGTGCGGGTGGCCCACACGTCCCGGATGGACGCGAAGTACCGGTCGGCGAACGGCTCGAGCAGCGAGCGGTCGTGCACCCGGGTGAAGCCGGAGATCATCGAGCGCTGCGTGGCGTTCGGCAGGTCGGTCGACTCCACGAGGGCCGACCACGCGGCGTCCTTCGCAGCTGCGGTCGGGAGAGCCGCCGTGGCCGCTGCAGCGGCCAGCTCGCCCGTCGCCGTCGAATCGCGTCCGAGTTCGGCCTCGATCTCCGCGGTCCCGTAGCGGCCGCCGACCACCAGGCTCGTCACCAGTTCCCAGCGGAGGTCCTGGTCGACGGTGATGCCCTCGGGCACGGTGACTCCCGTCAGCATCGCCTCGACGGTGTCGAGGTGCGCCGACGTGCGGGCGTGCGAGGAGAACGCGCGGGTGAACTGCAGCTGGGCATCGGACCCCGGATCGGCGGTCAGGGCGAGCTCGAGGAGGCTGTCCGCCGCGGCATCGCCCATCGCCTCCCTGTCCTCCGGCGTGACGTAGAAGGTCAGGGTCGAGGCGAGCTGGCGCAGCAGGACGAGGACCACCGACGAGTCCGATTCCGCACCGATGTTCTGCAGTACGAGCTCCACGTAGTCGCGGGCCGGCGTCTCGCCGTCACGGGCGGCATCCCAGGCGGAGGCCAGCACCAGGGTCCGGGGGAGCGAGTCCCTGAAGTCCTTGACGTGGCGGACCGAGGTGCGCAGCGATGCCGGGTCGAGACGGATCTTGGCGTAGGCGAGGTCGTCGTCGTTGAGCAGGACGAGCGCCGGCTGCCGCTGTCCCACGAGCTCCGGCACCTCCGTGCGCTCGCCGTCGACGTCGAGCTCCACCCGGTGCACCCGCACCAGCGCGCCGTCGTCGTCGTGGTCGTAGAGGCCGACGGCGAGGCGGTGCGGTCGGATGGTGGGGAAGGCCTCGATGGCACTCTGCACGATGGCGAACGAGGTGAAGGCGCCGTTCCCGTCCGTCTCGAACTCTGGACGCAGGGTGTTGACCCCTGCGGTCTCGAGCCAGAGGGCTGACCACTGCTTCAGGTCGCGGCCGCTGGCTGCCTCGAGCTCGGAGAGGAGATCCACCAGTTCCGTGTTCTTCCACGAGTGCTTCGCGAAGTACTGGCGCACACCCTGCATGAACTCCTCCTGGCCCACCCAGGCCACGAGCTGCTTGAGCACCGAGGCGCCCTTGGCGTAGGTGATGCCGTCGAAGTTGACCTGCACGTCCTCGAGGTCGTTGATCTGCGCGACGATCGGGTGGGTGCTCGGCAACTGGTCCTGCCGGTACGCCCAGCCCTTCTCGAGGATGGTGAAGGTGGTCCACGCCTGCGTGAACTCGGTCGCCTCGGCGGCGGCGAGGGTGGACATGAACTCGGCGAAGGACTCGTTGAGCCAGAGATCGTTCCACCACCGCATCGTGACCAGATCACCGAACCACATGTGGGCCAGTTCGTGGAGGATCGTGATGGCGCGGCGCTCGACGGTCGCGTCGGGCACGCGGGAGCGGAACACGTACGTCTCGACGAAGGTGACGGCGCCGGCATTCTCCATGGCACCCGCGTTGAACTCGGGAACGAACAGCTGGTCGTACTTCTCGAACGGATAGGGGGCGCCGAACTGCTCCTCGTAGAACGCGAAGCCCTGCCGTGTCAGCGCGAAGATGTTCTCCGCGTCCATGTACTGCATGAGGGACTTGCGGGCGAAGACGCCGAGCGGGATGGTGCGGCCGTCGGAACTCGTCAGCTCGCTGCGCACGGACTGGTAGGGGCCGGCGATCAGGGCGGTCACGTACGAGGACATGACCGGTGTCGGTTCGAAGTACCAGGTGGACGCCGCCCCGCCGTCGGCGGCGGACACCGCCTGGACAGGCTCCGGTGTGGTCGAGTTCGAGATGACGTCCCAGTGCGACGGCGCCGTCACCGAGAAACGGAAGGTGGACTTGAGGTCCGGCTGCTCGAAGACGGCGAACACCCGCCGGGAATCGGGCACCTCGAACTGCGTGTAGAGGTACACCTCGCCGTCCACGGGGTCCGTGAAGCGGTGGAGCCCCTCGCCCGTGTTCATGTAGGGCATGTCGGCCTCGACGACAAGGCGGTTGCTCGCGGACAGCGACGGCAACTGGATGCGGACGCCGTCGGCCACTGCGGCGGGGTCGAGGCTCACGCCGTTGAGCTCGACGCGGTGGACCGTGTCCGTCACGGCGTCGATGAACGTCGATGCGCCCTGCTGCGCATCGAAGGTGACCACGGTCGTCGACCGGAAGAGGCGATCGCCGCGGGTCAGGTCGAGCGTGACCTCGTAGGAGTGGACGGTGAGCAGATCGACGCGCGTGCGTGCTTCGTCGCGCGTCAGGTTCAGACCGGGCAAGGATCGCCTCCAGGGTGGGGTACGGGTACGTCGCGTGTGATGCGGGTTACGCGGCGCTCCGATTCTCTCACTCCGCCGGTGAGCTCGCGCGCGTGGTCGGCCCCGCCGGCAGCGGACTAGGCTGGCATCGTCCCACCTCCACCGCCGGGACCCCTGCCCGGTCGCCGCCGGGCCGACCGGCGCCCTCCAGAAGGAACAGATCGCCATGCGCGTCCACCTCGCCACCGACCACGCCGGCATGGAGCTCAGTGCCCACCTCCTCTCCCACCTCGTCCGGGCCGGGCACGAGGTCATCGACCACGGCCCGACGTCGTACGACCCGGAGGACGACTATCCCTCCTTCTGCATCGACGCGGCAGCGGCCGTCGTCGCCGACCAGGCGGCGGGCGTCGAAGCGCTCGGCATCGTCCTCGGGGGTTCGGGCAATGGCGAGCAGATCGCTGCCAACAAGGTGCGCGGGATCCGGGCGGCGCTTGCGTGGAGCCTCGATACCGCCCGCCTCGCGCGGCAGCACAACGACGCCAACGTGGTGGCCGTCGGCGGGCGGCAGCACTCGGTGGACGAGGCGACCGCCATCATCGAGGCCTTCCTGGCCGAACCCTTCAGCGGGGCGGAGCGGCACAGCCGCAGGATCGCCCAGGTCACCCGCTTCGAGGAAACGGGCAGCGTTGCCTGAGGGCCACTCGGTCCACCGCCTGGCGAAGCAGTTCACCTCCGTCTTCACCGGTGCGCGGCTCGCCGTCTCCAGTCCGCAGGGTCGGTTCGCCGCCGGGGCGGAGCAGCTCGACGGCGCAACCCTCGTCAGCGCGCTCGCGCACGGCAAGCAGATGTTCCTGCGGTTCGACAACGACCGCGTCCTCCGGATCCACCTCGGTCTGTACGGCGCGTGGAGCTTCGGCGGGGACGCCACGTTCCGCGGAGCCTCGAGCATCGGTGCACCCCGCCGCGTGGGGGAGTCGGAGCAGCCCTCCGACGGCGGCCCGGCGGCCTATGCGGGACCACCGGACCCGGTGGGTGCGGTGCGCGTCCGCCTCGTGTCCGATCACGGCTGGGCCGATCTCCGTGGACCGACGGCCTGCGAGGTGATCACCGCCGCGGAGGAGAAGGTGGCTCGGGCCAAGCTCGGCCCGGATCCGCTCCGGCCCCGGCCGGACGGATCGGCCTTCGTCACGAAGGTCATGTCGAGCATCACGCCCGTCGGGATCCAGCTCATGAACCAGGCGGTCATCGCGGGGATCGGCAACATCTACCGCGCAGAGGTGCTGTTCCTGCAGGGCATCAACCCCTGGCGCCCGGGCAAGCAGCTGAGGGAGGACGAGGCCCTGGGGATCTGGGCCGATACCGTCCGGCTCATGAGGGACGGAGTCCGCGAAGGGCGCATCATCACGACGACGGTCGAGGCGCGGAACGGACGGCCGAAGCGATCCGCCCCCACCTATGTCTACAAGCGGACGGGCGAGCCCTGCCGTCGCTGCGGCACGGCGATCCTCAGCGCGGAGATGGCGGCCCGCACGGTCTACTGGTGCCCGTCCTGCCAGGCCGACTGACGCCGCGGGGGATGCGGGGGATGCGGGGGATGCGGCATGCGCAGCTTAACGAGGAACACCCGGACCAGGGGTCCGGGTGTCTGCCGTGTCGGGCGATGAGGGGATGACGGGAATCGAACCCGCGTAATCAGTTTGGAAGACTGAGGCTTTACCATTAAGCTACATCCCCGCAGCGGGCCCCTGGCGGAGCCCCGTGGAACGCCTACAACTACACCACAGCGGCCGCGCGATCACCAAATGTGCGAGCCGGCCGCAAAGATGCGTAGACTGACACTCGCACTTACGGGGTGTAGCTCAGCTTGGTAGAGCGCCTGCTTTGGGAGCAGGAAGTCGCAGGTTCAACTCCTGTCACCCCGACTCTGTCATGTGATGAGGAAAGTGCCTCCGCTGCAGAACCGAATCCAATCATCTCAGGAGTCCTACGCTGTGAAGAGCGCTGTTGAAACCCTTTCCCCCACCCGGGTGAAGCTGAACGTCGAGGTCCCCTTCGAGGAACTGAAGCCCAGCATCGACGAGGCCTACAAGACCATCGCCACCCAGGTCCAGGTTCCCGGGTTCCGCAAGGGCAAGGTTCCCCAGCAGCTCATCGACCAGCGCGTCGGCCGCGGCTACGTGATCGAGACCGCCGTCAACGACGGCCTGAACGGCTTCTACCAGAGCGCTGTGCAGGAGACGGGCATCCGCCCGCTCAGCCGGCCCGAGGTCGAGATCACCGAGGTGCCTGACCCGTCCAAGAAGGACGGCCAGCTGGCCTTCACGGTCGAGCTGGACATCCGCCCCGAGATCGAGCTCCCCGACTACAAGGGACTCGAAGTCACGGTCGAGCCCGTCGAGGCGTCGGACGAGGACATCCAGAAGGCCATGGACGAGCTGCGCGGCCGCTTCGGCACGCTCACCGCCGTCGACCGCCCCGCGAAGGACGGCGACTTCCTCACCATCGACCTCACCGCATCGGTGGAGGGTGACGAGGTCGACGCCGCCCAGGACCTCTCGTACCAGATCGGTTCCGGCACCATGCTCGAGGGCATGGACGAGGCCGTCACGGGCCTGTCCACCGACGAGGACGCCACGTTCGAGACGACCCTGGCCGGCGGCGAGCACGCAGGTGCCGCGGCGCAGGTCAAGGTCGTCGTCAAGGCCGTCAAGGAGCGCGAGCTCCCCGAGGTCGACGACGAGTTCGCCCAGCTGGCATCGGAGTTCGACACGGCCGATGAACTGCGCGCCGATCTCGCCAAGCAGGCCTCCGAGTCCAAGCTCATGGATCAGGGCGTCGAGGCCCGCGACAAGGTGCTGGACCTGCTGGTCGAGCTCGTCGCCGTGCCCGTTCCCGAGAGCGTCATCGACGAGCAGCTCGAGCAGCACTTCAACGGTGAGAACGCCCACAGCGCCGGCGAGGACCACGACACCGAGGAACACCGCGCGGAGGTGCGCAGCAACACCGAGCGCGCCTTCCAGAACGAGGTCATCCTCGATGCGGTCGCCGAGAAGGAAGAGGTCGGTGTCAGCCAGAGCGAGCTGATCGACTACATCGTCTCCACGGCCGGCCAGTACGGCATGGAGCCCAACCAGTTCGCCCAGATGCTGGACCAGAGCGGCCAGGTGCCGATGATCGTCGGCGAGGTGCGCCGGCGCAAGGCCCTGGCCAAGGTCCTCGAGTACGCGACGGTCACGGACACCAACGGCGCGGCCATCGACCTGACCGAATTCGTCCGCCCGGCCGGCGACGAGCCCGAGACCATCGAGGTCGACGACGTCGACACCGAGCAGGGTGCGGCCGAGGACCTCCAGGCCGACGAGACCGCGGACGCGGTCGAGGCCCCCGTCGAAGAGGCCGCCGCCCCCGAGGACGCCGAGGTCGTCGAGGACACCGCGCCCGCAGAGGTCGTCGAGAAGCCCGCCAAGAAGGCACCGGCCAAGAAGGCTGCGGCCAAGAAGGCACCGGCCAAGAAGGCTGCGGCCAAGAAGCCCGCCGCCGAGTAGTAGCCACGCACGACCGTCAGCGGTGTCGCAGCCCCAGGGCAGCGGCACCGCTGATGTGCTTAAGCCCTCGGCGAGCGGACGGAGGCCCTGGGCGAACGCCTGCCGGGGCTCGGTTGCGCGACCGTGCGCCGTCAGCGAACAGTTCACGGAGCGGGAGCAATTCGTCGCCGCAGCGGGTTAGTGTCCAAGGAGAGACAAACGGACGGGTCGGCCGACGAGGCAGCGGCCCGCCAGAGTGAGAGGTCAACCACATGGCAACCGAACCAAGTATCCCGAGCATGGCTGGTCCCGAGATGGGCGGCCGTGACGAGTACATCTACACGCGGCTCCTCAAGGAGCGCATCATCTGGCTCGGTTCCGAGGTCCGCGACGACAACGCGAACGCCATCTGCTCGCAGCTGCTCCTGCTGTCGGCGGAGGATCCCGAGCGTGACATCTTCCTCTACATCAACTCACCGGGTGGATCGGTGACCGCGGGCATGGCGATCTACGACACCATGCAGTTCATCCCGAACGACGTCGTCACCGTCGCGACGGGTCTCGCGGCCTCCATGGGACAGTTCCTCCTGTCCTCGGGCACCAAGGGCAAGCGGTACGCGACCCCCCACGCCCGGATCCTGATGCACCAGCCGTCCGGCGGCATCGGCGGAACGGCGACGGACATCCGGATCCAGGCCGAGCTGATCCTGCACATGAAGCGCGTCATGGCCGAGCTGACGGCAGAGCAGACGGGCCAGACCGTCGAGACGATCCTCAAGGACAACGACCGCGACAAGTGGTTCACGGCCCAGGAAGCCCTCGAGTACGGCTTCTTCGACCACATCTCCGCGCACTCGGGCTCCGTCGCCGGCGGCGGCGGCACCGAGCAGACCGCGTAGTCCGCTCCCAGCCCTCCACCCGTCGTCCTACAGGAGACACCATGAACCACGAATTCCAGGCAGCAGCGGGATCCACGGCGCAGAACCTGCCGACCAGCCGCTACATCCTCCCCCAGTTCGAAGAGCGCACGCCCTACGGTTTCAAGCGCCAGGACCCGTACACCAAGCTCTTCGAGGACCGCATCATCTTCCTCGGGACGCAGGTAGATGACGCATCGGCCGACGACGTCATGGCGCAGCTGCTCGTCCTCGAGTCCACGGACCCCGAGCGCGACATCACGCTGTACATCAACTCGCCCGGTGGCTCCTTCACCGCGATGACGGCGATCTACGACACCATGCAGTTCATCCGCCCCGAGGTGCAGACGGTCTGCCTCGGCCAGGCGGCCAGTGCCGCGGCGGTCCTGCTGGCCGCGGGTGCGCCCGGCAAGCGTCTCGCCCTGCCCAACGCCCGCGTGCTGATCCACCAGCCGGCCCTGTCCGGCGGCCAGGGTGGGCAGGCCTCCGACCTCGAGATCCAGGCCAACGAGGTCATGCGCATGCGGACCTGGCTCGAGGACACCCTCGCCCTGCACTCGGGCCGTACGCCCGAGCAGGTGAACCTCGACATCGAGCGCGACAAGATCCTCACCGCCGCCGACGCCGTCGCGTACGGCCTGGTGGACGAGGTCCTCAACTCGCGGAAGATCACGCCGCCGAAGATCAACACCCCGTGATCCGGGCGTCCGTCCGGCGGTCCTGAGGGCAGCCGGTCGGAGCGTCCGGGTCCCGGCCAGGACGATCAGAATGCCCGTGGCGCCGAACGGCACCACGGGCTTTTTGATACCGGCTACCACAGGCATGTGGCCTAGAGTGGTGGTAGCAATCGCGTAATACCTAAGGGGATTGAACCATGGCTCGCATTGGTGAGAGCACCGATCTGCTCAAGTGCTCCTTCTGCGGGAAGAGCCAGAAGCAGGTACGCAAGCTCATCGCCGGCCCCGGCGTGTACATCTGCGACGAGTGCATCGACCTCTGCAACGAGATCATCGAGGAGGAGCTCTCCGAGGTGGCCGACCTCGGGACCTTCGAGCTCCCCAAGCCGCGGGAGATCTTCGACTTCCTGCAGGAGTACGTCGTCGGGCAGGAGCCCGCGAAGCGCTCCCTCGCCGTCGCCGTGTACAACCACTACAAGCGCATCCAGTCGGGCAGCGGCCCGCGTGCGGCCGGCACCCTCGCCGATGCGGCCGAGGCCGAGGACGTCGAGATCGCGAAGTCCAACATTCTCCTGATCGGCCCCACGGGCTGCGGCAAGACCTATCTCGCCCAGACCCTCGCCCGCCGCCTCAACGTCCCGTTCGCGGTCGCCGACGCGACGGCGCTGACGGAGGCGGGCTACGTGGGTGAGGACGTCGAGAACATCCTCCTCAAGCTCATTCAGGCTGCCGACTACGACGTCAAGAAGGCCGAGCAGGGCATCATCTACATCGACGAGATCGACAAGATCTCTCGGAAGAGCGAGAACCCCTCGATCACCCGGGACGTCTCCGGTGAGGGCGTGCAGCAGGCTCTCCTCAAAATCCTCGAGGGGACGGTGGCGTCGGTGCCCCCGCAGGGTGGCCGGAAGCACCCGCACCAGGAGTTCATCCAGATCGACACGACGAACGTCCTGTTCATCGTCGCCGGCGCCTTCGCCGGACTGGAGGAGATCATCGGATCGCGTGCCGGGCGGAAGGGCATCGGCTTCGGTGCTCCGCTGAGCTCCCTCAAGAACGAGGAGGCCAGCTACGGGGACGTGATGCCGGAGGACCTGCTGAAGTTCGGGCTGATCCCCGAGTTCATCGGTCGCCTGCCGGTCATCACCACGGTGACCCATCTCGACCGGCCGGCGCTCATGCAGATCCTCACCGAGCCGAAGAACGCGCTCATGAAGCAGTACCAGAAGATGTTCCTGCTCGACGGCGTCGAACTGGCGTTCGAGCCCAAGGCGCTCGAGGCCATCGCCGATCTGGCGCTCGATCGCGGGACCGGTGCGCGCGGTCTGCGCGCCATCATGGAGGAGGTCCTCCTGCCCGTGATGTTCGACCTCCCGAGCCGCGAGGACATCGCGACCGTCGTGATCACGGACGACGTCGTCGCCAAGCGCGCCGAGCCGACACTCATCTCCCACGAGGTCGTGGCCAAGCGGCGGAACAAGTCCGCCTGATTCCTCCTCGCGCAACGAAGGGCCCGACCTGATGGTCGGGCCCTTCGTGCGTTCGCTCCGCGCGGCACTCAGGCGTCGGCGGTCACCGCAGCCGTACCAGGGAACTCGGGAGCGTCGTCGCCCGTGTCCGCACCCGGCACCACGTCTGCCGCGGGGTAGGACGGCGGGTGGACCCCTGCCATCTCCTCCATGACCCTGACCACCTGGCAGCTGTAGCCGAACTCGTTGTCGTACCAGACGTAGAGGACCAGGTAGGTGCCGTTGGCGATCGTGGCGAGACCGTCGACGATGCCCGCCCGCCGCGAGCCGACGAAGTCGGTGGACACAACCTCCGGACTGTCGATGTAGTCGACCTGCTTGCGCATGTCCGAGTGCAGGGACATCTCGCGCAGATAGGTGTTCGCCTCCTCCTTGGTGGTCGCTCGCTCCAGTGTCAGGTTGAGGATGGCGATGGACACGTCGGGAGTGGGTACGCGGATGGAGCTGCCGGTGAGCTTCCCGGCCAGTTCCGGCAGGGCCTTCGCCACAGCCGTCGCCGCACCGGTCTCGGTCAGCACCATGTTCAGCGCGGCCGAGCGCCCGCGGCGGTCACCGCGGTGGAAATTGTCGATGAGGTTCTGGTCGTTGGTGAAGGAGTGGACGGTCTCGACGTGTCCGTGGACTACCCCGAAGCGGTCGTTGATGGCCTTCAGCACCGGGGTGATGGCGTTGGTGGTGCAGGAGGCCGCGGTGATGATGCGGTCCTCCTTGCCGATCGCTGCGTGGTTGATGCCGTGCACGATGTTCTTGAGGTCCCCCTTGCCGGGCGCGGTCAGGAGGACCTTCGCGACCCCGGTACTGCGCAGGTGCTGGGAGAGGCCGTCGGCGTCGCGCCACCGGCCGGTGTTGTCGACCACGAGGGCGTCGGAGATCCCGTACGCGGTGTAGTCGATCGAGGCGGGATCGTCGGAGTAGATGACCTGGATCCTGATGCCGTTGGCCGTGATGGTGTTCGCGGTCTCGTCCACCTGGATCGTGCCCTCGAAGGAGCCGTGCACCGAATCGCGGCGCAGGAGGCTCGCCCGCTTGGCGAGGTCGTTGTCGGATCCGCGGCGCACGACGACGGCGCGCAGCCGCAATCCGTGGCCGCCGCCGGCCTTCTCGATGAGCAGGCGCGCCACGAGGCGGCCGATGCGGCCGAAGCCGTAGAGCACGACGTCGGTGCTGGTGCGCTGGTCGCGGCCGCCCTGTCCGACGATGTCCGCGAGCTCGGTACGGACGAACTGCTCCAGCGATCGGCTGTCACCGCCTGCGGCGGACCGGTCGTAGGCGAGCCTCAGCCGGCCCAGGTCGATCGCGGCGGCGCCGAGGTCCAGGTCCGCGAGCAGTCGGAGCAGGGGAGCGGTGTCCTCGAGCCGGAGTTCCTCGGTGGTGATCCGACGGGCGAACCGGTGGGCCTTGAGGATGTTCATGGTCGACTTGTTGATGAGGCTGCGCCCGTGGATGCTCGTCACCACGTTGTTCCTGCGGTAGAGCTGCCCGATCAGCGGGATCATCGCCTCTGCCAGCGCCTCGCGTTCGAGCCAGGTGTCGTGATTGTCGGTCCCGTCGTGCTGCACAGCCGTATCCTCTTCTGCGCCGGACGCACCGGCGCGGAGTCATCCAGCCGGATGGCGACGCAGGGAGAGCGCCAGGCACCGTCGACTGGTCGTGTCCCTTCATTGAACCGCCTTCGGCGGCGGTGCACCAATCCGCGCGGAATATGGAGTGGGGAAGGCGGGTTGCACGAGAAAAGGCAACGGCCTTGATCCCGACCGAAGGAGAACCGCATGAGCGAGTCAGCAACCGTAGAGAAGGCCGATTTCTGGTTCGACCCCCTGTGCCCGTTCGCGTGGATCACCTCCCGGTGGATCGGAGAGGTGGAGCAGGTCCGGAACATCACGGTCGACTGGCACGTGATGAGCCTGTCCGTGCTCAACGAGGGTCGTGACCTCCCCGAGGAGTACCAGGCCATGATGCAGAAGGCGTGGGGGCCGGTGCGCGTCATCATCGCGGCGCGGGAACTCCACGGCGACGAGTACATCAAGAGGCTGTACGACGCCATGGGCACGCGCATCCACATCGGGCAGCTCAAGGACTTCGACGTCGTGATCCGGGAATCGCTGGACGAGGTCGGTCTGCCCGCGGAGCTCGCGGCGTACGCCCACACGGACGAGTACGACACCCAGCTGCGCGCCTCGCACCAGGACGGCATCGACCGCGTGGGCGACGAGGTGGGCACGCCGGTGGTCGCCTTCAACGGGACCGCCTTCTTCGGGCCCGTCCTGACGAAGATCCCCCGGGGCGAGGCCGCCGGCCGGATCTTCGACGGCGCGCTGCTGATGGCCGAGTTCCCGGAGTTCTACGAGCTCAAGCGCTCACGCACGTCCAGCCCCTCGTTCGACTGATCCGTCCCGCCCGGGAGAAGAGACCCGCTCGACAGCGGGTCTCTTCTCCCGTTTCGGGGCGCCTATTCGGCCGGCTGCGGCACCAGCTCGACGTCGGACACGGTCAGTGCCCCCTCGCCGTCGGTGAGCCGGAGGTCCTTCGCGTTGCCGGCGGCCAGCAGGTCGGCCAGCCCTGCGCGGACCTGCTCCACCTGGGCGGCGGAGGCCGTGACCACCGCGGTCTCCACCTCGCTCCGCTGCTTCACCTTCGCCTCGGACTTCGCCTTCCGGATACCTCCGAGGGCCAGGGCCACGGAGGTCAGGACGGCAGGGTCGGCCGACGCCGGGAGACCGTCGAGGGCGTCCGCGGACGGCCAGGCCGCGCGGTGCACCGAACCCTTGCGCCACCAGCTCCAGACCTCCTCCGTCGCGAAGGGCAGGAACGGCGCGAAGAGCCGGAGGAGAGCGTCCAGGGTCGTCGCGAGGGTGGTCTGCACGGACTGTGTCCCGGCGTCGTCCGCGTCGCCGTAGGCGCGATCCTTGACCAGTTCGACGTAGTCGTCGGTGAACGTCCAGAAGAACGACTCCGTGAGCTGCAGCGCGCGGGCGTAGTCGTACTTCCCGAAGGCGGCGGTGGCCTGCTCCGTGACCGTCCGCAGCTGCGCCAGCAGCGACTGGTCGAGCGCGGTGGACACGCGGTCCAGGGACCCAGCGCCGATCGAGGCCTCCGTGACGCCGAGGTTCAGCACGAACTTCGAGGCGTTGAGGAGTTTGATCGCCAGCCGGCGGCCGATCTTCATCTGGTTGACCTCGTACGCGGTGTCGGCACCGAGCTTCGCTGACGCAGCCCAGTAACGGACGGCGTCCGCCCCGAACTGCTCGAGGACGTCGGTCGGTACCACCACGTTGCCCTTGGACTTGGACATCTTCTTGCGGTCCGGGTCGAGGATCCAGCCGGAGAGCGCGGCGTGCTTCCAGGGCACCGAGTCCTGGAGGGCGTCCGCACGGACGGCGGTCGAGAACAGCCAGGTACGGATGATGTCGTGTCCCTGCGGGCGGAGGTCGAACGGGAAGACCTTGGCGAACAGGTCCTCGTCGCGCGCCCACCCGCCGACGATCTGCGGCGTGAGCGACGAGGTGGCCCAGGTGTCGAGCACGTCGAGGTCACCGGTGAAGCCGTTCGGCTGGTTCCGCGCCGACTCGTCGAAGCCGGGCGCGGGCTCGGCCGCCGGGTCCACGGGCAGCATGTTCATGGCCGGCACGATCGGGGCGTCGTACTCGGGTTCACCGTCGGCATCGAGGCGGTACCAGACGGGTACGGGCACGCCGAAAAACCGCTGGCGGGAGACGAGCCAGTCGCCGTTCAGACCCTCGATCCAGTTCTCGTAGCGCGAGCGCATGAACGAGGGATGGAATTCGATCTCCCGCCCGCGCTGGATGAGCGCCTCGCGCTTGCCGGCGTCGCGGCCGCCGTTGCGGATGTACCACTGGCGGCTCGTGACGACCTCGAGCGGCTTGTCGCCCTTCTCGTAGAAGTTCACGGGGTGGGTGATCTTCGTGGGTTCGCCGTCGAGGTCCCCGCTCTCGCGGAGCATGCCGACCACGGCTTCCTTCGCGCTGAAGATGGTCTTGCCGGCCACCTGCGCGTAGTTCTCGCGCGCACGCCCGGTGGCGATCCACTCCGGCGTCTCGGTCCGGATGCGGCCATCACGGCCGACGACGGCGCGCGTGGGGAGCTGCAGCTCGCGCCACCAGGTGACATCGGTGAGGTCGCCGAACGTACAGATCATGGCGATACCGCTGCCCTTGTCCGGCTTCGCGAGCGGGTGCGCCTTGATCTCCACCTCGACGTCGAACAGGGGAGAGGTCACCGTGGTGCCGAAGAGGGGCTTGTAGCGCTCGTCGTCGGGATGCGCCACCAGGGCCACACAGGCCGGCAGGAGCTCGGGACGCGTGGTCTCGATGTGCACCTGCCTGCCGTCGGGCGCGTGGAACGCGATGCGGTGGTAGGCGCCGGGCTGCTCGCGGTCCTCGAGTTCGGCCTGCGCGACGGCGGTCCGGAAGGTCACGTCCCAGAGCGTCGGTGCTTCTGCGAGGTAGGCGTCGCCGGCTGCGAGGTTGTCGAGGAAGGCCCGCTGGGACACGGACCGCGAGGTGTCGTCGATGGTCCGGTAGGTGAGGTCCCAGTCGACCGAGAGCCCGAGCGTGCTGAAGAGGTTCTCGAAGACCTTCTCGTCCTCGACGGCCAGTTCCTCGCACAGCTCGATGAAGGTGCGGCGGGAGACCGCGTCGAAGTCGCGCTGGTTCTTCGCGGGCTCCGCGGGTGGGCGGTAGCCGGCGTCGTAGGCCACCGACGGGTCGCACCGTACACCGTAGTAGTTCTGCACGCGGCGTTCCGTCGGCAGCCCGTTGTCGTCCCAGCCCATCGGGTAGAACACGTTGGCGCCGTTCATCCGCTTGAACCGCGCCATGACGTCGGTCTGCGTGTAGGAGAACATGTGGCCCACATGGAGCGAACCCGAGGCGGTGGGCGGAGGGGTGTCGATCGAGTAGACACTCTCGCGGGTCGTGTCGCGGTCGAAGGTGTAGGTGCCGTCCTCGCGCCACTGGCGGGACAGCCTCTCCTCGAGGCCCTCCAGCGCGGGCTTGTCGGGAACGGAAACGGGCTGGGGAGAGGGCGTGTCTGTGCCCTGGGTGGTATCGGCCATCCCTCCATTGTTCCCTACCCGTCGCGGGTCACGTGCCGGGTTGATCAGTGTCCGGCGCCGAGCTTCCCGCCGAGGCGTTCGCGCATCATGGCGGAGGCGTCGTTGAGTCCGACGATCTTCACCTCGGTGCCGTGGCTGCGGTACTTCTCCTGGATGGCGTCGAGGGCGCCGATGGTGGAGGCGTCCCAGAGGTGGGAGCCGTGCAGGTCGATGGTGACCCGGTGCGGGTCGGTGGCGTATTCGAACTGGGTGTAGAGGTCGTTGGAGGATGCGAAGAACAGTTCGCCGTTCACGGTGTAGGTGGCGTGGCGCTGCCCGTTCCCGGTGTCTTCGGTGCGCTCGACGGTGACGAAGTGGGCGACCCTCCGGGCGAACGCCACCATCGCGACGAGGACGCCGACGCCGACGCCGATGGCGAGGTTGTGCGTCCACACGGTGACGATGACGGTGGCGAGCATGACGGTGGTCTCGCTCTTGGGCATGCGCTTGAGGGTGGTCGGCCGGATGCTGTGCCAGTCGAAGGTGGCGATGGAGACGAAGATCATCACCGCGACGAGGGCCGCCATGGGGATGAGGGCGACGATGTCGCCGAGCGCGACGACGAGGATCAGCAGGAAGGTGCCGGCGAGGAAGGTGGAGATGCGGGTCCGGGCGCCGGAGGCCTTCACGTTGATCATGGTCTGGCCTATCATCGCGCAGCCGCCCATGCCGCCGAAGAACCCGGTGATGATGTTCGCCGCGCCCTGCCCCCAGGATTCGCGGGTCTTGTTCGACCGGGTGTCGGTGATGTCGTCGACGAGTTTCGCCGTCATCAGGGATTCGAGGAGTCCGACGGCTGCCAGCGCGAGGGCGAACGGGGCGATGATCTGCAGCGTCTCGAGGTTCAGCGGGACGTTCGGGAAGAACAGGGACGGAAGGCTCTCGGGAAGTTCGCCCTTGTCCCCGACCGTGGGGACCAGGGCATCGGCGAGGACCGCGAAGACGGTCAGGACGACGATCGCCACGAGCGGCGCCGGGACGACGGAGGTCAGTCGGGGGAGACCGAAGACGATCAGCAGGCCGACCGCGACCATGGGGTAGACGAGGAAGGGGACACCGAGGAGTTCGGGCACCTGGGACATGAAGATCAGGATGGCCAGGGCGTTCACGAACCCGACCATGACCGAGCGGGGGATGAAGCGCATGAGCTTCGCGACACCGGCGAGACCGAGGAGGACCTGGAAGGCGCCGCCGAGGATGACGGCCGCGATGAAGTAGTCCACGCCGTGGCTGGCCACCAGGGGGGCGATGACGAGGGCGACGGCGCCGGTCGCGGCCGAGATCATGGCCGGGCGGCCACCGAGGAAGGCGATCGACACCGCCATGGTGAAGGAGGCGAACAGTCCGAGGCGCGGGTCCACGCCCGCGATGATCGAGAACGCGATGGCTTCCGGGATCAGTGCGAGGGCGACGACGAGACCCGCGAGGACCTCGGTCTTCAGGAGGCGGGGAGTCTTCAGGGTGCGGACGACGGATTGCCGTTCGGCGGGCGTGAGCCCGGGCGGCGCGGTGTGTGCAGCTGCGTGCATGGCAGGGGTTCCTTGGAGTGCCGGTGGCCGTCGCGGTCTGATGCGGTGTCGCGGTTTCATGGCGTACGGGGGCGACGGGCGGGGGAATCTGTACCGCGCTGTACAGGGGTGACGTACTCAACCCTAACGTAAGGGTAGAGTCTTCGTGAA
Organism: Arthrobacter sp. CP30; assembly: GCF_053470025.1. Classification (NCBI taxonomy): domain Bacteria; kingdom Bacillati; phylum Actinomycetota; class Actinomycetes; order Micrococcales; family Micrococcaceae; genus Arthrobacter; species Arthrobacter sp. CP30. The sequence goes on from NZ_JBQEMM010000006.1 coordinate 132,743, forward strand.
AGGGTGGTGACCGTGCCCGGAACGAAGGACGCACACGGTTCTCCCGCAGGGAGGACGATGCACATCGGTGAGCTGGCCGAGCGGACCGGCCTTTCGCTGCGCACGATCAGGCACTACGACGATGTCGGCATCCTGCCGGCCACCGGCCGCACCGAGGGTGGCTTCCGCGTCTACACGGAGACCGACGCGAGCCGGCTGGTGCTGATCCGGCGCATGAAGCCACTCGGGTTCACCCTCGACGAGATGCAGGAACTGCTCGCGGTCACCGACGCCCTGGACGTGGAGGAGGACCCCGATGAGCGGACACGGCTGCACGTGGCCCTGGACGTCTTCCGATCCTCCGCCGAGGAGAGGCGCGAGAAGCTCGCCCTGACGCTCGAGCGCGCCGACGAGTTCATCGAACGACTCCGGCAGTACTAGCACCGGCGGAGTCCCGGTGCGGTGGGCGACCCTCCACATCCGGCGGCGGAGCCGGGACGGGATGATTACAGTGGGCCCATGACTGAGACCTCTTCCCCGCAGCTCGGCGCTCCCGCCGATCCCGCCCCGTCCGCACTGCGCGCCGTCGTCACCGGAGCCAGTTCCGGTATCGGTGCCGCCACGGTCCGTGCGCTCCGCCGTGACGGGTGGGATGTCGTCGCCGCGGCCCGCCGCATCGACCGTCTTCAGGCGCTCGCGGACGAGACGGGAGCCGTCCCGCTCGCCCTCGACGTCGCCGATCAGGTGTCCGTCGAGGCGTTCGCCGCGGAGGTGACGGCTGCGGGACCGGTCCATGCCCTGATCAACAACGCAGGCGGCGCGTTCGGTGCGGACCGCGTTCTGGACACCACCACGGCGGACTGGCAGCGGATGTACGACGTCAACGTGCTCGGCTCCCTGCGCATGACGCGGGCACTGCTCCCGGCGCTGCGTGACGGCGGCCAGGGAAGTGTCCTGTTCCTCACGTCCACCGCCGCGATCGCCGCCTACGAGGGCGGCGCCGGCTACTGCGGGGTCAAGGCGGCACAGCAGTCCATGGCACGAGCGCTCCGCCTCGAAGAGGCAGAGAACAATATCCGCGTCATCGAGGTGTCGCCCGGCATGGTGCACACCGAGGAGTTCTCTCTGAACCGCCTCGGCGGCGACCAGGGCGCTGCCGACAAGGTCTACGCGGGCGTGGCGAACCCGCTGACGGCCGACGACGTCGCCGCAGCCGTCGCCTTCACCCTGAATACCCCGCACCACGTGAACATCGATCAGCTCGTCCTCCGGCCGCTGGCGCAGGCGGCGAACCACAAGGTGCTGCGGTCGAGCTGACCTGCCGGTGCCGTCCCTGACCGATCTGCTCCGGCGGGTCCGCGCGATGCTCGGTCCGGGCCGTCCCGGCCCGGCGCCTGATACCCGACGACCGGGATCACCGGCGGTGCTCCTCCTCGTGAATCCCACCGCCGGCCGCGGGCGTGCCGGGCGCCTCGGACCATCGGTCGCGGACGCCCTGCGGCAGCAGGGCTTCTCGCCGGTCGTCGTGATGACCGGAAGTCTCGCCGAGGCCACGCAGTGCGCCCGACGTGCTGCGGAGGGAACGATCGTGGCCGCCCTCGGCGGCGACGGCTTCCTCGGAGCCGTGGCGGCGGGCGCGAGGGTCTCCGGTGCCGTGGTGCTGCCGCTGGCCGGTGGACGCGGCAACGACACCGTCAGGAGGCTCGGACTTCCCCTCGATCCCGTGCGCGCCGTGCGGGCGATACGCGAGCTGAGTGTCCGGTCGATCGATGTGGGCCTCGTCAACGGACGCCCCTTCCTCGGGGTGGCCCACGCGGGCTTCGACGCACTGGCCAACGAGTACGGCAACGCGGCCCGGTTCCCCCTCGGACCGTTCGTCTACCTGTACGGCGGAATCAGGGCCCTCCGAGCATGGCGCGATGTGACGTTGACGGTGGGCGTCGACGGCCAGGAGCGCTCCTTCACAGGGTGGTTCGCCGCCGTCGGCGGGCTCGGCCAGTACGGCGGGGGACTCCGGATCTGTCCGAACGCCGAGATCGACGACGGACTCCTCAATGTGGTTTCCCTCGGGAAGTCCTCGATCGCGCACGTCGTCGTCGTCTACCTGCTCTCCTACCGGGGGCGCCACCTGGGGCGGCCCGGCGTCAGCTCCCGACGCGGCCGCGTCATCTCGATCAGCGCGGACCGGGAGCTGAACGTCTATGCCGACGGTGAACTCGTGGGTCCGTTGCCCATGACGGTGAGCGTCGATCCTTCAGCGTTGCGAGTGCTGCTTCCGACGGGCCGGCCTGGTGACGCGGTGTCGCCCAGCCGATGACGGTGAATCCGCGCCCCTGAAGCATTCCACCATGCGAAAGTACTTGCCAAACTGGAAACTAGTTGCGAGAGTGGATCATCATCACTTCTCAGCAGGGGGACACCATGAACGAGACCGACATGCCGACCGCACCGGACGCCGACCAGGCCCGGAGGCTCCTCGCCCAGGCGGACCAGATCGGCGGGAGCGTCCGGACCGGCGCGGGCTGGCCGCAGATCAGCCTGCTGCTCGGGCTCGGCGCCATCTCCTCGCTCGGCGTCATCGCCCTGGCCTACGCGGCACAGATCCCCGGTGCCTCGATCGTCCTGCCGATGGGTGCGATGCTCGTCTGGCTCGCCATCTTCGTCACCATGGCTCTGGTCTTCGCGCAGACGGCCAAGCGCGGGTTCGGGGCGCGCTGGGGCCTGTACATCGGAGGATGGAGCGTCCTGTGGGTCGCGGGCATCATCCTCGCCGGCTCCGTGTTCGTGGGCGATCTCGGCTTCGCCGCCGCCCACGCCGCAGCACTGACGCTCCTGACGGCCGGGTGCGCCCTCTACGAGGCACGACGATGAGCACGCAGGACACGCCGGCCCATCCGCGGCATCTCCTCGCGGAAACGCTCGGTCATCCCGTGCGGTTCTCGCTCATGGCCGCGCTGGCGCAGACGGAGGAGTTCGACTTCGCGACCCTGCGTGACCACCTCCAGGTCTCCGACTCCGTGCTCAGCAAGCAGGTGACTGCGCTGGAGACCGCGGGCTACGTGAAGGTGCGCAAGGGGTTCATCGGCAAGCGCCCGCGGACGTGGCTCAAGGCCACGAAGGAGGGCCATGCGGTCTGGCGGAGTCACCTGGCCGCCCTGCGGGAGATCGCCGCAGACCTCTAGGCGTCCTGCCTCAGGAGCGTGGCGACACGCTCAGCGCCACGGAGTAGTTGTCCAGGGTTCCGGGCAGTGGATGCGACGGATCGAGGTGCTGCCCCCGCCCCACGCGCAGGTCGTGATCGCCGACGACGAAAGCCAGCGCCGCGCTCGTCAGCAGGAGCACGAGCTGCTTGCCGGGGCACACCACCGGTCCGTCGCTGAAGGGGACGAGCGGCCAGCCGTCGTCCTCGTCGGTCAGCCAGCGCTCCGGCGAGAAACCGTGCGCGTCCCGCAGATGGCGGTCGTCGCGGTGGAAGTACGGCGCGTAGAGCAGGACGCCGCAGTCCGCCGGCATCGTCCCGTCAGCCCACTCCACGGGCCGCGTGCTCTGTCGCAGGATCATCGGTGTCGTCGGCCAGAGCCGCAGCGACTCCAGGATGCTCGCGCGCAGGTAGGGGAGGAACCGGCGCCCGGAGGTGTCCGCGTCCGCCTCGCGGCGGGCGGCAGCCATCGCCTCCGGATGTGTCGCGAACACGGTCAGCGCCCGGAAGGCCGCCATCCCTGCCGGGTCGAAGGCGAAGAGCCACTGGGGTACCTGCTCCGCCGGCTCGGCGCCGTCGCCCTTCGGGGCGGCTGCCATGACCGCGGCGAGGCTGCCGGGTTCGGCGTCGGCCACTTCGTCGGCCACCCGCCGGAGGAACGCCGTCCGCACCTTCCGCCGCTTTGGCCTCAGGAAGGCCCAGGTACCGTCCTTCCGCAACCGGATGATCATCGCGGTCAGGTCCTTGTCGTCCCGCGCGTGGTCGCCGAACACCACCCGACGGACCACCCGGTACCAGGCGTCGAGGAAATCGTCCCAGGGCAGTGAGCCCCCACGTGCAGCCTCGGCCAGCAGCTGCCGCATCTCCTCCTCGACCACGGGCACGAAGCGGTCCGCCAGATGGTGCACGGGGTGGTCAGTGTCCAGGACCTGTTCCTACAGGGCACGGCGGACGGTACGGACCGGCCCTCGGGAGATGAGGACGTTGTGGGGCTGGAAATGGGACAGCGCGGCTTTCTTCTCGCTGCTCGCCGGGGAGAAGGGCTCTGGCGACGCGGCGAGGAGGGCGTTGGCGTCCTCGGGCGCCAGCACGATGGCCTGCTTCCGCAGGGGCACCTTCAGCAGGAGCGGACCGGTGGGGTACTTCGCGTGGATCGTCGTCACGATCCCGACGGCCCTCGTGTCGAGATCGAGGCGCGCCGCCAACCCGACCGCCCAGGGCCGTCGGATGATCGGCCCCTTGGCGACGGTGGGCAGGAACACCCCGAGCAGGAGCCGTCCCGTATCGAGCGCGGAAGCGGTGGGAAGTGCGGGACTCGACATGCGGCGGTGTCCATCCTGTAGCGGCCGGGTGCCCCCCACCCTGCCAAGACCGCCCGCGCGGCACAACGCCCGTTCCGCAGCCCCCCGGCCCTTGCTTCTCCTCGCGCACACCTTTCGACAACGATTTCCGCCCGGGGCTAGACTGGGCGCACAAGCATCGACCCGGCCATCACCGGCGAGCTTCCGGAAGAACGGACGCCTCAGGGCGGACCAGTAGAACCGGACGGGCAGGCCCGTGACAGCCCGTAACGAGCGGCAGCCCAGCCCTCGTGACCGCAGCGAGCGGCACGGCGGCGACGGCGGCAAGTGAGGTGGTACCGCGGGTGCGGTGCTCCCGGCACCGGTCAGGCAACCGGTGGCGGCGGGCCCGGCAACCGTCCTCACGGCAGGACTCCTGCTCCACCCACGCCGCCGTACACAGGATGAGATTCATGCCGCAGATCTACCCCAAAGCCGTGTCACCCGACGAGAACGGGGCGAACCAGCCGCACGGCCCGTCGCCGCGCTTCCCGGACCTCGAGGAGCGCGTCCTCCGCTACTGGGAGCAGGACGGGACCTTCCAGGCCTCCATCGACCAGCGGGACGCCGGCGACGACGGCGCCAACGAGTTCGTGTTCTACGACGGGCCCCCCTTCGCGAACGGACTCCCGCACTACGGGCACCTCCTGACCGGGTACGCCAAGGATCTCGTGGGCCGCTACCAGACCCAGCGTGGGCACCGCGTCGAGCGCCGCTTCGGCTGGGACACCCATGGGTTGCCCGCAGAACTCGAAGCCATGAAGCAGCTCGGGATGACGGACAAGCAGCAGATCGTCGCCATGGGCATCGACAACTTCAACGATGCCGCACGTGCCTCCGTCATGAAGTACGCGGGGGAGTGGCGTGACTACGTGACGCGCCAGGCCCGCTGGGTGGACTTCGACAACGACTACAAGACGCTCAACCCGGAGTACATGGAGTCGGTCCTCTGGGCGTTCAAGACGCTCCACGAGAAGGGTCTGACGTACAACGGCTACCGCGTTCTGCCCTATTGCTGGAACGACGAGACCCCGCTGTCCAACCATGAACTCCGCATGGACGAGGACGTGTACCAGGACCGCCAGGACCAGACCGTCACCGTCACGTTCCCGCTCCTCGTCGGCGATTCGCAGCTGTCGAAGGACCTCGCCGGCGTGCAGGCCCTCGCCTGGACCACCACTCCGTGGACCCTGCCCACCAACGCGGCGCTCGCCGTCGGGCCGGACATCACCTACGCCGTCGTCGAGGCCGTGCGCGACGGCAGGGCCGGACGCTACCTGATCGCCGAGGACCTGCTGGGGAACTACGCCAAGGACCTCGGTTTCGCCGATGCCGCCGCCGCACGCGACGCCGTCACAGCGCGGTACCGGGGCACCGAGCTCGAGGGCCTCACCTATGAGCCGCTGTGGGACTACCTCGCCGACCCGGAGGAGGGCGGCTACCGCAACGCCTTCCGCATCCTCGTGGCGGACTACGTCACGACGACGGACGGAACGGGCCTCGTGCACCAGGCCCCCGCCTACGGCGAGGAGGACCAGAAGATCTGCGAGGAGGCCGGCATCCAGGTCATCCTCTCGGTCGACGAGGGCGCGAAGTTCCTGCCGATGTTCGGGCGCGGTCCGCTGGCCGAGATCGTGGGGCTGCAGGTCTTCGAGGCGAACCGGCACATCACCCGCGTACTGAAGTCCGAGGGCCGGCTCGTCCGGCAGGCCAGCTACGTGCACAGCTACCCGCACTGCTGGCGCTGCCGCAACCCGCTGATCTACCGCGCCGTGTCCTCCTGGTACGTCGAGGTCACCAAGATCCGCGACCGCATGGTGGAGCTCAACCAGGACATCACCTGGATCCCCGGTAACGTCAAGGACGGCCAGTTCGGCACCTGGCTCTCCAATGCGCGCGACTGGTCCATCAGCCGCAACCGCTTCTGGGGAAGCCCCATCCCCGTGTGGCAGTCCGACGATCCCGAGTACCCGAGGACCGACGTCTACGGATCCCTCGCCGAGCTGCAGGCCGACTTCGGCCGGCTGCCGCTGAACAAGCAGGGCGAGGTGGATCTGCATCGTCCGTTCATCGACGACCTGACCCGGCCGAACCCGGACGATCCGACCGGCCGCTCGACCATGCGCCGGGTCGAGGACGTGCTGGACGTCTGGTTCGATTCCGGCTCGATGCCCTACGGCCAGGTTCACTACCCGTTCCAGAACGGGCCGTGGTTCGACACGCACAATCCTGCCGACTTCATCGTCGAGTACATTGGGCAGACACGCGGCTGGTTCTACATGCTGCACATCCTGTCCACGGCGCTGTTCGACCGCCCCGCGTTCCGCAACGTGATCAGCCACGGGATCGTGCTCGGTTCCGACGGCCAGAAGATGTCCAAGAGCCTCCGCAACTACCCGGACGTCTCCGAGGTGTTCGACCGCGACGGCTCCGACGCCATGCGCTGGTTCCTCATGGCCTCGCCGATCCTCCGCGGTGGCAACCTCGTGGTCACCGAGCAGGGCATCCGCGACGGAGTCCGCCAGGTGATCCTGCCCCTCTGGAACGTGTGGCACTTCTTCAGCCTGTACACCAACGCCGCGAACGGAGGACAGGGCTACGAGGCGAAGACCGTGACGGCCGAGGCCGCCGCGCAGCTCCCCGAGCCGATCGACCGCTACATCCTGGCGAACACCGGCAACCTGGTCCGAGACCTCACGGCGTCCCTCGACGCCTTCACGATCAGCGACGCCTGCGAATCGCTGCGCCGGTACCTCGACACGCTCACCAACTGGTACGTGCGCCGGAGCCGCCAGCGGTTCTTCGAGGAGGACACCGACGCTTTCGACGTCCTCTACACGTGCCTGGAAGCGGTCTGCCGTGCCGCAGCGCCCCTGCTGCCGCTCGTCACCGAGGAGATCTGGCGTGGGCTGACCGGCGGACGGTCGGTGCACCTCACCGACTGGCCGGACACGGCGTCGTTCCCGGCTGCTCCGGACCTCGTGGAGCGGATGGACCGGACACGGCAGGTGTGTTCCGTCGGCTCGAGCCTGCGGAAGGCCGCGAACCTCCGCGTGCGCCTGCCGCTGCGCGAGCTGACCGTCGTCGCTCCCGGTGCAGGCGCACTGTCCGGGCAGTACTCCTCGATCATCGCCGACGAGCTGAACCTCAAGGGCGTCCGCCTGGTGGATTCGGCGGACGCCGAGCCCGCGGAGTTCGGCATCTCGCAGCGGCTCGTCGTCAACGCCCGTGCAGCAGGCCCGCGCCTCGGCAAGAATGTCCAGACCGTCATCAAGGCGTCCAAGTCCGGTGACTGGTCCGTGTCCGACGACGGCGGCGTGACAGCGGGCGGCCTCGCCCTGGAGCCGCACGAGTACACGCTCGACACCGTCGTGGAGGGCAACGGCGCGACGTCCAAGGCCGTGACGGTCCTTCCGGGCGGCGGGTTCCTCGTCCTCGACACCGAGGTGACGGACGAGCTTGCGGCGGAGGGCACGGCGCGCGATGCGATCCGTGCCGTCCAGCAGGCCCGCCGCGACGCGGGTCTCGAGATCAGCGACCGGATCTCCACGACCATCACCGTGGCACCCCATCAGGTCCAGGCGCTCGAGGCGAACGCCGGGCTGATCCGGTCCGAGACCCTCACGACGGAGCTCCGCATCATCGCGGACGACGCCGCGGGAACCGAGTTCGGCATCACCGTAGGAAAGCAGGAGCAGGACCATGAGTGAGACCAGCGACACCCAGGCGGGCGCGGCGGACAACGGACGGGAGGCGGACGGCTTCTCCGTGGAGAGTGTCTACGCCGAGCTCCTGAGCCGCGCACCGGAGCACAGGATGGAACCGCGCATGGCCCCGCTGCACCGCGCCATGGAGATCCTGGGGGAGCCGAACAGGTCTTTCCCGATCATCCACATCACCGGCACCAACGGCAAGACGTCGACGGCGCGCATGATCGAGAGCATCCTGCTGGCGCACGACCTCCGTACCGGACGCTTCACGAGCCCTCACCTGTCACGCGTCACCGAGCGCATCAGCATCGACGGTGAGCCCGTGAGCGACGGCACGTTCGTCCGCGTCTGGGACGAGATCAAGCCCTATCTGGACATCGTGGACGGCGAACTGCTCGTCGCCGGTGAGCCGCGACTGACGTACTTCGAGTGCGTCACCATCCTCGCCTTCGCGATCTTCGCCGACGAACCGATCGACGTCGGCGTGATCGAGGTGGGGCTCGGCGGGATCACCGACGCGACGAACGTGGGGGACGGCCAGGTCGCCGTGATCACGCCGATCTCCCTCGACCACACCGAACTGCTCGGTGACACGGTGGAGGACATCGCGCTGGAGAAGGCCGGCATCATCAAGCCCGGAGCCTTCCTGGTCAGCGCGATCCAGCCGCGGGATGCCGCACAGGTGCTCCTCGAACGGGCCCGCGAGGTCGGAGCGGAATTCCGTTTCGAGGGCGTCGAATTCGGCGTGGAGTCTCGGACGGTCGCGGTCGGCGGCCAGGTGGTGTCCCTGACGGGCCTCGCGGGACGGTACGGAGAACTGCTCGTGCCGCTGCACGGTGAGCACCAGGCCGAGAACGCGGCGGTCGCCGTTGCCGCGGTGGAGGCGTTCCTCGGGGGAGGGGAGCGGGAGCTGGACACCACCCTCGTGCGGAACGGCCTTCGCGCCGTCACCTCCCCGGGGCGCCTCGAAGTGGTCCGGACGGCGCCGAGCATCATCGTCGATGCCGCGCACAATCCGGCCGGTGCGCGCGCCGCCGCCAGGGGCATCAGCGAGGCCTTCGACTTCTCGCGCCTGGTCCTCGTGATCGGGGTGCTGCAGGACAAGGATGCCGCCGGGATACTTGCGGAGCTCCACGAGGAACTGGGCGGGATCCTCGAGGACGTGTGCCTGACGCAGTCCACCTCGCCCCGCTCGGTCCCGGCTGCCGACCTCCTGCAGGCCGCTCTCTCGGCGGGCTTCGCCGAGGAGAACATCACCATCCTCGCGGCCCTCGACGACGCCCTCGAGTGGGCGGTCATGAAGGCCGAGGAGAACAACGACCTGTCCGGCGGCATCCTCGTGACCGGCTCCGTCACGGTGGTCGGCGAAGCCCGCACGCTCCTAGGGAAGTAGGCAGGCATGGCACGACGCATGACGAAGGCCCAGCGCGAGTGGCGGCCCGGGATGCCGAAGAAGCGGCGCTCGACGAAGGTCATGTTCGCCTCGACCGTGCTCCTGCTCGAGGCGTTCGTGGTCTTCTTCGCCACCCTCACCGTGTTCGGGCTGCGGCGTGACGAGATCTCACCGGCCGTGATCCTGACCTCGGGCGTGATCCTCAGCGTCCTCCTGGTGTTCACCTGTGCAGTCGTCACGAAGAGGTGGGGTATCGCGGTGGGCTGGGTGCTCCAGCTCGTCATCATCGCCGGCGGCTTCCTGGAGCCGGCGATGTTCGTCGTCGGACTCGCGTTCGCGATCACCTGGCTGTACGGGCTGAGGCAGGGCGCGCGCGTGGACCGCGAGAACGTGGAGCGCGACCGGTTGCAGGCCGAGTGGGAGAAAGCCCATCCCGAGGAAGGCCCCGCCGTTGAGTAGAGTCGGGGGTGATACCCCGACATCCGCGCCGCCTCCCGTGGCGCCCCACCCCCAGGAGACCCATGAGTACCGAGCGCACCCTTGTCCTCGTCAAGCCCGACGGCGTGGCACGTGGCCTGACCGGCACCGTCCTCGCCCGGATCGAGGCGAAGGGCTACACCATCGCCGAGCTGAAGCAGGTGCACGCGACGCGTGAGCTGCTCGAGGAGCACTACGCCGAGCACGTGGGCAAGCCCTTCTTCGAGCCGCTCGTCGAGTTCATGCTGAGTGGACCCGTGGTCGCCGCGGTGTTCGAGGGCCACCGGGTCATCGAGGGATTCCGCTCGCTCGCAGGTACGACGGAGCCGACGACAGCAGCGCCGGGCACCATCCGCGGCGACTTCGGCCGCGACTGGGGCGTCAAGGTCCAGCAGAACCTCGTCCACGGATCCGACTCCGCGGAGTCCGCCGAGCGGGAGATCGGGATCTGGTTCGCCTGATCCCACCCCGTTCGCGCCAGTTGCCCCGGGTCATGTGCCCGGGGCAACTGTGTTGGTAGGTTAGGTACATGATGACCTACCGCAGACTGGGCACCTCCGGGCTCAGCGTTTCCACCGTCGGGCTCGGCTGCAACAACCTGGGCCGAGCGGGCACCGCCTCGGAATCCCAGGAGGGGACGGACGCGGTCGTGCATGCCGCGATCGATGCCGGCATCACCCTCTTCGACGTCGCCGACATGTACGGCAAGGCGCCGGGTGTCAGCGAGATGCAGCTCGGCAAGGCGCTGGGCCCACGGCGCGACGACGTCGTCCTCGCCACCAAGTTCGGCCTCGACATGGGAGGGGTGAACGGCCCCGACTGGAACGCGCGAGGCTCACGGCGGTACATCGTCCGCGCGGCGGAGGCCTCCCTCCGCCGTCTCGGTACCGACTGGATCGATCTCTACCAGTACCACGCGCCCGATGCCCTCACGCCGATCGAGGAGAGCCTCGCGGCGCTCGACGACCTGGTGACCAGTGGCAAGGTCCGGTACGTGGGGCACTCCAACTTCGCCGGCTGGCAGATCGCCGAGGCCGAGTTCACGGCGCGCAGCGGCGGCTACACGCCGTTCATCTCGGCCCAGAACCCGTACAACCTGCTGGACCGCCGACTCGAGCGCGAGGTGGTCCCGGCCGTCGAGGCGTACGGACTCGGGGTGCTGCCCTACTTCCCGCTCGCCAATGGTCTGCTGACCGGCAAGTACCGGCGGAACGAGGTACCTGAGGGCAGCCGGCTCACCCATTCACGCCAGAATGTCCTCGAGACCGCCGACTGGGACCAGCTCGAAGCATATTCGGCCTTCGCGGCCGAGCGCGGCGTGAGCGAGGTGCAGGTCGCCTTCTCGTGGCTCGCGGCCCAGCCGGCGGTCGGCTCCGTGATCGCCGGAGCCACCACGCCGCAGCAGGTGCGGCAGAACGCCGAGGCCGCCGACTGGACGCCGACCGATGAGGACCTCGCCGAACTGGATCGCATCTTCCCGGCACCGACGGCCTGAGTGGCGTCACCGCCCGGGGGCGCCCCGGGGACGATTCTGAAGAGGTCGTCTACCATGCCACTCCGTCGTGCAGGCCGGGACCTGAAGGGTCGACCGACAAGCCGACCCATGAGGTAACTCCGTGTCGGGCAGACCGTGCCGTCAACCGGCCGCGGGACCCGACGCCCGATCCATCAGCCGATCAGCCGTTGCCCACCAGAGCCGGTTCACCTCGGCGTACCGGTCGGTGGGGTCGAGGGGCTTCTCCCACGGCTTGTCGATGATGTAGTGGATGTTCTTCACCTCCGCTGCATCCCAGACCGTCGGGTGCTGGTGCGGCAGGGTCTTCAGTGCGTTGTAGATGTAAGGCAGTGGCTGCCAGCGGTCGCGGTAGTACTCGTTGAGGAAGTCCTGTTCGGCGAAGGGGTAGCGTGACAGGTCGTCCACGGCCGCCAGGCGGGCCACCATGTCGGCGAGGACGGCCTCGTCGGGTGAGAGCACGAGGAAGCCGCCGTTGAGGTAGTTGTCCGTCGCGTCCGGTTCGGTGACGTGGTCCCCGCCGCGGCAGTGCGTGTAGAAACAGGTCTGGGGTGTCCAGCTCGGCGGGTAGCTCGCAATCCGGTTGGGGTTGCACCGGCAGGCGTGGCAGGCGGCGATGGCGCCGTCGGCCAGTTCCAGCGAGAACAACTCGTCCATGGACCGGGTCACCAGCATGTCGGCGTCCAGGAACACGACGCGCTCGTACTCGGTGAGGCCCCAGACGGCCAGCTTGGTCCATACCTCCGCGAACCGGGCGTTGGCGTAGCTGTCGGCGGACCCGCCGGCCGGTCGCAACGGCGCGACGTCGCGCACGATGCATCCGTCGTCGAGCAGGAGGCGCCGGGCCTGCTCGTCGATCCCCTCGGTCACCATGACCACCAGGGGAGCGTCGCTGCCGGAGTCGGCCAGCGAGGCCCGCAGGGTCCGGACCCCGATCAGGTAGTGGGGTTGCGTCAGCAACGTCACCCAGGCATTCATCTGTGCTGCTCCTGTCCAGGGAATCGAGGGCGTGGGGTCGGGTCAGTCGAGCAGGGCGGCGGTGAACGCGTTCGCGAAGCGGTGCTGCGGGTCCAGGGTCTCGCGGACCCGGCGGAAGGCTTCCCACTGGGGGTAGAGCGCCGGCCAGTCGTAGAGGGACTCGTCGAAGTACTTGCCCCAGTGGGGACGGCCACCCTCCTCGGACAGGGCCCGCTCCACGGCCCTGAGGAAGCTGTCGCCTTCCTCGGACAGCGAGCCGTCGGCCGAGTAGTAGACCACGAAGCCGAAGTAGCAGGTGTCCTCGCCGTTCGACGGGCTCAACCACGCGTCCGACGCGCCGGTGCAGCGCAGGATCACCGGGTAGTGCATGCGAGGCTGGGTCTCCGCATGCCAGTCCTTGATCTTCCTGATCACCGCTCCCGCCCGGGCGAGGGGGATACCGATCTCCACGTTGATCTGCGGGGTCGCGATCCCGCGGCAGAACACCTGGTAGACATCCCCCGTGACGTCGGTGAAGTCCCTGAAGCGGGTCACGGTGCGCATCGGCTTGCCGTCGTCGGCGACACCCCTCGAGTCGGCGCGCAGCAGGCGCAACGTCGATTCCACGGTGGTGTTCATCGTGGCGTTGGTGCCGGCGTGTTCCAGCAGCTCCCCGCCGCCGGCCCGGTACCTGGAGACCTCGTCGTCGGACGCCTCGTTGGCGGTCCACACCTGGACCTGGTTCTCCTGGGGGAACCACCACGCCTTGACCAGGAGATTCTCCCGGTTCCAGGTCCCGAGGTCCGCTTCCAGGGTGTCGGCGTCGACCGCCTGCTTGACGCAGGTGTAGACCAGCGATTCCCGTGTGCGCAGCGTCACGGCGGTGATCACGCCCAGTGAGCCGAGGCCGAGCTGCACGGCGCCGAAGTCCGGGTGTTCCTCGTCGAACTCGGCGATCGTGCCATCGGCCAGGACGATCCGGATCGAGAGCGCGTCGCCCGCGATCGAGCTCTGCTGCAGGCCCTGACCATGGGTTCCCGTGGACACCGCGCCGGCCAGGGTCTGCTCGGCGATCACCCCGGGCGAGGCGTTGAGCATCCGGCCCCGCGCGGTGAGGAACGCGTACACCTCGGACAACGGGGTCGAGCCGGCGAAGGTCACGGTGTCCTCGGTGCTGGAGATCAGGCCGCTCAGCCGGCTCAGGTCCAGCAGCGTACCGGCCCCGTCCGCGACCGACATCATCCGGCCGGGCGACATCCGGCTCCCGATCATCCGGACCCGGCCGTCACTGGTGGACAGGAAGTCGCACAACTCGGCCTCGGTGGCGGGAGTGACGACTGAGCCGGGCAGGCCCAGCCGGGAGTTCCTGGCCCAGTTGCGGAGCCGGGTGTCCTCGCCGGCGAGTTCCGGTTCCTGAGCGGGGTAAGCGAGCGGCGTGATTGCCATGGCGCGTCTCCTGTAGAAGTTCGCTTCTGCCTTCGAAGCCACACGGGTGTACTGGGCGCATCCGTCGACCCGGGTGTTCCCCGGTGCCCCCGACGAATTTCGTACTTCTGTAGAAGTCCCTCCCACACCATAGCCCAGCGCAGGTCAAGCGAATGATTACACTGACAAAATGACCGTCGTATGCATCCCCGACCAGAACGCCCGAGATCTTCTGGGGAACCTCCCCGACGGAGTGGAGGTGATTGTCTGGGATGGCGGGAACGATAAGCCCGATCGGCTGGCGGAGACCCTCTTCTGGGTTCCGCAGGTCGAGGACTCGACCGACCTCGTCGAGAAGTTCGCCGCGATGCCGAAGCTCGAGGTCGTCCAGCTGACGAGTGCCGGCGTGGAGGACATCCTCGAGCACCTCCCGGACGGCGTGACGCTGTGCAGTGCGCGGGGTGTGCACGGCTCAGCGGTTGCCGAACTGGTGCTGGCCGTCGTGCTCGCCACCCTGCGTCGGCTGCCCCACTTCGCTGAAGCGCAGCGGCAGGGCCGGTGGGATCCGATGGAGGCCGATGACCTGCGCGACAAGCGCGTCCTGATCATCGGCGCCGGTGACCTCGGGGAGCAGACCGCGCACCGGCTGAGGAGCTTCGACGCCCGCCCGGTGTTCGTGGCGCACACGGCCCGCGACGGCGTCCATGCGACGTCGGAGCTGCCGGGCCTGCTGCCCGAGGCCGACGTGGTGGTGCTGACCGTTCCTCTCACGGCGGACACGACGGGTCTCGTCGACGCGGAATTCCTGTCCCACATGCGTGACGGCGCCCTGCTGGTCAACGTGGCACGCGGAAAGGTCGTCGACACGTCCGCGCTGCTTGCGGAGCTGACCGCCGGTCGGCTGCGCGCCGCGCTGGACGTGATGGAGCCCGAGCCCCTGCCGGCTGATCACCCGCTGTGGTCAGCCCCGAACCTGATCATCACCCCGCATGCGGCCGGGTCCGTCAGCCAGTCCGGCCCCCGTGCCTTCGCGCTGGTCAATGCTCAGATGCACCGGTATCTCGCCGGCGAGGAGCTCGTCAACGTCGTGAAGAGCGCAGACTGACGGGTCAGGCGAAGGCCGTGAAGTGCGGGCCGAGGGTGTCGAGCCATGCCACCGGATGCACGGCCACGGTCGCCGCCCCGGGCCGTTCCCGTGCAGCGGCAACCGCTTCCTCCAGCGCAGCCCCGGTCCGGGCGAACGGATAGCGGTCCAGGACCCAACGGCGGTTCGCTGCGCGCACCGGTGTCAAGGTGTTCAGCTCCTGCATCAAAGCCGCCACCCTGTCGCGGAGGAGCAACGGCCGCTGATCCGGGATCCGCCACGCGCCGGGGGCCTCGAACAGTTCGTGGCCACCACCGCCGTCGTAGCCGACGACGAGACAGCCGGCCGCCAGGGCCTCGGCGACGGGCAGACCGAAGCTCTCGGTATGTCCGAGCGCGACGAAGACGGCACTGCTCGCCAGGGTCGCCGCCACCTCCGCCCGCGGAGCCTGGACCAGCTCCACCAGATCGACCCCTGAGAGCCGCGGGTCGCCGGCCAGCAACCGCTTCAGCAGTGAGGCCTCCCGCGGCCGCTTCTTGGGGAACCAGCACACCCGCAGCTGTTCGCTCGCCGAGGGCGCGAACAGCTCGCCGTCCACGGGGTTGGGCACGTGGCTCACCGGCAGACCCGGAAGTGCTGCGGCCAGCACGTCGCGGCTCTCCTCGGACACCACCCAGACAGCCGGCGCCGGTGACCAGCCGGGGAACTCCTTGCCTGGCGTGCCGGCAGCGAAGGTATAGAAGTGGTTCTGGTTGAAAATGACCTTCCGGGCTCCGGGCGCCGGATCGCGGCCCTGGACGGTCGGGGTCTCCGGCAGAACCAGGAGGTCGTCAGCGCCGATCGCAGTGGTGGCGCCGAACAGCATCGGCACGCCGTCGGGGATCCAGTCAGTGCGATCGTCCGGGTCGGGCAGCCACAGCCAGGCCTCGTGGCCGCCCTCGCGCAGGAGCCGGACGTGCTGGGTCATGACATGCACACCGCCACTGTGGTGGGCGGTGGCGAAGCCCGCATAGACGATCCGCCCCGGCGACAGGCCGGGACGAGTGGTCATGCCGGAGGTGTCAGGTACCACGAGGCGCCGCTGCCGACGTTGTGGGCAGGGAAGGAATCCGGGCCGAGCCCGACCTCCGCCCGCCAGTCGTCGCCCCACTTGGCGTCCAGACCGTGGAGGATCTCCGCGCGGTTGTCCTCCGAGGTCTGGCCGGTCCGGTTCATCGTCTGCCGTCGCAGGTGCGAGACATAGGCGCGTTCGGTGACCACGCACCGCAGGCCGGCCGCGCGGACCCGGATCGCCAGGTCGATGTCCGCGCCATAGCCATGCCGGGTGAAAGTCACCTCGTCAAGGCCCCCGAGTTCGACGACGGGGGGTACCGCGAAGGCGATCGCCGTCCCATCGCAGAAATCGACGTCGCGCAGCACGTCCTGCGGGACGTAGTCTGCGGCAGTGGGCGGGATGGTCCGGGCTCGCTGGTGCAGCCAGAAGTCGTCGTAGCAGGCAGCTGCGATCGCGATGTCGTCCGCGGTCGAGAACGTCGCGAGCAAGCCGTCGAGGAACCCTGGCGACAGGCGGATGTCGTTGTTCAGCACGACGCAGACAGCATGTCCATCGCGGCTGGACGTCTGCAGGGCCCAGTTCGTGGCGCCGATCCAGCGCAGGTTGCGCCCGGGGCGGTGGACCGAGATGTTCCCCTGCGGGAGGACGTAGTCGCCGGCGTTGTCGACCACCACGATCCGCACGTCCGGATCGAGATCATTGCCGTCGCGGCACAGGTCACCGACGACGGCGTCGGTCAACTCCGGCGAACCGAAGGCGGGGATGACCACCAGGGTCGACGCGGTGGTGCTCGGAGTGGTCACTGCTCGGTGCGGGCGGCACGGCCCCCGCGGTCGCGGTACAAGGTGGTCACGAAGATCGATTCCCGTCAGCTCAGGTGGACTGGTGCCACGGCTCTGAAGACTACCGCGGATCTGCTGCAGCTCCGTTCACCAGGGGCGGCAACGCCGCGTCCTGTCGCCCACGCTGGAGGAGCGGTGATGTGGCCGGCGTACCTGTCGTCGTCGTCGGGGTACCGTCCCGCCGTTGCCATGCAGTGGCCACCCCGGTGGACCCGCACCGAGTACCGCTGCTTCCTCCTGCTTCGCTCTCCCTCAACTGCGGGAGCGCGCGTACTGCGACGCCGTGCGATGCGCGCGGTGCTGCCCGGGCTCCTTCACGGCGTCGTGAGGAGATTCAGCAGGGCGTCGGCCCGGGCAGCAGGTCGCTTCTCCTGGTTGAGCTGCCGGATACGATCGATGATGCCCTGGGAGACGGCGACGACCTTCCGATTGCTCAGTTGACTGCGCCGGCTGAGCCAGTCGAACGCTTCGGCGGCCGTCATCCCGGCCTGCGCCATCAGGATGCCCTTGGCCTGCTCGATCACGCTGCGCTGCAACGCGGACGCAGCAACGGCCTGATTCGCCAGCTGGTGGGTGTCTTCATGAATGGATCGTGTGAGATCCACGACCAGCGCCCATACCCCGATCGCTTCCCTGCCCTGTGCGGCGTCCGCGAGGATGTAGTCGCCGGAGATCAGCACTTTGCGGATCCTGCCGTTCGCGTCCCGCAGGGACAGGTACGCCGAACGTGGGCCGCCCCTGCTCAACAGGCTCTCCCACAGCGATCTTGCCGCATGCCGGTCCGCAGGTTCGACGTGGGAGATGCCGAGGTCGAGGGTGGGTACGATCTCGCCTCGCTCGTACCCATGAATGCGATACAGCTCATCGGACCAGTGCAGAGCCGGCGATTCGAAGTAGTGCTCGACGATCCCGGTGGGGCAGTCGGCGAAGTACTCGACCGGTTCAGCCGACGGGACCTCGACAGCAGGCTGGACAGCCAGGGCCCCCGAAGCATCCGGGGTTTCCGGGATGGAGGAAGCAGGAGTGGTCACCGGTGCACGATCCTTCGACGCGACAGAGGAACCGGCCAGTCCCCTGACCGATTCGATGAGGTGCCCGACGTCGTTCCTGCTCGTGGGCGTTCAGTTCTCCCCCACAGTCCATCTGCTTGACCTGTGAAGGAGATCCCACGTTCGTGCACGAGGCTCGTCGGTGTGGCCGGCTGAGCCCCGCACCCTGCAGAGACACAGTGCGGGCCATCGTTCAGGCGTACATCCAGTATGCGCAGCACACTCTCAACATCGGTCAGGTAAAGACTCAAGACCAGCCTGCACTTCCTGACCCTTTCGTTCCGACCGGCAGGCCGCCTCCTGATCCCGCAGCTCTCGTCGAGTTCGTCGATCGGCGGCGTGGAAACGGTCGAAGATAGAACGTTCGACGATCAATCCCTGCCGTGGGTGCCGGCGAAGAACAGGTGTGCGGTGATCGGGGAACGAACAACTCCCGCTGACCTTTTGTACGTCGGAGTCCACGCCACTGGGGGCGTGGCTGGAAAGCCTCGGGGGGCGATGCGCGGATGAGTGATGCTGATGTGCAGCAGGGGGTCACGGCTGATCTGGTGCTGCAACACCACCTGGACGTGCGCAGGATCTACGCCGTCTATAGGGAGACGGGTGGCATGAGTACCGAGTCCGAGGTGCTCCGCTACCTGGCGGAATCCGCCACCTTGCCGCAGTTGCAACGGGACCTGATGGCGCACGCGGTCAACGAGCAGCTCGGGGGTCCCTCTGCGGGCGCCGGCACCTCCCGCGCCCCCTACAGCAGTGCGAGTGTGGCGATGGCCGGTGGGTACGGGGTGAGTGAGTTGGACGGTGAACGCCTGGCCGAGCACGGGCGCCCGCCTGATCACCTGATTCCGCTGACGCAGGAAGCAGAGGAGGCCCGTGTCGAGTCCCTGTACACCTCCGGGCTCCTCGACGCACCCGTGTCCGGGAACCTGGAACGGCTGCCGCGCATGACGCGGGACCACTTCGGTGTCATGGGAGCAGCGATCACCCTCATCACCGAGGACCAACTCGTCACGAAATCCTCGGTCGGCACCCTGGAGGGCGCCATGCCGCGCGGTGAGACGTTCTGTCACCGGACGATCGGCCTGGACAGGACGCTGGTCATCACCGACACCCTGCACGATCCGGTGTTCAGGGACAGGATCTTCGTCACCGGTCCACCGTTCATCAGGTTCTACGCCGGGCATCCCGTCCACGGCCGAGGGGGCATGAGGATCGGCGCGCTGTGCATCATCGACGACGCTCCCCGCAGTTTCAGCCCCGCCGACGAGCACAAGCTGCGGACACTCGCGGCCCTGGTCCAACTGGAGATCTGGGGACCGCACACGTGACGCCGGGTCCGCGGCAGTGACCGTGTGGGCAGGCCGGACCGCGGATTCTCTGGACATGGAGGGCTGAGGGCGTAGTGTGCGCTTCGGTGGATCTCGCTGATCCCGGGGGAGGGGGGCATCATCATGATCGCTGTGGGCGGACCTGCCGAGGACTCGTTCACCGCGGAACTGCGCGGTGACGTCGTGCGAATCGAGTGGGTCGCCGGATCGACCGTGACCGATCATGAGGCGTTCTCTCTGGTGGCCAGGGCCGATGCCCTGTGCCCTGACGTGTGTCCGCCGATGCTGGTGGTGCTCAACGAGATGGTATCCCTGAGCAGGGGCGCCTTGAAGACCTTCTCCCACGGTCTGAACATCGCAGCCATGGCCCTGGTAGGTCCGTCACCGGTCGATCGGTTGCTGGTGAGCTATTTCACGGAGGTTCACCAGCCCCCGTATCCGACGCGTCACTTCACGACCGTCGAGGAGGCCACGATGTGGCTGAAGGATCACCCGCACGCCTGAGCGGCCTGACCGCGACGCTGGAGGACGTGACCGGCCCGCGGGGGAGATGTCGTCGGCCCGGCCACCCGATCTGTTGCTCTTGACAACAGACTCAGGGTGAACGGACGATGGACATATCAGGAAAGCGGTTTCCCACTGGGGGATCCTGCCCTGCTTCTGCACCAGGACATCACAGGAGATGATAATGGTTTCAATCGTCCACGCACGAAGATCACGACGAGCACTGGGAGCGGCGGCAGCGGCAGCCGTTGCTGCCGCGACATTGGTGAGCATGCCTGCATCAGCTGCGCCGGAAGACACACCGGTCCGGCAGATGGAATACCTCGATCGGGCCCCGGTCGCCGTGACCACCGACGGCGGAGTCTACGTCGGTTGGCGGATGCTCGGGCTCGACGCCGAATCGATCGGCTTCCACGTGTACCGCGACGGCGTCCGCATCACCGGGACTCCGATCACCGGCAGCACGAACCTGCTCGACGCGGAAGGGACCAGTGCTTCGGTCTACCGCGTGACCGCGCTGATCGACGAGCGAGAGGTGACGGTCACCGATGAGTTCACCCCGTGGGGGGACCAGTCCCTGGACATCCCGCTCCAGCGTCCGGCAGGCGGGACGACTCCGGCAGGGGAGGCGTACGAGTACGAAGCCAACGACGCATCGGTCGGAGACCTCGACGGCGACGGCGAGTACGAGATCATCCTCAAGTGGAATCCGACGAACGCGAAGGACAACTCGCGCTCCGGCTACACCGGCAACGTCTACCTCGATGCCTACGAGCTCGACGGCACACGGCTGTGGCAGATCGACCTCGGCCGCAACATCCGTGCCGGAGCGCACTACACCCAGTTCCAGGTGTTCGACTACGACGGCGACGGTCGGGCCGAACTCGCCATGAAGACCGCTGACGCCACGGTGGACGGCGCCGGCGTGGTCATCGGCGACGCCTCTGCGGACTACCGCACCACGAGTGGCCGCATCCTCGCCGGGCCGGAATATCTGACCGTCTTCGAGGGGTTGACCGGTGCGGCCCTGGACAGCGTCGACTACGTACCGGCGCGCGGAGAGCTCGCCTCATGGGGTGACACCAGCGGCAACCGGATGGACCGCTTCCTGGCCGGCACCGCCTACCTCGACGGTGAGACTCCGAGCATGATCTTCAGCCGCGGGTACTACGCCAGGACCTCCATCGCCGCGTTCGATTTCATGGACGGCAGGATCCAGGAGCGCTGGGCCTTCGATTCGACCACGGCCGGGAACCAGTTTGCCGGGCAGGGCAACCACAACCTTTCCATCGCCGACGTCGATGCCGACGGGTCTGACGAGATCGTCTTCGGATCGATGACGATCGACAGTGATGGCACTCCGCTGTACACCACCGGCCTCGGCCACGGGGACGCGATGCACGTTGCAGACCACGTTCCGTCCCGTGACGGCCTCGAGGTCTACTCGGTGCACGAGAGTATGACGAGCAGCGGTCAGCGTGCCGCGACGATGCGCGACGCAGGGACCGGCGAGATCCTGTGGTCCATACCCGGTGCCCGCGACACCGGGCGTGGAGCTGCAGGGGACATCGACCCGACCCACGAGGGCAATGAGGCGTGGGCGATCGGCGGCACCTACAAGTTCTCCTCGAAGGTCGGATCACTCCGGGCAGCCGACGGCACCGACCTCGGCACCGGCATTCCCGCGGCGAACTTCCTCACCTGGTGGGACGGGGACCTGCTGCGCGAGATCACCGACCACGACTACACCGACCCCCTGGAGCTCGCCACCGGCGCGACGCCGACCATCTCGAAGTGGAACTGGGAGTCCGGCGCGGAGGATCGGCTGCTCACGCTCGACGGCACCCTCACCGGAAACGGCACCAAGGGAAACCCGGCACTCCAGGCCGACCTGTTCGGTGACTGGCGCGAGGAGCTGGTCTACCGCAGTGCCGACCACTCCTCGCTGAAGATCTTCACCGCCACCGCTGTCACCGAGCACCGCATCCGGACCCTCATGCACGACCCCGTGTACCGTCTCGGTGTCGCCTGGCAGAACACCGCGTACAACCAGCCCCCTCACACGAGCTTCTTCCTCGGCGAGGGAATGACCATGCCTGCGGCGCCGAGCATCACCTACGTGAACGCCCCGGTCCTGGATGGGACAGCACCGGTTGTCACAGGGCTGAAGGACACCAAGGTCGGTGCCAAACGGGGGCTCACGGTCGACGTCCGGGCAGAGGACGCCGAATCGGGCGTCCGCTCGCTCATCGTCACCTTCGACGGTCAGGAGGTCACTGGAACCGACGGCCGATACGACCTGCCCCTCGAAGGACTCAAGGGCGGCTACGAGCTGATCGCGACGGCGGTGAACCACGCCGGGATCGAGACGACCTCGGCGGCCGAGATCACCGTGCGACCCGGTAACGGCAAGGCCCACTAGCACGCCGCGCCGCACGTCACAGGCAGTAGCGCAACGGGTGGTGGGGCAGCGGCCCCACCACCCGTTCCGCTGCTCGCGGTGGCCGTCGCTCGCGGGGAGCGGGCGGTCGACGGAGCACGGCCTAGGCGCCGGCGGTATCAGGCCCGGTGGAAAGCCCTCCCGCGGACGCGCTCGGAGGCACCGACTCGGTCGAGGTACGGGGTGATGCCGCCCAGGTGCATGGGCCACCCCGCTCCCATGACCATGCAGAGATCGATGTCCTCGGGCGCCGCAACCACGCCCTCGTCGAGCATGCGTCCGATCTCGTCCGCCAGCGCGTCCTGCGTCCGGCGGAGCACCTCGTCGGCGGAGGACGGCGAAGCATCGCGCTCCAGGAGGGCGAGCGTGGTCTCGGGGACGGTGAAGGAGCCGTCGTCCTGCTTCTGCCACAGCCCCTTCACGCCCGCGTCGATCAGCTTCTGCTGGTTCGCCGAGACGTGGAATCTGTCGCCGAAGGCCGAGTGCAGCGACTCCTGCACATGCTGGCCGACGGGCAGACCCACAAGAGCGAGCAGCATGAACGGCGTCATCGGAAGACCCATCGGCCGCAGTGCGTTGTCGGCCGTCGCCGCGTCGGTCCCCTCGTCGAAGACGGCGGTGATCTCCCCGAACATGCGTCCCAGGATGCGGTTGACCACGAAGGCCGGCGCGTCCTGCACCAGCACGGCGTTCTTCTTCAGGCCCTTGGCGAGGACGAAGGCCGTAGCGAGGACGGCGTCGTCGGTCTTCGGCGCGCGCACCACCTCGAGCAGCGGCATGGCCGCGACGGGGTTGAAGAAGTGGAAGCCGACCACGCGCTCCGGGTGGCTCAGGTCCGCGGCCATCTCGGCGACGGAGAGCGAGGAGGTGTTGGTCGCGAGGATGCAGTCGGGGGAAACCACGGCCTCCACCTCCGCGAACACCTGCTTCTTGACGGAGAGTTCCTCGAAGACGGCCTCGATCACGAAGTCCGCGTCGGCGAACGCGTCCTTCGAGACGGAGCCGGTCACGAGTGCCCTCGTGCGGTTCGCCGCGTCCTGGGACAACCGCTTCCGACCGAGCATCTTCTCGATCTCGGCGTGGACGTACGCCACGCCCTTGTCCACGCGCGCCTGGTCGATGTCCGTGAGGACCACCGGCACCTTCAGCTGGCGCGCGAAGAGGAGTGCGAGTTGGCCCGCCATGAGTCCGGCCCCCACGACGCCGACCTTCGAGACGGGCCGCGCGAGCTTCCTGTCGGGTGCTCCGGCCGGGCGCTTGGCGCGTTTCTGCACGAGGTCGAGGAATGCGTAGACCGTCGCGTGGAACTCCGGGGTCTGCATCAGCTCGGCGAGGGCCGTGCACTCGGCCGCCGCGGATTCCTTCCGCGTGAGCGTCAGGCCTGCCTCGAGCAGGTCCAGCACGCGCGACGGCGCCGGCGCGGCATTGCCGGTCTTCGCCTCCACGAACTCCCGCCCCGCGGCGACAGCGCCCGTCCACGCGGCGTCGTCGTAGGAGCCGAGCTCGGCACGGCGGCGGGTGACGGCCTCCAGTGTCCCGCCGCCGGTGAGGATCCGCGCCGCCCAGAGGAGTGACTGCTCGAGGTAGTCCGCCGGCTCGAACAGGGCATCGGCGATCCCGAGCGCATGCGCCGAGGCGCCGTCCAGGCTGCGGTTGTTGCTCAGGGGATTCTCGATCATGACCTTGACGGCGTTCGCGGGCCCGACGAGGCGCGGGAGGCGGTACACGCCGCCCCAGCCCGGAACCAGGCCGATGAACGCCTCGGGCAGACCGATCCCCGTGGCGCCCGAGGACACGGTCCGGTAGTTCGCGGCAAGGGCGATCTCCAGCCCGCCACCGAGGGCCACGCCGTTGATGAAGGCGAAGCTCGGCACGCCCAGATCCGCGAGGAGATCGTACGCCTCGTGCCCGAGCTCGGCCATGAGGCGGCCCAGGTGCTCGGACCTCACGCTCTTGACCGTGCTGAGATCGGCCCCCGCAACGAGGAAGTACGGCTTGCCGGTCACAGCGACACCCTGGATCTCACCGTGCGCAGCGCGCTCCTTCAGGCCCTCGAGCGTCCGGCCGAACTCGATGAGCGTGTTCGGCCCGAGCGTCGTCGGCTTCGCATGGTCGAGGTCGTTGTCGAGCGTGATGAGAGCCAGGACGCCGGCGCCCTCCGGCAGGGTGATGTCCTGGACGTAGGAGTGGGTGACGATCTCGGTGGGGACGAGTGCTGCCAGCTCGTCGTAGCGTTCGAAGCTCATGCTGCGTCCTGTCCGTAGTGCTCGTGGTGCGGGTTCTCCCAGATGACCGTGGCTCCCATGCCGAGGCCTATGCACATGGTCGTCATGCCGTAGCGCACCGACGGGTCCTCCTCGAACTGGCGGGCGAGCTGGTTCATGAGCCGGACGCCGGAGGAGGCGAGGGGGTGCCCGACGGCGATGGCGCCGCCGTAGCGGTTCACGCGCGGGTCCTCGTCGTCGATGCCGAAGTGGTCGAGGAAACTCAGCACCTGGACGGCGAAGGCCTCGTTGATCTCGAAGAGCCCGATGTCGGAGATGCCGAGCCCTGCCTGACGCAGCGCCTTCTCGGTCGCCGGCACCGGTCCGATCCCCATGACCTCGGGTTCGACGCCGGCGAAGGCGTAGGCCACGAGGCGCATCCGGACCGGGAGGCCGAGCTCGAGAGCGGCGTCCCCGGAGGCGAGCAGCGCGGCGGTCGCCCCGTCGTTCAGGCCTGCCGCATTGCCTGCCGTGACACGGCCATGGGTCCGGAAGGGCGTGCGCAGGGACGCGAGGTCCTCGACGGTCGTGTCGGGGCGGGGAGGTTCGTCCACGGTGTTCAAGGTCCAGCCCCCGCCGGCCTTCCTGCCCGCGACGGGGACGAGATCCGGCTGGATCAGCCCGGCCTCGTAGGCCTTCGCCAGCTTCTGCTGGCTCCGCACGGCGTAGGCATCGGTGCGGTCCTTCGTGATGTCCGGGAAGCGGTCGTGCAGGTTCTCCGCGGTGTTCCCCATGTTCAGTGCAGCGGGATCGACGATGCGCTCCGACATGAAGCGGGGGTTCGGATCGGCTCCCGAGCCCATCGGGTGGTTCCCCATGTGCTCGACGCCACCGGCGATCACGACGTCGTACGCGCCGAAGGCGATACCCGAGGCCGTCGTGGTCACGGCGGTCATGGCACCCGCGCACATGCGGTCGATGGCGAAACCCGGTACGGTCCGGGGGAGTCCTGCGAGCAGGGCGGCGGTGCGGCCGATCGTCAGGCCCTGGTCCCCCGTCTGGGTCGTGGCGGCGATCGCGACCTCGTCGACGCGCTCGGCCGGCAGCGACGGGTTGCGGCGCATGAGGTCGCGGATGCACTTGACCACGAGGTCGTCGGCGCGCATCCCGGCGTAGATGCCCTTCTCGCCTGCTCGGCCGAAGGGTGTGCGGACTCCGTCGACGAAGACGACGTCGCGGACGGCACGTGACGTACGCCGCGCGGCAGGGGTCTCGGTGTGTTGGCTCACCTGGTGCTCCTCTTCGAGTTGTTGATCCGCGATCATGTTACTGGTGGGTAACATAGCGTGCAAGCAAGCCCGGGAGGCGGCGGGCTCAGTCGCCGGCGGCAACCTGCTGCTGTGCCCGGCCCTTGTCGGGCAGGGGATCGGGATCGAGGAACGCCACTGTGATGACCGCGGCGATCTCCTCGATCTGCCAGGGGCGCGCACCGAGGTCCGCCAGGGCTGCCGAGACCGATTCGAGGGACACATCGGCAGGGGGCCGCCAGGCGATGCGCCGCAGGTAGTCGGGGGTGAGCAGGTTCTCCACCGGCATGCCGAGAGACTCGGCGCGTGCTGCGACGCGGGGCCGCGCCGTCAGCAGCCGGGCGGCTGCCTCCGGATCCTTCTCGGCCCAGATGCGAGGGGGTGGGGGAGCATTCGTGGAGATGTGCAGCGGCGGCAGGTCCGTCAGCTTCCGCGCGTCGCTGATGCACTTCAGCCACCGCGGTGCTTCCTTCTGCGCGGCGCGCCCGTGGAAGCCCTTGGTGCCGAGCAGCTGCGGGACGGTTGCCGGCATGGCCTTGGCGGCAGCGATGATGGCGGAATCCGGGACGAGGCGCCCGGGAGCGACGTCGCGTCGCTGGGCGAGGTCCTCGCGCTCGAGCCACATCTGCCGGACGGCCGCCAGCTGGCGGCGGTCACGCAGCTGGTGCAGCCCGGAGGTCCGGCGCCAGGGATCGACGCGTGGTTCCGCCGGCGGAGTCTGCCGGATGTGCTCGAACTCCTGCTCGGCGATGGCCAGTTTCCCGTCGCGTTCCAGCAACTCGGCGAGCCTGTCGCGGAGCTCGGTCAGGACCTCGACGTCGAGCGCCGCGTAGCGCAGCCACGGCTCGGGCAGCGGTCGCTTGGACCAGTCGGCGGCCGAGTGCTCCTTCGCCAGGCTGAAGCCCAGCTGGGACTCGATCACGGCCGCGAGGCCGACCCGCGGCAGACCGGCCAGACGGGCGGCGAGCTCCGTGTCGAAGAGATGATCGGGCCACATCCCGAGCTCGGAGAGGCAGGGCAGGTCCTGGCTCGCGGCATGCAGGATCCACTCGACGCCGTCGAGGGCGTCGTCGATGATCCGGAGGTCCTCGAAGGGCTCGGGGTCGATGAGCCAGGTCCCCGCTCCCTCACGCCTGATCTGCACCAGGAACGCGCGCTGTCCGTACCGGAACCCCGACGCCCGCTCGGCGTCGACCGCTGCCGGTCCGGTACCGGCGGCGAGGGCCGCCGCCGCCCGCTCGAGCCCGGCCCGGGTGTCGACGACGAGGGGGACGCCGTCACGCGGTTCGGTCAGGAGGGGGAGTTCGATCGGGGCATCGGCTTCGGTGGCTGCGGGACAGGACGCTTCGGTGCTGTCCGTCTGCTCGGAGGTGTGGGAACTCATGGTGATTTCAGTCTATCCCCGCGCGGCCGCCCGCCGGGCGGAACCGGACGGCTCCCTGACCGGTCAGGATCGGCGGTGGGGCAGGTGCGCGACGCCGGCGGGAAGGGGAGGCAGGCCGGCGAACGTGCAGACCATCTCGGACCACGCCTCCAGGTGCCGCTGCACATCGGAGGTCTCGGGTGTCCAGGAGGCCCGCAGTTCGATGTCGATCGTGTCGGGGCGGTCCTCGAGCGTTCCATAGCTCTCCGACAGGATCCGGGTCGCTGTGCCGCCGGTGCTGTGGTGGCGTGCACCGTGGTTGTCGAGGGCCTCCACGAGCCACGTCCAGGCGACGGATCCGAGCAGGGCATCGTTGCCCATGTCGGGTTCGAGCTGCGCCCGGATGTAGGTGACGATCCGGAAGCGCCCGTTCCAGACCTCGGAGCCCTCCGGGTCGTAGAGGAGGATGAAACGCCCGGTGGCCAGTTCCTGCGGGTCGGGCGGAACCAGCAGGGTGCGGGCCGGTCCATGCAGGGGTGGCGGCACGACAGGTGTCGCCTCGAGCACCTCGGCCCCGAGCGCCACCGCGAACGGGGCGAGGCGTGAGGGGGCCGGAATCTCCTCGAGCCTGATCTCGCTGCGCCGGGCCGCTGTCCGCAGGCCGGCGAGGGCGTCGAGGAATTCCCCAGGAAGATGGGATACGCCGCCGATTGCACTCACCCCCGCAGGCTACGCCCTTATCCCGGCGGACGTCCGGCGGCGCGCCGCTCCCGGGAGGTGTCGGCCTCCCGGATCACGGCACCGTCAGTTCGACACTTCCCGGCGGATCGCCTCGATGAAGGCGTCGACATCCTCCTCGGTGGTGTCGAACGAGCACATCCAGCGCACTTCGCCCGTGGCCTGGTCCCAGTCGTAGAACCGGAAGCTCTCGCGGATCCGGTCCGCTGCACCGGGCGGAAGGATCGCGAAGACGGCGTTGGCGGTGGTTTCCTGCGTCAGGGTGACACCCTTGATGGCGCGTACGCCCTCGGTGAGCCGGGCGGCCATGGCGTTCGCATGCGATGCGGAGCGCAGCCAGAGATCCCCCTCGAGCAGGGCGATGAGCTGGGCCGAGACGAAGCGCATCTTCGAGGCGAGCTGCATGTTCAGCTTGCGCAGGTAGTCGAGTCCGGTGGAGGCCTCCTGGTCCAGGACCACGATGCACTCGCCGAACATCAGCCCGTTCTTGGTGCCCCCGAAGGAGAGGATGTCCACGCCGGCGTCGCGCGTGAAGGCGCGCAACGGCTGGCCGAGGGCCGCGGCTGCGTTGGCGAGCCGCGCCCCGTCCATGTGGACGC
Organism: Arthrobacter sp. CP30; assembly: GCF_053470025.1. Classification (NCBI taxonomy): domain Bacteria; kingdom Bacillati; phylum Actinomycetota; class Actinomycetes; order Micrococcales; family Micrococcaceae; genus Arthrobacter; species Arthrobacter sp. CP30. The sequence goes on from NZ_JBQEMM010000006.1 coordinate 161,248, forward strand.
GCATGCCCCGGGTGTGGCAGTGGTCGGCGATGGCCCTGATCTCGGCGACCGAGTAGAGCGTCCCGAGCTCCGTGGTCTGCGTGATGGAGACGGCGAGCGGCTGCGCACGGTGCTGGTCGCCCCAGCCCCAGGCCTCGCGGTCGATCAGCTCGGGCGTCAGCTTGCCGTCCGGCGTCGGGACCGTCAGGAGCTTGATGCCGCCGACGCGCTCCGGGGCCGCGTTCTCGTCGACGTTGATGTGCGCGGTCTGGGGGCAGATCACGGCACCCCAGCGCGGCAGGATCGACTGCAGGGACAGGACGTTGGCGCCGGTGCCGTTGAACACGGGGTAGATGGAGATGCCCTCGCCGAAGTGCTGCTCCATCACCTCCAGCAGGCGCGCGGTGTACTGGTCGTCCCCGTAGGCGACCTGGTGCCCCTCGTTGGCGGCCGCGAGTGCGTTCAGCACCTCGGGGTGCACGCCGGAGTAGTTGTCGGAGGCGAAGCTGCGCTGCGTGGGGTCGTGCAGCGCAGGGGAGGCGGGAGCGGCGGGAATCATGGTCTCGGTCACCATGCCATTATCCCCGAACGGGGTCGATGCGGGCCCCGTTGATCTCCGTGGCCGGCCGGCCGGGGAGGGACGCGAGGATCCGGGCGAGGGCCGCGACGTGTGTGTACCCGGGGAAGGTCCGCTCGGGGTGCTCCGCCCGCATGCGGTCGTCCACCAGGACCTTCACGACGACGGCCGTGGCTGCCGCCGCCGTCCCGTCCTTCGAGAATCCGTCGGCGACCGCCTGCAGCCACGCGTCGACCGATGCCTTGACGGCCGCGTACGAGGCATTGCCGGCGGTGGGTGCTGCGACGGCCGTGGCGGACACGGCCGCGAGCCGTCCGTCCCGGGCCGCCAGCTGGTCGTAGAACGCGCGGCTGGTGTTGAAGAGCGTGACGAACACCGAGCGGTGCAGGGTGTCGTAGTCGGATCTCGCCTGCGTGGTGATGCCCCTGGCCCCGCGCCATCCGCCGACGAGGTGGAAGAGGGCGTCGGCGCCCCCGTGCTGGACGAGGACCTCCGCCGCGAGGGCGGCGACGGCGGACTCGTCCGTCAGGTCGCACACCCGCCGGTCGACGCCGTCGAGCCCGCCGAAGGCCGACGCGAGGCGGCCGGCATCGGTTCCCACCGCCACGACGGTGAAGCCGTCCTCGAGCAGGGCACGCGTGAGGGCCGCGCCGGAGGCGCTCGAGGCGCCTGCGACGACCGCCGTCCGTGCTCCGGCTCCGGCTCCCGTCATGCCGCGTCCGCGGTGATGCCGGCAGTGGACTCGATGACCGGCTTCATCTTGCGGTCGAGGGCCTCGAAGAACATCGACAGGGGGAACTCGTCATCGAGGACGGCGTCCGTCAGGCCGCGCGGCGGACCCATGAGTTCGAGCGCCCCGGGCCCCTTCGCCCACACCGAGGCGGGGTGGGGCGTGACCGTCGCGGACACGAGCTCGTAGGCGGCGAGCCAGTGCGCGATCTTCGGACGGTCGATCGAACGCCAGTACAGCTGCTCGATCTGCTCGCCGAGGGCGACGACGACGTCGGCGGCCTCGTCCCAGTCGATGGTGAGCTTCGTGTCGGTCCAGTGGAGGACATGGTGCTGGTGCATCCAGGCGAAGAGCAGCTGGCCGCCGAGGCCGTCGTAGTTGCGCACCCGGCTCCCGGTGATGCTGAAGCGGAAGATGCGGTCGAAGATGACCGCGTACTGCACGAGCCGGGAGTGCTTCCGGGCCTCGGGTGATGCGTCCTCGTCCTTCTCGATGCGGACCGACTCGCGGAAGGCCGTCAGGTCGCAGCGGAGCTCCTCGAGGGAGTAGAGGAAGAACGGCATCCGCTGCTTGATCATGAAGGGGTCGAAAGGCAGGTCGCCGCGCATGTGGGTGCGGTCGTGGATCAGGTCCCACATGACGAAGGTCTCCTCCGTCAGGGTCTGGTCGTCGAGCAGCTCGATGGCATCCTGGGGCAGGTCCAGGCGCGTGATCTCCGCCGCTGCGCGGACCACCCGGCGGAAGCGGGCCGCCTCGCGATCGGCGAAGATGGCGCCCCAGGTGAAGGTCGGGGTGGAGCTGACGGCCACGGTCTCGGGGAAGAGCACGGCGGAATTGGTGTTGTAGCCCTCGGTGAAATCGAGGAAGCGGATCGGGACGAACAGGGCGTTGGAGTAGGCGCCGGCTTCGAGCTCGTCGATGAAATCGGGCCAGAGGACCTCGATCAGCACGGCCTCGACGAGCCTGTTGGTGCTGCCGTTCTGGGTGTACATGGGGAACACGACGAGATGCTGCAGCCCGTCGACACGGTCCAGCTGTGGCTGGAAGGCGAGGAGCGGCTCGAGGAAGTCGGGGACGCCGAACGTCCCGGTCCGCCACGCCTCGAAGGCCGTGACCGTCCTGGCGAGGTACTCGGCATCCTGGGGGAAGAGCGGCGCGAGGTCCTGGATGGACTGGATGATGGCGGTCGTCAGTGCTCCGGCGGCATCGTGGTGTCCGGGATCCGGGATCGAGCCGTCCTTGACCTGCAGGAGGCGCAGCTCCTCCACGGCGTGCTTCAGCGAGAGCCAGGACGCGTGCTCGTGGGGGGTGTTCCGGGCGGATGTGCTGTCGATCGGGGCGAGTGTCATGGCTCCTGCTTCCTCGGGACGGGCCGGGTGGTGTACGTCTGCGGCGAGCGTAGCAAGGGGAACAGGAATACTTACAGCGCAGTTCGGTGAGATCCAGAGTTCCTTACGCTGGGACGTCAGGAGGTCCCGCCGAGGACCAGTCCTCCTTCACCGCCCGGGAGGATCACCGCGAGAACGACGAAGGCCGGCCCGGGGGCCGGCCTTCGTCGTGCAGCGGAGCGGGTCGATCGGGCCCTAGGAGGCTTCGACGAGCCGCATGGAGATGGAGTTGATGCAGAAGCGCTGATCTGTGGGGGTGTCGAATCCCTCGCCCTTGAACAGGTGGCCGAGGTGCGAGTCGCACCGGGCGCAGCGGACCTCGATGCGCTCCATGCCGAGGGAGCGGTCATGGAGGTAGCGCACCTTGTCCTCGGCGAGGGGTGCCCAGAAGGACGGCCAACCGCAGTGGGAGTCGAACTTCTCGTTGCTGGTGAACAGCTCGGCGCCGCAGGCCCGACACGCGTAGGTGCCCTCCGCCTTGGAGTCGTAGTACTCGCCGGTGTAGGGACGTTCGGTGCCCGCCTTGCGCAGGACCTGGAATTCCTCGGGCGTCAGTTCCTGCCGCCACTCGTCGTCGGACTTGTCGATGTCAGGCAGGAATGCCTCGCGTTCGGTCGTCATACCGTGCTCAACGCCTACGAGTCGCCAATAAATCCCGACCCCGAGTACAGGTGCAGCACGGCGATGCCGAGCTTGTCCTGCGCCCTGTTGGCCCAGTCGGTGTGGAAGGTGTCCGCCATCGCGTGGGGTCGGGTGATCACGACGGCCTGGGCCGCACCGCCGGCGGCGGCCTCCGCCACCAGCGCGTCCACGGGGTTCCCGGTGGTCGTCCGCCCGCGTGCGGTGAAGCCCTCGCGGGAGAGCAGCCGCAGTGACTCCTCGACGGCGGCCCGTGCCGCTGCTTCGTCATGACGTCGGTCGTCGGGCGAGAAGCTGCGGAAGGCCTCGCCCACCTCGAGGAGGCTCAGGTGGCGGAAGAACTCCCCGAGCACCGACTCGTTCCGGTCCTCGGGGATGAGGACCACGAGATCCGCGGGGTCATCACCCTGCAGGGTCCGCAGGTTCAGGAGATCGGCGGGCGTCAGGGCTTCCTCGGTCAGCACGAGGATCGTTTGGCTCATGGCGCCACTGTACTGCCGGCGGGGGAGCCTCGCCTCGCCACGGGCACCGGAATGCGGCGGCTCGTCGCAGGACGGGCCTCGGGCAGGGTAGAAATGGAACCATGGCATCGACGAGGTCACCGGCCGCAGAGCAGCGGCCCCCTGCTTCCTGGCTCAGGTGGACCGCCCTCGGGATCGGGGCGGGAGTAGCCCTTGCCTCCTCCGCGGCCGGCGCCGTCTCCGGGCTGGCCGTGTACTTCGCGCGGCAGATCGTGACACCCTCGCGCGTCCGGGTCGAGAACCTGGACATCCTCGCAGTGGTCGGAGCCACCGGCCGGCAGACCGTCATCCTCCCCGCCACCGACGACACGACGATCGAGGGGACCTACAGCCTCCACTTCGCCCAGGGAACGGGGCACGCGCGCATCGGCGCCATCCGCTCCTACGTGCCCCGGGAGGGCACCGTCGAGCGTGAGGTGGAGCAGGTCTACGCGGGTGACCTCGCCGCGGCGACGAGGGGCTGGTGGGGCGGCGCCGTCTACCCCAGCCCCTTCGCCATGGGCTTCGCCGAGGAGGAGGTCCTCATCCCGGTCGAGGGCGGTTCGGCACCGGCCTGGCTCGTCCGGGCCGAGGGCCCCGCCAGTACGTGGGCCGTGATGGTGCACGGTCGGGGTGCCTCCCGCGCGGAAGCCCTGCGCGCCCTGCGACCCGCGCGCCGGCTGGGGATGACGAGCCTCGTGCTGTCCTACCGGAACGACGGCGAAGCCCCCTCGGCACCGGACGGCAGGTACGGACTCGGGATGACGGAGTGGCACGACGTCGATGCCGCGATCGACTACGCGGTGTCCCACGGTGCACGCGACGTCGTGCTGTTCGGCTGGTCCATGGGCGGCGCGATCGTGCTGCAGACGGCCGATCTCTCGCGCCATAGGCGGCGCATCAGGGCGCTCGTGCTCGACGGACCGGTCATCAACTGGATCGAGGTGCTCGCCCACCACGCCGAGCTCAACAGGATCCCCGCACCGGTGGGCCGCCTGGGCCAGTACCTGCTGGCCAGTCAGCGGGCCCGACGCATCACCGGGCTGGCCGCGCCCCTCGACCTCAAGAGCATGGACTGGATCGCCCGCGCGGAACAGCTCACCCTGCCGACCCTCGTGCTGCACAGCGAGGACGACGAGTTCGTGCCCATCGGGCCCTCGGCGGAACTCGCGGCGAAGAACCCGACCTTCGTGACGCTCGAGCGATTCCAGCGGGCGCGCCACACGAAGGAGTGGAACGTCGCGCCGGAACGGTGGGAGAGCGTCGTCGAGCACTGGCTGGACGACAACGTCTTCGGCAGGACCCTGCCCGGCGGTCGGTCCGCCGGGCCCGCGGCGCAGGAGCCGCCCGCGCCTACGCCTCGTCCCTGACGGACTCCCGGATCTTCCGCTTGATGCGCCCCAGCATGGCGGACATGCCCCGCATGCGCAGGGGAGTGATGGCGCGGGTCAGGCCGAGGCGGTCCGGGACGTCGTCTGGCACGGCGAGTACCTCCGCGGCCGGGAGTCCGTCGAGCCCCTCGAGCAGCACGCCCGCGAAACCTCGGGTCGTGGGAGCCTCGGGGGGTGCCGAGAAGAAGAGGTGCACCGGGTGCCCGGGGGCCTCGCCGATCTCCATCGTGAGGAACAGCGGGCTCTGGCACTCGACGACCTGCTCCAGCAGCTCCGGGTGGTCGCTGTAGCGCTCCGGCAGGGCGGGCAGCTCCCGGGAGAAGTCGAGCAGCAGCTGCAGGCGGTCGGGCTCGGTCAGGTCCTGGAAGTCGTCGATGATCTCGGCGAGCTTCGCGGGGACGGTCCCGGTGGTCATCGTGCGGCCTGCGCGGAGCGGTTCACGGACACGGGAACCTCGCCGGGCTCCGTGCCTCGGACGATCGGGACACGGACCGCGTTGCCCCACTCGGTCCAGGAGCCGTCGTAGTTGCGCACCCGCTCGAAGCCGAGGAGGTGCGTGAGGACGAACCACGTGTGGCTCGACCGCTCGCCGATCCTGCAGTAGGCCACGACGTCGTCGCCGTCCTTCAGCCCGGCCTCGCCACGATAGATGGCATCGAGTTCCGCCCGTGTCCGGAAGGTCCCGTCCTCGGCCGCGGCTCGCGCCCAGGGGACGGACGCCGCCGTCGGGATGTGGCCGCCACGGAGCGCACCCTCCTCGGGATAGGCGGGCATGGTGGTGCGTGCGCCGGTGTACTCGTCGCCGGATCGGACGTCGATCAGTGGCTTGCCGAGGTGCTCGAGCACATCACCGAGATAGGCGCGGATCGAGGAGTCGTCGCGCTCGACGACGGGGTAGTCGGTGGCGACGACATCGGGCCTGTCCGTCGTGATGTCCCGACCCTCGGCGACCCAGATGTCGCGGCCTCCGTCCAGCAGGCGCACGTCCTCGTGGCCGAAGAGCGTGAAGACCCAGAGGGCGTAGGCCGCCCACCAGTTGCTCTTGTCTCCGTAGATGACCACGGTGGAGTCGCGCGCGATGCCCTTGGCGGCCATCAGGCGCGAGAAACCCGCGCCGTCGATGTAGTCGCGCGTGACCTCGTCGTTGAGCTCGGTGTGCCAGTCGATCTTCACGGCACCGGGGATGTGGCCCGTCTCGTACAGGAGCACGTCCTCGTCGGACTCGACGACGACGAGTCCGTCGGCGCCGAGATGCGCGGCGAGCCAGTCGGTGGAGACGAGCCGCTCCGGATGGGCGTATTCGGCGAACTTGTCCTGCGTGTCTGGTGCCAGGGTCATTGCGGCCTTTCGCATAGCGGTGTGCACGGTGCTGGTCTTCCCCTACCCTAACCACGCGAGGCGGCAATTCCTTCCGGTCGCCGGAGGCTGTGGGGAGCGGTCGACGGCGAGGTCAAGGCGCGGTACCGGCGCCGGAGTGGGCCGCCCGCGGTGCGCACCGTGCCGTAGTCTGGCGTAGCGGGGCGGCGCTGTGACCACACCGCCGTCGCGTGCGTGTACCGGACGGGACGCGCCTGCCGGAAAGAGAAAGCGGTCCACATCCGTGCCAGTCATCGAACACCTGACGCAGCGTTCACCGAAGGTCTCCGTCGATGAGTTGCTCGGCGGGTTCTACCCGTCGCCGAGGTTCGGGGAGGTGTCCTTCGACACCTACCGGCCCGATCCCCAGCAACCCTCCCAGGCGGCCGCCGTCACGACACTGCGGGAATTCGCCGGCACGGTCGACGAGCCGGCACCCTCGGGCCTACGGAAGCTCTTCGGGGCGAGGAAGGCCCCCTCCCGGGCAGGTATCTACCTCGACGGCGGGTTCGGCGTCGGCAAGACCCACCTCCTCGCCTCGCTCTGGCACGCCTCGTCCGGTAAGAAGTCCTTCGGGACCTTCGTCGAGTACACCAACCTGGTGGGAGCGCTGACCTTCCGGAAGACCGTCGAGGCCCTCAGCGACTACAGCCTCGTGTGCATCGACGAGTTCGAGCTCGACGATCCCGGTGACACCGTGCTCATGTCCCGCCTGATGCGTGAACTGGCCGACGCCGGGGTCAAGCTGGCCGCGACGTCCAATACCCTCCCCGGTTCCCTCGGTGACGGACGGTTCGCCGCAGAGGACTTCCAGCGGGAGATCCAGGTCCTCGCGGACCAGTTCGACGTGGCGCGGATCGACGGCGAGGACTACCGCCACCGCGGTCTCCCGCAGGTACCGGACGCCATGGACGACGCAGCGCTCCGCGACCGGATCGACTCCTTCTCCGGCGGGGTCCTCGCCGAGGACGACTTCTCCGAGCTCGTCGGTCACCTCGCGGACGTCCATCCGAGCCGCTACCGGCAGCTCCTCGACGGCGTCGATGCCGTGGCGTGGCACGGCGTGGAGACCATCACCGAGCAGTCCGTCGCCCTGCGCTTCGTGGTGCTCGCCGACCGTCTCTACGACCGCGACGTGCCCATCATGGCGAGCGGGACGACCTTCGATCAGCTCTTCACCGAGGAGATGATGCACGGTGGCTACATGAAGAAGTACTACCGCGCTGTCTCACGCCTCACGGCTCTGGCCCGGCAGGGCAGTGAGGTCGCAGGCTAGAACGTCATGCGCCCCGGTCTCGCCCGGGAACGCAGGAAGCGCCGGTGCCGCCTCTCGGCGGGACCGGCGCTTCCGTATTGCCAGGCTGGGTACTACACGGCCGGCGGAGGGGTAGGGCCGACGTCGCCCTTGCCGTCCTTCTTGTCGATCTTGTCGACCATCTCCGAAGCCTTCGTCTGCACTCCGTCGATGTGGTGCGCGTACTTGCCATGGGTCTTGCCGTCGACGAAGTCGCCGGCCTTCCCGATGCCGTTCTTCACCTTGTCGGAATTATCGCCAATGAGTTCGGTCGCCTTACCCGCGAGGGTGCCGGCCTTGCCCTTGAGCCCGTCCAATAAACCCACGGACACTTCCTTTCGGTCGTGGAGACGCAGTCCGTCTCCGCTCCCGAAATTCTAGGGCACGAACAGGGGGATGTCCTCCGAGCAGGACCGGGAGTGAGGCCGGTACGCGCAGGGCATAAAAAATGCCCGGTCCTCGCCAGGACCGGGCAACGGCCGACGACCGGCCTGAGAGCGGACGACGGGATTCGAACCCGCGACATCCACCTTGGCAAGGTGGTGCTCTAGCCAGCTGAGCTACGTCCGCAAAAAAGCGCCCCCGAGGGGGCGCCGTCGTGGGCGATACTGGGATCGAACCAGTGACCTCTTCCGTGTCAGGGAAGCGCGCTACCGCTGCGCCAATCGCCCAAATTCATGGGTTGTGCTGCTCGTACTGCACCGAGGTGGGGACGGGATTCGAACCCGCGTATACGGCTTTGCAGGCCGCTGCCTCGCCTCTCGGCCACCCCACCATGACCGGATAACTCCGGTCACCGGACTGGTCCGGCTTCACAGTGACTTGCGAGCGGACGACGGGATTCGAACCCGCGACATCCACCTTGGCAAGGTGGTGCTCTAGCCAGCTGAGCTACGTCCGCAGAAGAAAATGCTCCGAAATATCCGCTCGATGACCTGCATTTCACGGTGTTTCTTCGTTTTCCAACGAGAAAAAACTCTATAGGACGTTCGGGGGTTCGTCCAATCGGCCGACGCCGGCGGTCCGGCTTCGCGACGTGCCGTCGGTCCGCTCTCCGCATCACGGCCCTGGGCCGCCCTCGCACCATCCTGTCGGAGGTGCCTGAGAGACTTGGGTCATGACCGCTCCGCTCCTCGCCCATGCGACGCCCCACGGCAGGATGTACGCGCGTTCCACCGCGGAACAGCCCGCCGTACCCTCCATCACCACCGTCATCTCCCAGCTGCCCAGCTCCCTCGGCGGCTGGTACGGCCACATGGCCGCAACGGCCCTGGCCAAGGATCCGCGGCTTCCCGGCGCGCTCGGCAACCCCGCCGAACTGCGGACCACGGTGCGGGACGCGTCCTCGGCGGCCGAACGGTACCGCGACGAGGCGGCCCTGCGCGGAACCCGGGTGCACCACTACTGCGAGCAGGTGGCGCTGCGGGCCCTCGGCAGGCCCGACGCGCTGGACTCCGCGCGCCTGGCTCTCGAGGAGAACGGGGAGCAGGGTTTCGCGCAGCGCTTCGACGAATGGTGGGACCTGTACGACGTCCGGCCCGTGGAACCGGAGATCACCGTCTGGAACGCTGCACTCGGCTACGCGGGCACCCTCGACCTGGTCGCGACGATCGGCGGACGCACGTGCCTGATCGACTACAAGACCAAGAACACGGACCGCGATGGGTTCGTGAAGGCACTCGACGACAAGGTCGTCATGCAGCTGGTCGCAGGGATGAAGGCCGAGGAGTCGCTGGTCGATCCCGAGAAGGGGCAATGGCGCCCGTGGGCGCACGGAGACCAGCCGCTCCTGCTCGGCGTGGCCGTCGGGCAGACCGAGGTTCGCGCCATGCGTGCCAACCCGGCAGTGCTCAGGAACCACTGGTTGCGGTTCTGCGCGCTGCGGCGTGCGTGGGAGGCAGGCCTGGAGGCGGAGGAGGCAGGGCGCGCCCTCCTGCCCGTCGGTCCACCGCCCGCCCGGACGGGCTCGCCTTCTGGATCGGACCCTGCCTCGACGGGCACCACCGGCAGGACCGGACCCACCGTCCCCGCCTGATGCAGGCGAGAGCTGCAGACGGTGGGTCCCTGCGACCGGATCCCGGCTCGGCACTAGGATTGACGGGAGCCTCGCGGCCATGGAGTGGCCCGCGGGGCACAGACCCACAGTCCGGCGGGAGCGCCGCGCGACCGAAACGAGGCACCGAACACCGATGGCCGTCCTGAGCATCCGCATGATCGGCGACCCGATCCTCCGCACACCGGCCGCCGAGGTCACCGATTTCGGCCCCGAGCTCGCGCGCCTGATCGGCGACATGACCGAGACGATGATCGACGTCCAGGGGGCGGGCCTCGCTGCACCCCAGGTCGGCATCGGCCTCCAGGTCTTCACCTACCGCGTGGACGGCGCCGAGGGCCATGTGATCAACCCGGTGCTGGAGGTCGCCGGCGCATCGCAGGGCGAGGTCGACGTCGAGGGCTGCCTGTCCGTCCCGGGGCTCGGCAGCTTCGTCGACAGGACGGAATGGGCCAGGGTCACCGGCAGGGACCTCGCGGGTCAGGAGATCGTCGTCGAGGGTACCGGCATGCTGGCGCGGGCGCTGCAGCATGAGACGGACCATCTCAGGGGGAGGCTCTACATCGACCGGCTGGCGGGCGAGGACCGGAAGAACGCCCTCCGCGCCATCCGCAGCGCCGACTACAACCGGGTGACGACCCGCACCGCCGCGGAGCGGGCCCGATCGCTCGGCTCGAGCTTCACCCGCGGAGTCGTGCCGGCGCCGGGAGCGACGCCGGGACCTTCCGGCGGGACGAGCCGATGAGGATCCTGTTCGCAGGGACACCCGAGGTGGCGGTGCCCGCACTGCGCGCGCTGGTGGACGCGGGGTTCGACGTCGCCGCTGTGCTCACGCGCGTCGACGCGCCGCTCGGACGGCGGAAGGTCCTGACGCCCAGCCCCGTGGCAACGGCCGCGGAGGAGCTGGGTCTGCCGGTCCTCAAGGCGAACCGCTTCTCGCCGGAACTCATCGCCGAGCTCGACGAGCTGCACCTCGACGCGGCGGCGATCGTCGCCTACGGCGGCATCGTCCCGCCGGCCGGGCTGCGGATCCCGCGCCACGGCTGGATCAACCTCCACTTCTCGGTCCTCCCCGCCTGGCGCGGAGCGGCCCCGGTGCAACACGCCGTCCTCGCGGGCGACGACGTGACGGGCGCCTCCACCTTCCTGCTCGAGGAGGGCCTCGACACAGGGCCCGTGTTCGGCGTGATGACCGAGACGCTCGATCCTGGTTCGACCAGCGGTGAAGTGCTCGAGCGCCTCTCGCGCAGCGGATCGGTGCTCCTCGTCCAGACGCTCACGGGGATCGACACCGGGCAGGTCACGGCGACTCCCCAGACGGGGGAGCCCACCCTCGCACCCAAGCTGACCATCGACGACGCCCGCATCGACTGGTCACAGCCTGCCGTCGCGGTCCGGCGGCGGATCAACGCGGTCACGCCCGAGCCGGGTGCCTGGACCACGCTGGAGGGCCAGCGGGTGAAGGTGGGGCCCGTGACGCAGGCCGCCGAACCGGCCGGGTCACCCCGGACCACCGGTCCCGACGGCGCCGCGCCGACGGAAGGGGAGCCGGGACGACGCGCGCTGGCGCCCGGCGAGCTCGGCGTCGAGGGGCGCGCCGTCCTCGTGGGTACCGGCACCGCCCCCGTGCAGCTCGGACAGGTCCAGCCCGCGGGTAAGAAGATGATGGGTGCCCTCGACTGGGCACGAGGCGCGGCAGCGCGCGGAGAGCTGGTGTTCGAATGAGCGAGACCGCAGGAACCGGCGGATCCCGGGGACGAGGAACCCCCCGGCAGGGCAAGGGCCAGCGCTCGGGTGGTGCAGCCGGTGGGCAGGGTACAGGCGGGCAGGGAGCCGGCCGGCGCAACGAGCAGGGCAGGGAGCGGAACCGGGGCGGAGAGCGTCAGTTCTCCCAGGCGGCGCCGTCGCAGCGCACGAGGCGGGCGGATCCGGCCCGACTGGTGGCCTTCGAGGTCCTGCGCGCGGTCGCGGCCGAGGACGCCTACGCGAACCTCGTGCTGCCGACGAGCATCCGCAGGCACCGCCTCGATCGTCGCGACGCCGGATTCGCCACCGAACTCACCTACGGCGCCCTCCGCGGCCAGGGTACGTACGACGCGGTGCTCGCGCGCTGCGTGGACCGTCCACTCGACCAGCTCGACCCCGCGGTCCTCGACGCCCTGCGCATCGGGGTGCACCAGATCCTCGCCATGCGCGTCCCTGCCCACGCGGCGCTCGACCAGACCGTCGGCCTGGTGCGCGCGGTGATCGGCGCGGGACCGTCGTCGCTCGTCAACGCGGTGCTCCGTAAGGTGACGGTGCGCGATCTCGACGGCTGGATCACGGAGATCACCGACGGCCTGACGGACGGCACCGCCATCGCTGCCCTCACCCACAGCCATCCCGAATGGATCGTGCGGGCCCTGCGGCAGGCTCTCGTCGCCCACGGCCGGGACGTCGCCGAGATCGATGCGCTCCTCGCCGCGGACAACGCCGCGCCGATGGTGCACCTCGTGGCCCTGCCGGGACTGGCGACGCTGGACGCCGCCCTCGCCGAGGGGGCGGAACCCGGCCGTCTGGTACCGGACTCCGCCTACTACGCGGGCGGCGACGTCAGCCGCCTGCCCGGGATCTCGACCGGGACCGTCCGGGTCCAGGACTCGGGGTCGCAACTCGTCGCCCGCGCACTGGCCGGGGTGGACCTCGGGCACCGCGGCGGCGCGGAGCCGGAACGCTGGCTGGACCTGTGTGCAGGGCCGGGCGGCAAATCGGCACTCCTCGCTGCGATCGGCCAGGACACGGGGGTGCACCTCACCGCGGTCGAGCCCGTCCCGCATCGCGCACAGCTGGTCCGCCAGGCCCTCCGCCCGCTGCCCGAGCAGTCCTGGACGGTGCAGGTCGCCGACGGGCGCGGTGTCGGCAAGGACCGGCCCGAGAGCTTCGACCGCGTCCTCGTCGATGCGCCGTGCACCGGCCTCGGTGCCCTGCGTCGCCGGCCGGAGTCGCGCTGGCGAAGGACGCCCTCGGACCTCGTGTCCCTCGCGCCGCTGCAGCGGGAACTCCTCACGTCCGCACTCGACGCCGTCGCGCCGGGCGGTGTGGTCGCCTACGTGACGTGCTCCCCGCACCACGCCGAGACCGACGCCGTCGTCGACGACTGCCTGCGCAAGCGCAGCGGGTTCGAGCGGCTCGACGCGGGCTCGGCGCTCGACGCCGTCAGCATCGGGGGAGCGCTCGGTGCCGGACACGGCTCGACCGCGCAGCTCTGGCCCCACGTCCACGGGACGGACGCCATGTACCTGGCGCTCCTCCGCAAGACCACCTGACCCGTCCAGAGCGCGTACATCCCGCCGGTCCACGGCCGCGCGCCGCAACGAAAGGAACGGCTGTGACCCACCTCCGCATCAATCCGAGCATCCTCTCGGCGGACTTCGTCAACCTGCAGGCCGAGCTGCAGCGCATCTCCACCGCGGATGCGGTGCACGTCGACGTCATGGACAACCACTTCGTGCCCAACCTGACGCTCGGGCTGCCGATCGTCCGGCGCATCCAGGAGGTCAGTCCCCTTCCCCTCGACGTCCACCTCATGATCGAGGACGCCGACCGCTGGGCACCGCAGTACGCGGAGACGGGAGCCGCGTCGGTGACCTTCCATGCGGAGGCCGCCGCGGCTCCCGTGAAGCTGGCCCGGGAGCTGCGGAGCATCGGTGCGAGAGCGGGCATGGCGCTGCGTCCGGCCAGCCCCGTGGAGCCCTACCTCGACCTGCTGGGGGAGCTGGACCTGCTGCTCGTCATGACGGTGGAGCCCGGATTCGGCGGCCAGTCCTTCCTGGATTTCACCCTGCCGAAGATCCGCCGCGCAGCGGACGCCATCCGGGGTGCCGGCCTGCCCCTCGTGATCCAGGTGGACGGCGGGATCACCGAGGAGACCATCCTCCGCGCAGCCGATGCCGGGGCGACGGTCTTCGTGGCCGGTTCCTCCGTGTACGGGGCCGAGGACGCCGCCGCCGCGATCGCCTCCCTGCGGGCTGCGGCAGGCAGCCGGGCTGCGGACGGCGGCCACTCCGGCACCTGACCCGAGCGCGGGAGCCAGAACCTCGATCCGGCACGGGCAGCGGAAGCCGGCGCACGGACGGTGGGCCACGAGGAGCCGTTCGCGTTGCCCGACGTCGCGACGGTCCACGCGCCGACCGACCGCAGCCGAGGGATCGTCGGGGCCCGTGAACCGGCGCTGATACGTCCTCGGCGGTCCTCGTGAACACCTCGGGAGGACTGCTCGACGACACCGACGCGCTGATCCGAGCACTCCGGAGCGGGCGCCTCCGGGGAGCCCGACCGGACGCCTTCGACGTCGAACCCCTGCCGGCGGACCATGCGCTGCTCACGGCGCCAAGGGCGGTCCACACCCCGCACCCCGGTCGGTCACCGATGACACCTACGCGGTCCTGCACGCCGAGGCCGTCGAGAACATCGCGGCCCGGGCCGCGCGCCGCCCGCTGCGAAGAACTGCCCGAGGGTTCAGGCTCCGGTGTCCGTGCTGCCGGCGTCCGGAGTCCCGGCCGGAGGGTCCGTCACGGCGATGCGCACGGCGATGCGCACGGCGAGCGCCGTGCGGGCCGCGTCCTTCAGCACCACGAAGCGGGGATCCGGCACGGTCAGGAAGGGCACCCGCGGCAGATCGGCGACGAGCGCCAGGACCGGTTCCGCCAGGACGGCGGCCGCGAGCGTCCTGTCCCCGCCGAGCTGCAGGCACGACGGCGGGTCGGCACGGAAGAGCGCCGCCGCCCGCACGGCCGTCTCCTCGACGAGCGCATCCGCCTGGTTCGCCCGGCGGCGTGCGAAGCGTTGCTGCGACCACCCGCCGGCCGCCGTGCGGCCCTGGACGTACCGCGTACCGGTCTTCGAGGACACGATCTGTCCGCCGCGCGCCACTCCCACGGAGTACCCGCCGCGGCGCACGAGCACCAGACCGACCGTGTGCGACTGCTCGGCGTCCGGCAGCACCGCTGCGAGCAGGGCCTCGCGGTCCATCGGCGCGGGCGCACCTCCCACGGTGCCGGGTCCGGGCAGCGGGGGGGTCAGCCGCGCCCTGCAGCCGTTGGCGGCGACGAGGCCGACGCCGTGGTCCGCGGTCGTGCCGGGCTCGATGGCGTAGGCGCCGTTCCGTTCCTCGAAGCGGGCGAGCCAGCCGGGCAGGCGCGCCGGCTCGACGAGCACCGATCTGGGCGTGGGCATGATCACCTTCCGTTCGGCCGCGTGCCGTCAGGCTCTCCGCAGGAGCGGAGGGACCGGTGACGGCGGTGCGGCGGCGCCGCGCGGACACGCGCCCGGCGGGTCCGGGTGGTGCTCGGGGGGTCAGTGGCCCACAGTAACGTTGACGTCGTGGACGATCTATTCAGCGCGGCTTCCGACGACGACGGAGCGGACGGTTCCGCCGTCCGTGGCGCTCGGGGCGCGAGGCCCTCCGGCTCCGCACGCCCGCGCAGTCCGCTCGCGGTGCGCATGCGCCCGCGCACGCTCGACGAGGTGGTCGGCCAGCAGCACCTGCTCGGTCGCGGCGCCCCGCTGCGCACACTCGCGGGTGAGCACGATCCGGGTGCGCATGCGGCGCCGTCGTCGGTGATCCTCTGGGGCCCTCCCGGCACGGGCAAGACCACACTGGCGCACGTGATCGCCCGCGGCCAGGGCCGGACGTTCGTGGAACTGTCCGCCATCACCGCCGGCGTCAAGGACGTCCGCCGCGTCATGGATGAAGCCCTGACCACCCGTGACCTGTACCGGCAGACCACCGTGCTGTTCCTCGACGAGATCCACAGGTTCAACAAGGCCCAGCAGGATGCGCTGCTGCCGGGCGTGGAGAACGGCTGGGTGGTGCTGATCGCCGCGACCACCGAGAACCCCTCCTTCTCGGTGGTCTCGCCCCTGTTGTCCCGATCCCTGCTCCAGACCCTCAGGCCGCTCGACGAAGCCGACGTCAGGGGCCTCCTGGAGCGCGCCGTGACCGACGAGCGCGGCCTCGCCGGGTCCGTCGAACTGTCGCAGGAGGCACTCGAACACCTCGTCCGCCTTGCTGCGGGCGATGCCCGGCGCGGGCTGACAGCCCTGGAGGCGGCCGCCGGCGTCGCGCAGTCGGAGCAACCCGAGCAACGAGCACGACCCGAGGCGCAGGGTGACCCCTCCGCGGGACGACCCGGTGCGGACGAAGCGGACGACGGGGAGGACGGCGACGGGGCCGGCAGCGACGGGTCGGTCCTCCCCGTCCTGGTCACGCTCGAGCACGCCGAGAAGGCGGTGGACGTCGCAGCCCTGCGCTACGACCGCGCAGGGGACCAGCACTACGACGTCGCCAGCGCGTTCATCAAGTCGCTCCGCGGGTCCGACGTCGACGCAGCCCTGCACTATGTCGCGAAGATGCTCGAGGCGGGGGAGGACCCGCGGTTCATCGCGCGCCGGCTCATGATCTCCGCCGCCGAGGACGTGGGGATGGCCGATCCGACGGCGCTGCAGACCGCCGTCGCGGCCGCGCAGGCCGTCCAGCTCGTCGGGATGCCCGAGGCGCGGATCATCCTCGCGGAAGCGGTGGTGCACATCGCGACGGCGCCCAAGTCCAACGCCGCCTACAACGGCATCAATGCCGCCATTGCCGACGTCCGGGCCGGGCGGGGGCAGGGCATCCCCGCGCACCTCAGGGACGCGCACTACCCCGGCGCGTCCCAGCTGGGGCACGGCAAGGGCTACGTGTACTCCCATGACGAGCCCCACGGGATCGCCCTCCAGCAGTACGCACCGGACGACCTCGTGGGTCGGGACTACTACGAGCCGACGGACCGTGGTGTCGAGCGCGACATCGCGTCGAGGGTGTCGAAGCTGCGCCGCATCATCCGCGGGAAATAGGCCCGGGCCCGGCCGATCCGTCCGGGTCCTCGTGATTCGGACCCGACCCGTGGCGCTGGTACCATTGGACGCTGACTGGCAAGTCGTCGTGTACCAGCCTCCCCTCGCATCCCGGCAGTTCCGCTGATGGTGTGTGCGCGGGCGGCCAGGGTCGCGGCGGACTGTAGTACCGGGAAGCGGCCAATCCCGGCTCTCCGCAAGTGGAGGCCAGCGACACCAGGAAGTGCGGACGCCCCCGTGGCTCACTCCGCTTCTTCGCCGCAAAAATCGAAAGGTGAACGTGGCTAACAACACACGTGCCCGCCGCAAGGTCCGCATCTCGCGGGCCCTCGGCATTGCTCTGACCCCCAAGGCCGAGAAGTACCTCGAGCGTCGGCCCTACGCGCCGGGCCAGCACGGCCGCGCGCGTCGCAAGCAGGACAGCGACTACGCCGTCCGCCTGCGCGAAAAGCAGCGACTCCGCGCCCAGTACAACATCCGCGAAGCGCAGATGGCCCGCATCTTCGAGGAAGCGCGCCGCACCGCAGGCCTGACCGGTGAGAACCTGATCGAGCTGCTCGAGATGCGTCTCGATGCCCTCGTGCTCCGCGCCGGCTTCGCCCGGACGAGCGCACAGGCCCGCCAGCTGATCGTGCACCGCCACATCATGGTCGACGGCGCCCGCGTGGACCGCCCGTCCTTCCGCGTGGCCGAAGGCCAGCTCATCCACGTGCACAGCCGCAGCGAGACCATGGTCCCGCTGCAGGTTGCCGCCGCCGGTGCGCACCGCGACGTCCTCCCCGCCGTCCCCGGCTACCTGGATGTCCAGCTCGACAAGCTCCAGGCGCGCCTCGTGCGTCGCCCGAAGCGCTCCGAGGTCCCCGTGACCTGCGAAGAGCAGCTCGTCGTCGAGTACTACGCACGCTAGTCGCCCGGTACCGGCTGCGAACCAGCCGGCATCTGCGAGCAGTGTGGACCAAGAGCCCGCGGCACACGCCGCGGGCTCTTCGTTCTGTAAGGTACTAGGAGCCAAGAATTCCCACGCCCGCCCATGGAGGCGGTGCACCCCTGCGTAAAGGAGACCGCCCATGTCAGGTGGAGATATTGCGGGCCTGATAGCTGCTGGCATGTTCGCCGTCCTGGTCCTGCTGCTGGCCGTACCGATCTGGAAGCTCGGGCGGGTCCTCGACGAGCTGCGCACGGCGATCCGGACCGTCACCGACGGGACGACGCCGCTGATCGAGGAAGTCACCAGCACCGTGAGCACCACGCACCAGCAGCTCAAGACCGTCGACGGCATCACCTCGAACGTCTCCGACGCCTCGGCCAACATCTCCGCGCTGTCGTCGCTCATCGCCGCGACGATCGGCTCCCCGCTCATCAAGGTGTCGGCGTTCTCCTACGGCGTCCGCTCCGCACTCGCCGGCCGGACCGCACCCGCGCGCCGACGCCGCAGCCGCTAGACCCACGAACCCCGGAGAGAAACGATGATCAGAAGAGCTTTCTGGCTGGCCGCCGGTATCACCATCGGCGTCATCGCCGTACGCAAGGTGTCGCAGGCGAAGTCGAACCTCGGGCCCGAGGGGCTCAACCGTGCCGTCGGACAGATCAGCGACAGCCTCGCCGATTTCACCGACGCCCTCCGGTCCGCGATGTCCGAGCGGGAGACCGATCTCCGCGCCGCCCTCGGCGTAGAGGCGCCCGCGGCCCCCGCTGCCCCTGCGCCGGAGGCCGACGCCGCTCCCGCCTCGCGCCGCTCCCTCCGCTAGCAGACCCTCCGGCGCGCGGTACGTCCCGCAGGCGCCGCAGCCACGGACCGGCGTCGGCCCCCGTGCCCGGACGCGCCCACGGCAGCGTCCAGACCACTGAACGAAGGATGTTCCTCCCATGAAGTCCCACGAGATCGCCAGCCGCTGGCTGAGCTACTTCGAGAAGAACGGGCACACGGTCGTGCCGTCGGCCTCGCTGGTCTCCTCCGATCCCTCGCTCCTGTTCACCGTGGCCGGCATGGTGCCCTTCATCCCGTACCTCACCGCCCGCGAGGAGGCGCCCTACGACCGTGCGACCAGCGTGCAGAAGTGCATCCGCACGGGAGACATCGAGGAGGTCGGGAAGACCGCACGCCATGGCACCTTCTTCCAGATGTGCGGCAACTTCTCCTTCGGCGACTACTTCAAGGCCGAGGCCATCCGCATGGCCTGGAACTTGCTGACCAGCGACGTCGCCGACGGCGGCTTCGGTCTGCCCGCGGAGAAGCTCTGGATCACCGTCTACCACGAGGACGAGGAAGCGCTGGGCATCTGGCGCGACAGCATCGGCGTCCCCGCCGATCGCATCCAGAAGATGGGCAAGAAGGACAACTACTGGTCCACCGGGCAACCCGGCCCCGCCGGCCCCTGCTCGGAGATCTTCTACGACCGCGGCCCCGAGTACGGGATCGACGGCGGCCCGGAGGCCGACGACACCCGGTACGTCGAGATCTGGAACCTCGTGTTCATGCAGTACCAGCGTGGCGAGGGCACGGGCAAGGACGACTTCGAGATCCTCGGCGAGCTCCCCAAGAAGAACATCGACACCGGTCTCGGCCTCGAGCGGCTCGCCATGATCCTGCAGGGCGTCGAGAACATGTACGAGACCGACCAGGTGCGCCCCGTCCTCGACCGGGCCGCAGCGCTGAGCGGCAGGGCCTACACGAGCGCCGAGTCACCCGAGGACCCCCACCACACCGACGACGTCCGGATGCGGGTGGTCGCCGACCACATCCGCTCCTCACTGATGCTCATCGCCGACGGCGTGTCACCCTCGAACGAGGGACGCGGATACGTGCTGCGCCGCCTCATCCGTCGCGCCGTGCGTGCCATGCGGCTCCTCGGCGTCGAGAAGGCCTGCCTCCCCGAACTGCTCCCCGCATCGCGTGACGCGATGAAGGGTGTGTACCCGGAGGTCGAGAGCGATTTCGAGCGCATCAGCCGCATCGCCTACGCCGAGGAGAAGGCCTTCCTGCGCACCATCGCCTCCGGGACCGCGCGTCTCGAGGACGCCGTGCGCGAATCGCTCGCCGAGCAGCGCCAGCTCTCGGGCGAGGAAGCCTTCACGCTCCACGACACCTACGGCTTCCCGATCGACCTCACGCTGGAGATGGCGGAGGAGGCCGGCCTCGCCGTCGACGCCGACGGCTTCCGCTCCCTCATGCTCGAGCAGCGCCAACGGGCGCAGGCGGATGCCCGGGGCAAGAAGGCCGGCCACGCCGACCTCTCCGTCTTCACCGAACTCCTCGGACGGGGTCAGACCGTCTTCACGGGCTATGACGAGCTGACCACCGAGGCCCTCGTCGTCGCGGTCCTCGACAAGGGACAGTCGATCCCCAGCGCCCTGCAGGGCGACGAGATCGAGGTGGTCCTGGACCAGACGCCCTTCTACGCGGAAGCAGGCGGCCAGGCGGCGGACGTCGGGCTCATCACGGGCGACGGCTTCGTGGTCGAGGTCCTCGACGTCCAGCGCCCGGTCAAGGGCCTGAGCGTCCACCGCGCGGTGGTCCGCGAGGGTGAGATCGCGCAGGGCGCCACCGTCACGGCCGCCGTCGACCGGCAGCGCCGCCACGCGGGCGAGCAGGCCCACTCGGGGACGCACATCGTCCACGCGGCACTCCACGAGATCCTCGGCCCCGAGGCGCTCCAGCGCGGATCCTTCAACAAGGCCGGTTACCTCCGTTTCGACTTCTCCTGGGGCGAGGGCATCAGTGCCGCCGCCCGCTCGGAGATCGAGGAGGTCTCGAACATCGCGATCCGCAACAACTACGAGGTGGAGACGAAGATCATGTCCCTCGCCGACGCGAAGGCGCTCGGTGCAACGGCGCTGTTCGGCGAGGCGTACGGGGACACGGTGAGGGTCGTCGAGATGAATGCCGAGTTCTCCCGGGAACTGTGCGGCGGTACCCACGTCGCCTCGACGTCGCTCATCGGCAGCCTGACCCTGCTCGGCGAGCAGTCCGTCGGCTCGGGGAACCGGCGCGTCGAGGCCCTCGTGGGGCTCGACGCCTTCCGCCATCTGGCCGCCGAACGCGCCCTGGTCTCCGAGCTGTCCGACATGCTCAAGGTCCCCTCCGCGCAGCTGCCCGAGCGGCTCTCCGCCACGCTGTCCAAGCTCAAGACCGCGGAGAAGGAGCTGGACCGCCTGCGGAAGGAACAGCTCGCCGCGGCCGCGGGATCGCTCGTCGACACGGCGGTCGACGTCGACGGCGTCCGCCTGATCGCCCACGATGCGGGCTCGATCGGTGGCGCGGACGAGCTCCGCACCCTCGTGCTGGACCTGCGGGGCCGGCTCGGTTCCGAACCCGCCGTCGTCGCCGCCACGGGTGTCTCCCAGGACCGCCCGCTCGTCCTCGTGGCGACCAATGAAGCGGCCCGGGCCGCCGGCGTGAAGGCGGGTGCCCTCGTCCGCACCGCCGCGAAGATCCTCGGGGGCGGCGGTGGCGGCAAGGACGACGTCGCGCAGGGCGGCGGATCCGACGCCGCACGCATCCCCGATGCGCTCTCGGCGATCCGCTCCGCGGTCGCCGAGCGCTGACCGTTCCGGTGTCCGAGGGCGACGGGGGAGCGGAGGCCTGCCCGTCCGCAGCCCCGTACCCCCGTGGGCCCAAGCTGGGGGTCGACGTCGGGCAGGTCCGCGTCGGGCTTGCGGCGTCGGACCGGGACGGCCTGCTCGCCACGCCCGTCCGCACCATGAAGCGGGACCCCCGCAGGAACAGCGACATCCGGATCGTGGTGCGCGAGGCGATCGAGCGGGGCGCCGTGCAGGTCATCGTGGGGCTGCCGAAGAACATGTCCGGCAGGGAGGGTGCCTCCGCGGAGATGGCGAGGACGTACGCCGACCTGCTCGTGGGGGAACTATCCCGGCAGTCCCATCCGTTACCGGTACGGCTGGTCGACGAGCGGCTCAGTACCGTATCCGCGCACCGATCGCTACATTCCGCTGGTCTGAGCAGCCGGGAGCATCGTAAGGTAGTGGATCAGGTGGCGGCCGTCGAAATTCTCCAGCACGCCATCGACATGCAACGTTCACGTGGACGGGACGTGGGGGATCCGGTTCCTGTGCGTGACGCACCGGGCGCTCAGGACCCGTTGCTGACCCCTACGGAGGAGCCAGTTATCAAGCACAGCACGCCGAGCAGGAGGGACCAGGAGTCGTGAACCATCGGACCCACAACCCCTCCACGCCCCAGGACACCCCGGACCAGCACCCGGAGGCGTACGACGACGCCGACTACGCGCACCCCGAACCCGTCGAGGAGTTCTTCGCGGCCCAGGAGGCGCCCCGGCGCAGCTCTCGCCGGCCGGCCTCGAAGGCCAAGCAGCGGCGGCGTCTCCGCCGGACGGTCGTCCTGCTCGTGGTCCTCATGCTCTTCGCGGGAACGGTGTACGCTGCGGCGCTGATGCTCCGGGACGCGATCGGCCTGAACGAGGTGACGGACTATCCCGGGCCGGGCGGTGAGACGACCGTCTTCACCGTTCCCGAAGGCGCCGGCGCGCTGGCGATCGGTACCGGACTCGAGAGCGCGGACATCGTCGCGGACTCCCAGACCTTCATCGACGCGCTCGGTGGCATCTCGGAGGGCCGCGAGGTACAGCCCGGCGAGTACGAGATGCGGCTCCAGATGCCGGCCGCCGATGCCGCAGAGGCACTCCTCGGAGAGGATCCATCCCTCGTCTCCTACGCCGCTGTCGCCCGTGACCTGCGCCAGGGTGAGGTGTTCGACATCCTCAGCACGTCCACGGGGATCCCGCGGGCCGAGTTCGACGCCTTGGCGGCCGAGCCCACGGAGTTCGGGTTGCCGCCCGAGGCGCTGTCCCTGGAGGGGTACCTGCACCCGGGTGAGTACCGCTTCGACGTCGAGGCCACCGCCACCGAGATCGTGGCGGAGATGGTCAAGGCGACCACCGACCGCCTCGCGCAGGACGGCGTCACCGATCCGAGCGAGCAGTACCGGATCCTGACCATCGCGAGCATCGTGCAGGCGGAAGCCGGCGAGGGCGATTATGCGACCGTCGCGGGGTCCATCAACAACCGCCTCACCCCGGGGAATACCGAGACGAACGGGCTCCTGCAGTCCGACGCCACGGTGGCCTACGGACTCGGCAAGCGGACCTACCAGCTGAGTCCCGAGGAGAAGGCTGACACCAGCAATCCGTACAACACCTTCGCCAATCCAGGGCTCCCGAAGGGTCCGATCGGCTCGCCGAGCGACGAGGCGATCGACGCCACGGTCAATCCCGCCGACGTGCCGTTCTACTTCTGGGTGACCGTCAACCTCGATACGGCCGAGACGAAGTTCTCCGAGACCTACGCGGAGCACCTCCGGTACGTCGCCGAGTACGACGCCTGGTGCGGGGACAACCCCGGGCGATGCGAGTAGGTGGTTCGGGACGCATCGGCGGCGCCTGATCTGCGCGCCGCCGTGATCGGTTCGCCGATCGGTCACTCGAAGTCGCCCGTGCTGCACGCGGCTGCCTATCGCCTCATCGGCGTCGACTGCGACTACAGCGCCATCGACGTGCCGGAGTCGGCCCTCACCGGTTTCGTCACCGACGTACGGAGCACGCCGGGCTGGCGGGGACTGTCCGTCACCATGCCGCTCAAGCCCGGCATCGCACGGCTGGCCGACGGCGTCTCGGAGCTCGTCGAAGTCCTCGGCGTCGCGAACACCGTCGTGGTCGAGCACGCAGGCGGCGATGTGCGCCTGCAGGCGCACAACACGGACGTCGCCGGTATCTCGCATGCGCTGGCCGCAGCGGGCGTCGTCGATCCTGCGCGCGGCGTGATCCTCGGAGGTGGCGGCACGGCCGCCGCGGCGGTGGCAGGTCTAGCCGGGCTCGGAGCGCGCGCCGTCACGGTGCTGGTCCGGCGCCCCGGCGCCGCCGCAGACCTGCTGCGGATCGGCTCGGCCCTCGGGATCGACGTCTCCCTCCAGTCGTGGGACAGCGCGGGGGAGCGCGTGCGGTCGGCCGACGTCGTCCTCTCGACCCTCCCGCCGCGGGCGGCCGACGACCTCGGCAGGAAACTCGCCGCTGACGAGCGCTTCCGCACGCAGGCGACACTGCTCGACGTCGCCTACGACCCCTGGCCGAGCGTGCTCGCCGACGCGTGGGAGCGGGCCGGCGGGACCATCGTCCCCGGCCTCGACATGCTGCTGCATCAGGCGGTGGAGCAGGTGCGCCTGTTCTTCCCCGAGGTGGCGCAGGACCGCGCCGCGGTGCTCGGCGTGATGTGTGACGCGGTCGGCGTGACCCGACGCTGATCACCGCCCTGCTGCATGGCAGTATGGGAGCCATGTTGCGTTGGCTGACGGCAGGAGAATCGCACGGCCCCGCCGTGGTCGGGATCATCGAGGGGATGCCCGCCGGGGTGGGTATCACGAGTACCGACATCCAGGAGTCCCTGGCCCGGCGCAGGCTCGGCTACGGCCGCGGCGCCCGGATGAAGTTCGAGCAGGACCAGGTCCGGATCATCGGCGGGGTGCGCCATGGTGTGACCCAGGGCGGTCCCGTGGCCATCGAGGTCGCGAACACCGAGTGGCCCAAGTGGGACAAGATCATGTCCGCCGATCCATTGAGCGAGGAGGACGCCGCCGAGCTCGCCGATTCCGCGCGCAACGCACCCCTCACGCGGCCGCGGCCCGGACACGCCGACTTCACCGGGATGCAGAAGTACGGCTTCGACGAGGCGCGCCCCGTGCTCGAACGGGCCAGCGCCCGCGAGACCGCCACACGCGTGGCGCTCGGCGCCGTCGCCGTGAAGTTCCTCGAGGGCCTCGGCATCCGCCTCGTCAGCCACACGGTGTCCATCGCCTCGGTGTCCGTGCCCGAGGACGCCCCGTTGCCGAGGCCGAGCGATGTCATCGCCCTCGACACCGACCCGCTGCGCTGCTTCCACCGCGACACCTCGGACGCCATGGTGGCCGAGGTCGACGCGGCCCACAAGGAGGGCGAGACCCTCGGCGGTGTCGTCGAAGTGGTGGCCTACGGCCTCCCGCCCGGCCTCGGCAGCTACGTGCACTGGGACCGGCGACTCGACGCACGGCTCGCTGCGGCCCTCATGGGCATCCAGGCGATCAAGGGCGTCGAGGTCGGCGACGGCTTCGAGACCGCGGCGCGCCGCGGGACCGCCGCCCATGACGAGATCATCCGCGACGACGACGGCAAGATCGTGCGTGCCAGCAACCGCGCCGGCGGGGTCGAGGGCGGCATGAGTATCGGGGACATCCTGCGCGTCCGCGCTGCCATGAAGCCCATCGCGACCGTGCCGCGTGCCCTGCGCACCGTGGACGTCAGCACGGGTGCCGCCGCCCGTGCCCACCACCAGCGGTCGGATGTCTGCGCCGTGCCCGCGGCCGGCGTCGTCGCCGAGGCCATGACGGCCCTGGTCCTCGCCGAAGCGGTCACCGAGAAGTTCGGCGGCGACTCCCTCGATGAGACCAGGCGGAACCTCCGCACGTACCTCGAGAACATCCCGGAGTTCCTGGGCTCCGCGCAGGCCTGATGCAGCTGGACCGGCCTGTGGTGCTCGTGGGTCCCATGGCCGTGGGCAAATCGACGGTGGGTCGGGTGCTGGCGCTGCGCACGGGCGCGCGGTTCGTCGACACCGATCGCGTGATCGTCTCGCGCCACGGCAGTATCGCGAAGATCTTCGAGCGCGACGGCGAGCAGGGCTTCCGCTCCCTGGAAGCCGAGGTGGTGGCAGAGTCACTGGTGCCCGGCGCGGTCGTGTCCCTGGGCGGCGGTGCGGTGCTGCACGACAGGACGCGGGAGCTCCTCGCCGACGCCGTCGTCGTGTTCCTGGACACCGATCTCGCCACCGTCCTCCCGCGGATCGAGGGGGACGCTGCGCGCCCCCTGCTTGCCGGCCGGCCCGCCGAGCGGTGGCAGGAGCTGTACCTCGCCCGCAGGCCGGTGTACCAGGACGTCGCCGACGTCGTCGTCGACTGCCGTGGCCTGTCGGTCCGCGCGACGACCGACGCCGTTCTGAAAGCCCTTCCCCTCGATGTCGGCCGACCACCGTCGCATCCGCCTGCCGCGGCGACGAAGCCGACGAAACGGACCGGTGCCCTGCCGCACGCCGAGAACGACCAGCACGACGGGCCTGACGACACGCCCGCCCCGGACCAGAACCACGAGATCGGACTCCACCCCCATGGCCCCTGACGACGCGACCATCATCCCGGTCACCGGAAGCACCAGCGAGAGCACCTACGACGTCGTCGTGGGACGCGGACTGCTCGGACGCCTCCCGGAGATCCTCGGTGAGCGGGTGCGCCGCGTCCTGGTGATCCACCCGCGCGCCCTGCGGGCCACGGGGGACACAGTCCGCGACGAGCTGGCGGAGGCCGGATTCACCGCGGTCACCGCGGAGATCCCGGACGCCGAGGAAGGCAAGCACATCCAGGTGGCCGCCTTCTGCTGGCAGGTCCTCGGACAGAACGACTTCACGCGCTCGGACGCCGTGGTCACCGTGGGTGGCGGCGCCGTGACGGACCTGGGCGGCTTCGTCGCCGCGACCTGGCTGCGGGGCGTCAGGGTGGTCCACCTACCCACGAGCCTGCTGGGCATGGTCGACGCCGCCGTGGGTGGCAAGACGGGGATCAACACGGCCGAGGGCAAGAACCTCGTGGGTGCGTTCCATCCCCCCGCGGGCGTTCTCGTGGACCTCGACGCCCTGGGGACCCTGCCCAGGAACGAGCTCGTCACGGGTCTCGCCGAGGTGGTGAAGTGCGGCTTCATCGCGGATCCGGCGATCCTCGAGTTGATCGAGGGTGACACCGCTGCGGCGACGGACGCCGGCTCACCGGTGCTCCGTGAACTCGTCGAGCGGTCCATCCGGGTCAAGGCGGAGGTGGTCTCCGAGGACCTCCGCGAATCCGGCCGGCGCGAGTACCTCAACTACGGGCACACGCTCGGGCACGCCATCGAACTGGCGGAACGGTACTCCTGGCGCCACGGGGCCGCGGTGTCCGTGGGGCTCGTCTTCGCGGCCGAACTCTCCCGCATGGTGGGGCGGCTGAGCGATGCAGACGCCGACCGCCACCGCAGCGTCCTCGAATCCCTCGGGCTGCCCGTCACCTACCGGCGGGACCGCTGGGCCGCCCTGCTGGACGGGATGCGCCGGGACAAGAAGTCGCGCGGCGACCTGCTCCGCTTCGTGGTGCTCGACGGCGTCGGACGTCCCGGCATGCTCGAGGTCCCGGACACGTCGCTCCTCTTCGCGGCGTACCAGGAGATCGCCTCCTGACCGGGCCCCGGCCGTTCCACGGGCTGCCGGGTCCCTAGCAGCCGGTCCGCGTGCACAGGGTAGACTGGGCCACGGACTTTCGGCGCGCTCCGGCGCGCCCGCTGCGCCTCGGCCGGCCCATCCGCTCCCGTGTCCGACGACGACACGTCCGAAACCGACGAAAGTGAATCTGTGGCGACCACGAACGACATCAAGAACGGCACTGTGCTGAAGCTCGAGGGCAACCTCTGGAACGTCCTCGAATTCCAGCACGTCAAGCCCGGCAAGGGTGGCGCCTTCGTCCGCACCAAGCTCCGCAACATCCTCTCGGGGAAGGTCGTCGACAAGACCTTCAACGCCGGCCTGAAGATCGAGACGGCCACCGTCGACCGCCGCGATTACCAGTACCTGTACAAGGACGGCGAGGACTTCGTCTTCATGGACACCACGGACTACGACCAGATCACGGTCCCGGGAAAGACGGTCGGCAACGCGGCCAACTTCATGCTGGAGAGCCAGATGGCCACCATCGCCATGCACGAGGGCTCGCCCCTCTACGTCGAGCTCCCGGCATCGGTCACGCTCGAGATCACCTACACCGAGCCCGGCCTGCAGGGTGACCGCTCCACCGGCGGCACCAAGCCGGCCACCGTGGAGACCGGCCACGAGATCCAGGTCCCGCTGTTCCTCGGCAACGGCACCAAGGTCAAGGTCGACACCCGCACGGGCGAGTACCTGGGACGCGTCAACGAGTGAGCGCACGCAGCAAGGCACGACGCCGGGCCCTGGACATCCTGTTCGAGTCGACACAGCGTGAGATGCCGGCCCTCGAGGTCATCCGAGCGCGCCGGGAGAAGACCGACATGGTCATCGCCGACTACACCGTCGACGTCGTCGAGGGTGTGCTGGAGCACCAGGAGCAGATCGACGAATTCCTCAGCACCTATTCGCAGGGCTGGACCCTCGACCGGATGCCCGCCGTGGACCTCATGATCCTCCGGATCGGGAGCTGGGAACTGCTCTACAACGACGACGTCCCCGACGGAGTTGCCGTGAGTGAGGCTGTCGAGCTCGCCAAGATGCTCTCCACCGACGAGTCGCCGAAGTTCGTCAACGGGCTCCTCGGCCGCCTCCAGCAACTGAAGCCGACGCTCCTGGCGTAGTCACCGCCCGCGCGACCCGGAGCTCCCGTCACCCGCCTCCCGCGGGACGGGAGCTTCTTCGTGCGCCCTGCCGACGCATCCGATCCTGCCGCGTCGAGTATGTCAGCGGGCGATCTCGGCCTCGACCGCGAGGGCCACCTCCTGCAGGAACCGCTCGTCCGCTGCGCTGAAGTCGCGCGGCGCCTGGTCGATCGCGCAGAGGGTGCCCACGGTCCAACCGCCCTGGCCGCGCAGGGGATAGCCCGCGTAGAAGCGGATGCGGGGTTCCCCGAGCACCAGGGGATTCGCGGCGAAGCGTGCGTCCTTCAGGGCGTCCGGGATGATCAGCGGCCCTGCATTCCGGATCGTCGCATTGCAGAAGGTGATCTCCCGGGGCAGGTTCTGCTCGATCGGTCCGAGGACGGACTTCAGGAACATCCTGTGGTCGTCGATCAGGGCGATGATCGAGGAGCGCACCCCGAGGTGCGTCCGCACCAGGGCGGTGTACCGGTCGAATCGCTGCTCCGAAGCGGTGTCCAGCAGGTGGGTGCGGGTGACGGCGTCGAGGCGCTCCTGTTCTGCCTCGCCGTCCGTGAACAGGAAGGCGGCCGCCGCTCCCAGGGCCTTTCTCGGGTCCTGTTCCGAGCCGCCGTCGGACTGCGCCCCGCTCTGCGGTACCCGCGTCAGAACGGAGGTCTGCTCGAGCAGCTCGTTCATGGCGTCAGCGAGAAGATCCCGTTCCGGTCCGGGCAGGATCAGCAGCCCACCGAGATACGCCTCGACCTCATACCCCGAGACGGCTCCGCCGATCGCGTAGTACCGCATCCAGAGCTGCGACAGCTCCAGGTTCGCCTCGGACAACGCGCGGGTGGTCGTGGTGATCTGCACCTGGCTGCTCATGGGGTCTCCGAGTTCAAGGGTCCGGTCATCCGGTCCCGTTCCGTGGGGTGGGGGAGAGGCGCGGACGACGCCGGTGGTGGAACGGCTGCATCCTGCACCCGTCGCCGTCCG
Organism: Arthrobacter sp. CP30; assembly: GCF_053470025.1. Taxonomy (NCBI): domain Bacteria; kingdom Bacillati; phylum Actinomycetota; class Actinomycetes; order Micrococcales; family Micrococcaceae; genus Arthrobacter; species Arthrobacter sp. CP30. The sequence goes on from NZ_JBQEMM010000006.1 coordinate 190,420, forward strand.
GCACTGCTGCCACGAGGCGCATCAGGTACCGAAATGCGTGCGGGTCCCGGCTCCGCCGGCCTGGGTGATGATGCCCGCCGCGAGGTCCTTCAGCTTGATGTTGCGGGCCATCGAGGCGCGCTTGAGGATGCCGAAGGCCTCGTCCTGCGAGCAGCGGTTCTGGGCGACGATGATCCCGATCGCGATGTCGATGCCCGTCCGGGACCGCATGGCTGCCTGCAGGTCGTCCGTGAGCTTCTCGCTGGCGTTCAGCCGGATGTGCGTCCGCGCGGTCGCGCCGGCCTGCTCCGCGAAGACGGCCGCAATGTGCTGGCGCTCCGGGGTGAAGAATGCGGCGGGGCGAGCGTAGAAGTTCAGAGCCGCTCGGTCCCCGCCGTCGAGGGCGAGGGGAATGCTGAGAATCGAGAGGAATCCAACCGCCGCCGTCACCGCGAAGAACGGGGGATAGGTCGGATCGCTCGTGTCGTCGGCCACCTGCGGGCCCGGCGCCTCGAGGGCCAGGGGCGCGGGCCCGGCGTCCGCCGCATGCTGCGCGTTGAGGGCGGCGTAGAGCGCCAATACCACGGGGGAGACGCTGAGGAAGAGCGCCTGCTCGCCCTGACGCCTGAACATGAGCCCGCAGGGTACGGCGCGATCAGGGCCGAAGAGCTGCGCCCCGAGATCCGTCAACTGCTCGAGGACCGCCGGAGTGCCTCCCGGACGCGCCAGAACGCCTGGCACGCCGTCGACAGCAGTTGTCGTCACTTCTGGTGCCGTACGGCCGGAACTGCGGGGGCTCGCGACTCGCTGCACGCCTCCAGGTGCTCCGACCAGTCCGCTCGTTGCGGCGTCGAGCGTCGCGGGACCAAGGGCATCGTGCATGAGGGAAAGCCTACAGACCCGATGGGTGCTCCGGCGCCGTTGCGCTGCTGCGCGCTCCGAGCCCCATGCCTCGGGCGACCGGGCAGACGAGCCGACGGAGAGGGGATCGTGGCCGAGCGCCTTCAGGACCGGCCGAGTTGCGCCCACCTCGGCGGATGGCCGTAGTAATCCGCACGGCGTGAACCAGGGGACGAGTGTGAGGTGGCGGTGCAGAACCTGACCGGCACGCACGCACGCGCTCGTGACGACGATCCGAACGAGGGCCGGCGGACAGCGATGTGCACGACCACCAGGAGGGCGAGAATGCAGGACGAGATGCTGCCGGCCATCATCTATCAGGGGCGTTCGGTGACCCTGACCGAGGTGGCCACGTTGTCACACCTGGACCTGGACCTGGACCTGGACGATGGGCGAGCGGCGGTGAGCAGTCTCCGGGTGCGGGGTCTGCTCGGCCGCGAGGGCGAGGAGGTGGCCTATTCTTCGCCCTCGGCGTGCCGTGGGCCTCCGACGTCACGGACGGCACCACCGTTCGGAGTGAGCTTCGTCAGGAGCAGCGAGCAGCCCTGACCAGACCTCACCTGCCCCGGACCGGTCACCGCAGCACCGGTCCGGTCCGGTCCGGTCTCATGTCCTCTTCCAAACGCGTCCTGAAGAGGATCTTGCTAGTGCCCGAGACACGCCGCGAGACTGAGGAAGGGCGGCATCCCTGTACGTCGGCACCATGCCCTGTCCCTTCCGCTGGAGGTCTCACCATGCTCGCACCATCGCCTTTCGCAGTTCGTGACCATTCACTGATGACCATGACCAGTGCCGATGACGAGGAGCGCGGCCCTTCGCCGGTGCAGCGTCCGCTGACCGATCGGCAGGAACTGATTGCGCTGATGGTCATCCGCGACGAAACGCGCGTCAGCATCACAGGAAGACTGCAGGTGCCGATTCGCGCCATCGAAGGCCATGCCTACAGGATCCTGGAGATGCTCGGCCTGTCCACCCTGGGGGAGCTGACGGAGGAGTCGATCGAGCGGTACAGGGTCGGGTTCGATGTCCGCGACAAGTGGACCGCGACGGGACACCCGACGGTGGGGGAGATTGCGCTGAGCATCAGGGTGTCGAAGATGACGGTGTACAGCTTGGTGTAGTCCGGAGCGCTGTACAGCGTGCGCGTAGGCCGCTCGTACCTCATACCCCAGGCCGCACTCCAGCAGTACATGGACTCTCTCCACGGTGCGTCCGGCAGCACGTTGATGCCCAAGGGACACCACGCCCCGGCGCCGGCCAGGTCACGGACGACGCGCGGCGGCGGGAGTACGAGTGGATGAGGAAGGCTGCGCTCCCACCCGCAGGGTGGTCCCTGTGGAGTCGGTGCTCGCCGTGGTGACGGGGTGCGCTGGTGCGGCTGGTTCTTCATGGCGTGGAGTTTCCGGGGGCGGGGGTCGAGTCCGTTCTGGGTGAGGGCGCGGAGGTGGTCGCGGAGGGTAGTGCCGTCGTAGTCCCGGTGGTCAAGTCCGCCTTCCTGCAGGAAGGAGTCGACGTCGTCGAGGAATCCCTCGAGTTTGATCTCCACCGCGCGTGGGAAGCGGGGGTCGAACGGGCTCGGGGTCGCAGTTGGTTGGGGGGCTTGTGCTGCTCTGGATCGAGCTCGACCGGCGAGGCGACAGTGCTATCTACGCTATCTACGCGCGACGTTCCTGGCGTGGACCGTTCTCTTGTTCCCGGTGCTCGAGCGCTATTTCAGCTCCCCAGCGGGCTTCGTTACTGATGATGTAGTGGTTGCCGAGCGCGGCGGACGTCATGGCAGCATCAATCCATAAGCCGCTGGGCGGAGTGATCTTCCTGGCGGAAAGCTCTTCGGCGAAGATCTCACGTGCCTCGCGAAAGGACAGGCCACGAGCCTGCTCAACGATGTCGAAGATGGCCAATTGGAGGTCGACGGCTGTGGTGTGCTCCAGAGGCCTCCCCAATCGTTCGGTATAAGGGTCCACCTGAACCTCCTCAAGCATGTGGTGTGACGCGTCTGCGTCACACGCTCGTTCCGGCTATCAAGCTTCACTGAGCAGCAGGACAGCGTGCAACCGCGCCGCGAGGTCACGTCGAGCTCGACAGGGCGAGGATCGTCTGTCACTGCTGCCCCGTCATGGGCGCACTACCTGGTGATCATGGAATTGATCGTCCGCCCCGCGATAGACGCCTGAGTTGATCGGTGCCACCTTCGGTGACCGTGGTGACTGTGTGTTCACCGCATCATGGCTGACTTCCTGCACGCAGTGCTGGAGGGGTTGCGTGCAGGGTCGGCCTACCGGGTGTCGGTGGGGCGGCGTCTAACGGGGCTACTGCTGTGCGAGGGGAGGCGCTGCGCCTCCTGCACAGTGGAGAAGGACATCTTCGGCATCCGTGGCTTGTGCTACGTCCAACCTCGGCCAGGAGTGTGGCAGGAGCCATGTGCGGAAGTCCTGTTGGTGTTCCGCGGGGTTGCGACGGGTTCTGCTCCTCGTCCGAACGATGGCGTCGGGGCACACCCTCAGCACGGGTCGCACATAGGACGATGTCCCTGTCGCGCACCGTCCAGGGGTGATGTGGCAGTCAGGGGTTCCTGAGAGTGAGAAGGACATCTCGTACAGTGGCGTGAGGGGCGACGGAGGAGACACGAGGTCGGCATGACGTATCGGGAACGCTGGATCAGAGCGATCACACGCACGCCCAAGAAGCTGTTCGGCGGGGGACACGAATGGACGTATGGCCTCATGGACGGACAGGGTACGGAGCGTCGAATGGTGGGCACGCGCGAGCTGTTGAGCCGGCTGGTGGAGGACACGAGGTTCCCAGGCAACGACGCGTACAACGCCCTGAGTCTGGCCCAGAAGGCGTTCCTCGCGGGCAGTAGGAACTGGGTCGGCTACCCGTCAGGGTCCGAGGTGGAAGACCCGCTGGCGACGAACCTGCACGCAGTGAGTCTCGACATGCTGGCCTTCGGCTCCCTGTTGAGGGTGCGGCGTCTTCCAGCTCTGGCGCAGCAGTACGAGGCGATGGCGCTGGATATGCGGGCGGACCCCACCGAAGCTGAGGTCGAGGCGGCGCGCGCATGGGTCGGACCGACTTTGCGGGGCGGAGCCGGGAGCCTCAACGACGCCTACGTGCAACATCACGGCACGGTGGACGAGTACCTCGACGACTGGTTCGAGGCGATCAAGCTCAGGCTCTGGGACTTCTCCAGCGGCGGCAAACGCTTCCATGACGATGCTCCTGAGCATGGCATTATGTCCTAGCCATCGGTTCGACACCTGGAGAAAGACCCAGCGGTTGGTCGAAGCCGGTCAACGGTCTCGAGGTGCCCTATCAATTCACTCAACCAGGGTCGGTAGCGTTGCGTATGGGTACACCCAGCGCAACAGCGCAGATCGGCTCGTATCGTGTTGTTCTTGGGTCCTTCTGCGGCTTCTGCAACAGAATTGTTCAAAGGCCTGGACGTTGTGCAACGTCTGTGAGCTGCCTCGTGGTTCGCGAAGGTGCCGGTTCTACTCCTGGTTGGATCGTTCACCGTGGCACTTGCCGCTGGTAGCTTCACCGGATGGACGCCACCCTGCCTACACCTGAAATCGCGCACAACGCCACGGCTGCGAGTCTCGCCGGCCGTGAGGGGTTCGACGAGCAGTTCCTCGGCGTACCGGTGCGCGTGCCGGTACTGGCTGGGATCGAGACGGTTCTGCTCCCATACACGCGCACTTCTCGGTGCTGATGCGCCCGGACAAGCGCCTGGCCGCGATCACAGCTCTCGGGATCGACGGGGCGAAGCTCATCGACCTCGGTCGGTCGGGCATCGACTGGCGGTTGAGTCCGCGGCTGCCTGAGGATCAGCAGACAGGGGAGCGGGTCTACGCGCGCAACGACATCGACCGCGGGCTGGCTGGGCCTGGAGACGTACCTCGTCGAAAACGCCGCGGACAACGGGCGGCGGCTGATCGTCTTTACGGGGCCGATCTTCAGCGACGTCGACCCCGTGTACCGGGGTGTGGAGATCCCATTGCGGTACTTCAAGGTCGCCGTGTTCCTGCAGGATGGTGCGTTGGCTGCGATGGGGTATGTGGTGGACCAGACCCCGCAGCTCGCTGATCTCGACGACGTGCCGAAGCCCGGCGCCATGGGGGATGCTGTCGGGGATGACGCGCCGCCGTTGGGTCCGTTCCGGACTTTTCAGGTGCCGATCCGTGACATCGCCGCGCTCACAGGGCTGAACCTTGAGCAGCTGGTTGGGGTTGATCGGATGCCGATCGCCGCGGCCCTGCCCAGCGCACGCGTGACCTCCACCTAGCGGGGGCTGTCCAGCCCGGAACGCCTTAACCTCGACTTCGACGTCAGCAACTGATCACGACGCCCAGGAGGCGCGGTGATCGTCCTCGATTTTCGAGGTCAGCGAAGAATCCTCTTCCGGGCATTGTGACAGCGTGGAGTTTCCTATGTCGTAGGGAATGTGAGGCGTGGGTCGAGTCCGTATTGGGCGGGTGCGTGGAGATGGTCGTGGAGGGTGGTGCCGTCGTAGTCGTGGTGGTAGATGCCGCGTTCCTGCAGGAGAGGCACGACCTCGTCGACGAAGGTGTCGATGCCGTCCTCGTTGACGTCGATGGAGACCCAGAATCCGTCGCAGGCGCCGGCTTCGAACCATTCCTGCATGTGGTCCGCGGTTATTGATGCTTCACCGACGGGGGTGGGGTGGTAGTCGATGACGCCGTGGGCGAGGATGTCGCGGAGCGTCCATCCCTCACGGGCGACCTCGAGCGCTCGGGGTGAGCGGGGGTCGAACGGGCTCGGGGCGGCGACCGCCAGCTCCTGAGCGGTCAGTGGTTCGTCGAGCTGGCTCGGGTCCAGGTGAAGGTTCAGCATCGAGCCGAGGTAGGGGACACGGGATGCTGCAGTGAGCTCACCGAGTTGCACGCGCCGGTCAAGGGCGGCACGTTTGGTCTTGCCGATGGCCGGCACGACTCCGGCGAAGAACGTGATCTCATCCGGGTTCCGTCCTGCCCTGGCCGCGGCGTCGCGGTAGGCCTGGCGCTGTGCGCGGGCATCGTCGATGGTGAACGTGGCACCGATGACGCCATTGGCATAGCGGCCGGCGATCTCAAGCCCGTTTGCGCCTCCACCGGCGGAGAAGATCACGGGCTGGCCCTGTTCGGACGGTGGAATGGGCAGCGGCCCGCGGGAGGCAACATGCCCGCCCTGCATATTGATCGCCTGGATCTTTTCAGGGTCGGCGAAGCGGCCCGTTTTCTGGTCCTTGATCCAGGCGTCCTGCCCCCAGCTTCCCCAGAGGGCCTGAGCGATCTGGATAATCTCGTGGGCGCGCTGGTAGCGCTCCGATCGGGATGCCAGGGCCTGGCCGAAGTTCGCCGCAGCAGCTGGGTCACTGGTCGTGACCGCGTTCCACCCGGCACGGCCATGGCTCATCACGTCCAGGGCCTTGAACTGGCGTGCGAGGTTGAAAGGCTCACCGAAGCTCGTGGACCCGGTAGCGACGAGGCCGATGCGCTCTGTGGCTCGGGCGATCGCCGCGAGGGTCATCATCGGTTCCAAAGTCATCGAGGGGGCCTCGTGGTCCACGTCGGCCTGCAGGCCGGGGAAGTCCGGGAGGAACAGGAAGGCGAACTTCCCACGCTCAGCGGCCTGCGCGTAGCGGACCTGCGCGTCGAAGCTCGAGTAATTCGCAGGATCCACCTGAGGGGCACGCCAGGCTGAGGACTGGGATCCGTATCCGTTGCCCAGGTGCATACCCAAGATCATCTGCGGCTTTGTCATTGATTCTCCTCATAAGCATCATCGGTTGTCATGCTGGTGCTGGTGCTGGTGCTGGTACTGCTAGGTGTACGGGGGAGAGTGGTGGGCGGGTCACTGGGCGACGCGCGGATCGACCCCGTCTTGTGCCGGTGTGCCGGTGTGCCGAGGTGGTCGCGGAGGGTGTCCCGGCGTAGTCGCGGTGAAACAGTCCGCGATCCTGAAGGATCGGTACGACCCCATCGACGAAGTCGTCGATTACGCCTTCCTCGAGGTCGGGGGAGATCCAGAAGCCGTCCGCAGCGTCTGCTTCGAACCATTCCTGCATGTGGTCGGCGGCCGCGACCGGCGGCCCGACGATGACAGGGTGGTAGTCGATAACCCCGTGCGCGAGGATGTCGCGCACGGTCCAGCCTTCACTGGCGATTTTCAGTGCGTGGGTCGAACGCGGGTCCCCTGGTGATGGGCGGGCGGCGGCCAGCTGCGCGGGTGAGAGCGGGTCATCGAGCTGTGGGGGTTCACGATGCAGACCGAGCATCCGTCCCAGGTACGCTGCCCGCTGCCCGAAGGTCCGGCCGCTCGATGAGGTCCGGCGGTCGAGTCCTTCCCGCTTGGTGCTGGCGAGCGAGGTCATGAGGCCGACGATGAATTTGATTTCGTCCGGGTCGCGTCCGGCACGTTCTGTCGATTCCCGGAACGCGGCACGCTGCGCGCGTGCGTCCTCGATCGTGAAGGCTGCTCCGATGACGTCGTTGGCCCAGCGTCCGGCGAACTGGTGTGCGTTGGGGCTCCCGCCGGCGTGGAAGATGACGGTCTGGCCTTGCTCGGACGGGGGAATGTAGAGGGGACCGCGGGAGGCGACGAACTTGCCGCCGAGGTTGATCGGGGCGACCTGGTCGGCGTGCGCGTACTGGCCGGGCGTCCGGTCGTGGACCCAGGCGGACTGTTCCCAGCTGCCCCAGAGCGCCTGGACCAGGTGGACCGTTTCGTGTGCCCGCCCGTGACGTTCGGGGCTCGGGGGGATCTGCTGCCCGTAGTTGCCTGCGACATCGTCGGCGCTTGAGGTGACGGCGTTCCACCCGGTCCGTCCGTGACTGAGGATGTCGAGGGCTTTGAATTGGCGTGCGAGGTTGAACGATTCGTTGAAGGTCGTCGACCCGGTGGCCCCGAAGCCGATCCGGCTTGTTTCGCGCGCTACTGCTGCCATGGTGACCATGACGTCGAGGTTGAAGTTCGGCGGTTCGTTGTCGAGGTCCGCTACATGGCTGGGGCCGTCGGGGAAGAACAGGAACTGGAGCTTGCCGCGCTCGGCCGCCTGGGCGTGCCGGACCTTCGCGTCGAAGCTGGTGTAGCTCGTAGGATCGACTCCTGGTGCGCGCCATGCCCCCGGTATGGTGCCGTACCCGTTGCCCAGGTGCATGCCGATCAGCATGTGTTTGGCCATCATGTTCTCTTTCCGTGCGTGGGTCGAAGCTGCTGTTCCTGCTGCTGTGCTCGTGGGGTGTGTGGTGTGGGGTGCTGCCGGGAACCAGTTCAGGAGGGGTGGATGACCCCGACGTGGCGGTTGTAGTAGGTCAGCGGGGATGCCTGGATGTCGCGCTGGTGCTCGAGGACCTCGAAGAGAACCAGCTCGTGGTCGCCGGCTGGAATGTACTGGTGAGCCCGGACCACGAAGGTGGCTGCAGCACCGGGCAGGGTGCGCGCGTACCCCAGGGGTTGATCAAGAGCGAGGCCGTCGAGGCGGGCAGGGCCCGGTGCGCTCAGCTGCTGCACCAGGCGAGCGTTGGCTTCGGCGAGGATCGTTATGCCCAGTGCCTGTGCCTGGCGGAGCCGGGGCCAGGTCGTCGAGGCATGTGTGAACGCCATCGATACCAGGGGCGGGTCCAGGGAGACGCTCGCGAAGGAGTTGGCGAGCATGGCATCGTTCCGCCCGTCCACTTCGGCGGCAATGAGGGCCATGCCGGTGGGAAAGGCCGCGAAGGAGTGGCGCACGTTGGCGGCCGAGAGGGTCTGCATGATTGACAGCTTTCTTAGTGAAAGGGGACCGCAACGGGCATGCGCCCGACTCTCCATCCAGGGCCGTGCTGCTGGTTCGTGGCGGTGGCTGGTATTACCGGTCGCTGAGGCCGAGTCGGTGACTGGCCTGTTTGTCCAGTCTCAACATTGCCATTAGTGTGAAGGTCAAATCGGTGATGGACCGAGGCTGAGGAGGCCACTTGCGTATTGGTGAATTGGCGACGAAGACGGGCGTTCCTGCCCGGATGCTGCGGTACTACGAGGAGCAGGGCCTGATCTCGCCCCGGCGTCTGGACAACGGGTACCGGATGTATGACGACTACCTGGTGGACCGGGTGAAGAAGGTCCGGGGGTTGGTCGATTCCGGGATTCCGACGAGGATCATCTCGAGCATCCTGCCGTGCCTGGACCAGCCGCAGACCATCGTCGTGAAGAACCCCGAGCCCGGGCTGCGGGAACTGCTGGTGACAGAGCGGGACCGGATGTCGGAGAAGATCGACTTCCTCATCCACAACCGGGACTCGATCACCCGGTACATCGAGGCCATCGACGCCGCTTCCCGGGAGCAGTCGCGCAAAGCCGGCTGAACTACTGGAGCTGGCCCCCGAGCCAGCTCCAGCGGTCGAAGCGATGTATGCGGTTCGGGTGGTTCAGGCGTCCTGGGTGGTGTGTGGCTTGCTGACGAAGAGGGTGCCGATGACGGCGCCGAGGGCGAGGATTCCGGCGACGGTGAAGGCGGCTTGTCCGGCGTCGATGCTCTGGGTGGCGTTGAGGGCACCGGTCCGGGTGGCATTCGCGCCGATGGTGAAGGCGGAGATGAGGATCGCGCCTCCTGCAGCGCCGGCCAGCTGCTGGACGGTGGAGAATGCGGCGGTGCCGTGGGGGTAGAGCTCGGCCGGTAGTGAGCCGAGGGCCGAGGTGGTCATGGGTGCCCACATCAGTGCCTGCGTGCCGGTCATGAGCAGGTAGACGGCGAGGACCAGCCAGATGCTGGTGTCCTCATCAATGGTGGTGAGGAACCAGATGGTTCCCACCCAGATGATGGAGCCGGGGATCGCCAGGGGCTTCGGTCCGACCTTGTCGTAGATGCGTCCGCCGAGTGCGGAGACGATCGCGATCATCGCCCCACCGGGGAAGAGGAACAGGCCCATCTGCAGGGTGTGCAGACCGAGGACGGCGGTCAGGATGAGCGGCAGGACGAGGACGACCCCGAAGCCGTTCATCGCGACGAACGTCATCACGATCGTCGGCATGACGTACTGGCGGGTGGAGAAGATCCGCATGTCCAGGAATGCATCCCCGTGGTTCTGCAGCTTCACCTGCCGGTGGACGAACGCGGCTACGCCGGCCAGCCCGATGAGGATCGGGATGGCGGGGGCGACGGGTGCGTGCCCGGACACCGATTCGCCGATGGACGCCAGGCCGAAGACCAGACCGCCGAAGCCGACGACGGAGAGCAGCAGGGACACCACGTCCAAGCTCACTCGCTCGGGTGTGGTCACATTCCGCAGCTTCAGCGCGCCCAGGACCAGTGCCGTCACGACGATGGGCAGCATCAGGATGAACAGCCACCGCCAGGACAGCTGGGACAGGATCACTCCCGAGACCGCCGGCCCGACTGCGGGTGCGATGGCTGGCACTGCGGTGACCAGGGCCATCATTCTGCCCCGCCGCGACGCCGGCACCAGGCGCATGGTCGTGGTGATCAGCAGGGGCACGAAGACTGCAGTGCCGATGGCCTGGATGATCCGCCCGGCGAAGAGTACTCCAAAGCCTGGGGCGATCGCGGCGACGACCGTGCCGAGAAGGAACAGTGACATCGAGCCTAAGAAGATCCCACGCGTCGTGAATCGGCGCATCACGAACCCGGTGGCCGGGATCAGGACCGCCAGGGTCAGCAGGTACCCGGTGGTGAGCCACTGGCCGGTCGTCGGGGTGATGTCCAGGTCCGCGATCAGCGTCGGCAGGGCGACGCCGAGCATCATCTCGTTCAGCAGGACCACGAACGCCGAGACCATCAGCAACCCGATGATCATCGCGCTACCTGGCGCCATCCGGTCGGCAGCAGCGTCAGTAGCAGGGGGCCTCGCACCCGGCCTTTCATCAGGTGTGTAGGCGGCTGCGGCCTCAAGACGCGCATGCTCGTTCAGGGCTATTTCATTCGGTGTCGATCCCGGCACGGGGGTTCTCCTGGTCATGACGAAGGGGGGCAGAAAACGAGGTGGCAGCGCGTCTTCGAGCGGCCGGCGCTACCTGAGCTTCGGTTCGCTCGAGCCGCACTCACCGAGTGCGCAGAAGGCAGCGCGACAAAACCTCATGACCTATCGTGCAACCCTCTCACTAATAGCAAGGTCAAGCCGAGGGCCTATGAGAGTCGTCACATGAGCTCCAGCAGGACCGGATTCTCGTCAGGATTTGACCTTCACATTGGTGGAAGGTTGGAGACTGGTGGTTCACACCGTGCTCGATGGAAGGACACTCATGAAGATCGGCATCCTCGGAGCAGGATTCATCGGTTCGACGCTGGCTTACAAGCTCGCGGAAGCGGGACATCAGGTGAAGATCGCCAACTCCCGTGGCCCGGAAACCATCGACGAGACGGTCCTGGCAACAGGAGCGACCGCCGTCGAGGCGTCCGACGTCATCCAGGACGTCGAGGTGCTCGTGACCTCGATCCCCCTCGCCCGGATGGCAGGGATCCGTCCACTCCTCGAGGAGCTTCCTGCGGACGCGGTCGTCATCGACACGTCGAACTACTACCCGCTGCGCGACGGTCACATCCAAGCCCTCGATGGCGGGCAGGTGGAAGGTCTGTGGGTCAGCGAGCAGATCGGGCGCCCTGTCGTGAAGGCCTGGAACGCGATCCTCTCGGGCACTTTCGAGGCCAAGGGGCGCCCCGCAGGGCAGGCAGGCCGCCTCGCTATCCCCGTTGCAGGCGATGACGAACGCGGCAGGCGGATCGCGATGAGCCTGGTGGAGGACACCGGTTTCGACGCCGTCGACGCCGGCACCCTCCCGGAATCGTGGCGGCAGCAGCCCGGAGCCCCCGCCTACTGCACCGAACTGACCCGGGACGAGCTGCCGGCAGCCCTCGCACGCGCCCAGAAGGACCTCCTGGCCGACCGGCGGGATCAGGTCATGGCAACCATCGGGAACAGGTTCGGCTCCCTGACCTCCGACGACATCGCTGCCCTCAACCGAGCCACCTACGCATAAGGGCCGGGGACGGATCCGAGCCCCTCCCGAAGTTCCTGGTGGAGTACCTCGTATGCCGGGAGGTCGTGAAGCTCACCCTGCGTCAGGGTGCCACCAGACCGACGTTCGCGATTCTGTTTGCCTCAGTCATGAGCACCCTTCCACCACTTCGGGCGGTGATGAGATGCGACCAAGTTTGACGCTGGTCAAGTTTGATTGTTATCGAAGTTGGACGTATCGTGAGCCATCAGCCCCGGATCACCCCGGTGCATCACCGCGAAGATTGGACCGCCATGCGCGCCTGGACGCTTGCCGATTTCGGCTTCGACAACCTCGACCTCCGGCAGGTCGACACTCCGACTCCCGGCCCCAGTGACCTCCTCGTGCAGGTGTCGGCTGTCTCTCTGAACTACCGCGACAAAGCACTCGTCGAAGGCAACTACTCGCCCGAGAAGATGCCGAAGGGCCTGATCGTCGGCGCTGACTCCGCCGGCGTCGTGACTGCGGTCGGCTCCAACGTGACGAAGTGGAAGGTCGGCGACCGCGTCACCTCGCACTTCTATTCCACGTGGGTCGACGGGCCATGGGACCAGGCGCACACCGATGCGATGATCGGCGGCCCGATCAACGGTGGTCTCGCCGAGTACATGCTGCTGCATGAGGACCGCGTCGTGAGTAGCCCCGACAACCTCACCGACGCCGAAGCTGCCACACTGCCGATCGCAGCGCTGACGGCGTGGTTCTCCCTCTTTCACCACGGCAAGCTGGAAGCAGGCGGGAGCGTGCTCGTGCAGGGCACCGGCGGTGTGTCCGTGTTCGCGATCCAGATCGCGTCCGCCTTTGGCGCACGCGTCATCGCCACCTCCTCCAGTGACGACAAGCTCGCCGTGGCGATGGAACTCGGCGCCACCGATGTCATCAACTACCGCACCACACCCGACTGGGCCGGCAAGGTCCTCGAGCTCACCGACGGGAAGGGCGTCGACGTCGTCATCGACGTCGCCGGCGGTGACGGCGTCAACGACTCCGTTCGTGCCGCGAAGGCCGGCGGCGTCGTCGCCCTCATCGGGTTCCTCGCCGGGCAGGCCACGAACCTCGACCTGATGACGGTGCTGTTCCGTCAGACCACCATCCAGGGCATCGCCGTCGGCACCCGGACAGCTTTCGAGGAACTCGTCGAGTTCCTCGACAAGCACAAGATTCACCCGGTCATCGACTCCACCTTCCGGTTCGAGGACGCGAAGGCCGCCTACGACCGTCTCGCCGAAGGCCCCCTGGGTAAGGTCGTCATCGCCGTCCGCTGACGTCAACCGCCGTCCCGGCCCAGCCTGGCGATCAATGGGTCGGAACGCGTCCGCCGCTCCGATGTGAACGCCAGAGCTCCCGGCTGCTCTCAGGTTCAGCGCACTGGCACTACGGCGGTTGACCGGTGGTGACGACTGCACCAGCTGGCGACAACCGTCAGCCGACATCCCACCCGATACGATCATCCTTCGTAAGGAGGCCCTGAATGGCTCGAGCACCGATCGACGACGAACCATCCATCGAAGACCTGCACTTCCCCCAGGTGCTGGGAGTCATCGCCGACCCGATCCGATTGAGCATCGTGACGCAGCTCGCCTCGGCCGACGCAGAAATCAGCTGCGGCAACTTCGACCTCCCCGTCACCGCATCAACCGCGACGCACCACTTCACCGCGTTGAGGCAGGCAGGCATCATCCACCAGTACTACGTCGGCACGTCACGAATGAACAAGCTCCGCCTAGCCGACCTGGAAGAAGCCTTCCCCGGATTCCTGCCGTCCGTGATCGCCGGCGCCCGAAGCGGAAAGTAGCCCTAGGCCGGACCAGTTCCTGCTGTGTACGACCACGCTGGTTCGAGGGTTGTGTTCCTTAGCGGTCTCGCCACCGGCACCTTCCAGTGACAACTACGACCTCATCCTTATCGCCCCGTTGAAGGATCCTTCGACTGGACTATTGAACTGCTTGCTCGGGCAGCTTGCGCAACGCAGCAACCGCAAGGCAGTAGGCGTCCGTGTTTCGTCTTGGCAATGTGTCTCACTCCTCGTACTCAACAAAGTAAGAGAAGGCCTTCGATGAGTACGAGGAGTGGATGAGTGGGAAGCATCGGGTATGCCAGGGTCAGCACGTTGGAGCAGAACGCGGATCTGCAGCACGCACCGCTCACTGCTGCTGGGTGTAGTCGGATCTTCACCGACCATGGGGTGAGTGGGACGACGGCCAGCCGGCCGGAGCTCTACAAGCTCCTCGATCACGTCCGAAAGGGTGACGAGGTCGTGGTGTGGAAGCTGGACAGGCTGGGGCGTAACACGCGCTACCTGTTGGCCCTCATCGATGACCTCGAACGCAGGGGTGTGCACTTCCGTTATGTCACTGAGGGCATCAGCACTACCGATCCGATGGGTAGGGCAATGCTCACTGTGATGTCCGCGTTTGCTCAGCTTGAGCGTGACCAGCTCGCCGAGCGGACGAGGGCAGAAATGGTTGCGGCCGCTGACCACGGGCGGAAAGCCGGCCGGCGGGAAGTGACTACCGGTCATGCGAAGGCCAGGCGCGCCCGAGACCTGAGAGCGCAGGGGCTTGCGCCTGCTTATATCGGCAAGATCATTGAGGCCAGTCGGGCGACGGTGTACCGCTACCTCACTCTTGCAGGCAGTGAAGTGGTCTGATGTGCTCATAGGCCGATACTGCGGTCGATCAAAACGTGTCGGCGTGGCCCACCACCGTGGTCGATACGTCCTCATAGGCTTACAAAGTGGAGAAACGTCGTAGTGCCCGGCGGTGGCTGGACCGCTGGGGGAAGGGCGTCATGACGGTAATTGCAGCGGCATTGGCGTTCGGAGGGGCTTATTTGGGGTTCTCTAGATGACGACAAGGATTCTGTACTGCGCTGGGTGCTGTTCGGCGTCGGTCTAGTCGGGGCGATTACGGCGGCACTTGTGCCCATCGTGGAGTCGAGGCAGCCACGGAGCAGAGTCAAGGGTCTGGAAACTGATGGAGCGCGGGTGAGGCGTCAAGCTCAACAGGCGGAAGCAGATGCCAAGTTGGAGGGGCGCAGCGAGTTCCTCGTTGCACTGGAAGCGGGCATTCTGCCTCTTTTGGAGAAGCTCGGAACCCTCGTCAGAGCAAGGCGGGCCCCTACGAAGGCTGTTCTAGCCTCCGATCTGAAAGGGTTGGCCTTCTCCGCGTTGATCGAGGTCATCGACCCCTCGACCCCTCGATCCCGCGGCTCCGCGCGAACTACTTCAAGCTGAGGTTCGCTGACCCTGGGATGGGATGTGTTTACAAGAGGCCGGGAGTACGGCCACTGCGCCAAGGCAGCGGTTTGATCTGACGTCAGGTACCGCCGAGTCTGACGCCATCCTTGAGATGCTGGCTCAAGACAAGTTTGTCTTCACTGACGACTGCGTAGAGTCGGCTGACTCGGGTGGGAAGCTGGTGGGCGCAGCGCTTGTCGATGAGATGGTGTTGGATGGGGCGGTGCCAGGTGAGCCCGTCGATGCGGCTGGTGGCATCACGGCTGTGGCGATGTCAGTCCCGCGGCGGCCAAGACGGGCAGTGCGAGCCATCGGGCGCGCGGGATACCGGATGGAGAAGGACTCGCTGGCCCTCTTTCAGACGGAAGCTTGGCGTCTTGGTGTCAGGGTTGCTGGCTCATTCGTGTGTGTCCTGGAAGCGAATGGACAGTCCTGGCCTATTCGGGTTGGGCCCGTACGTGGGTCCGGCCCCGCCCCGCAGTCAGGTCTGCAGGACGGGGCCGGAGGTCTCGCTTTTCAGGCGCCCTCAAAGGGGGAGTCTGAGGGCGGGGTTGGCTGTTAGTCGTTCATCTTCAGTGAACGGCGCGCCCAGACACCTGCCGCGGCGAGCAGGCCGAAAGCGACCGCGAGCATCCCGCCCAGCGGCAGGCCGCTGTCAGAAGTGCCCTCCACCGTGGCTGTCTGCACGTTCATGCCGCGGTTGGATCCCGCGTTCACGGCGCCTTTACCGCCGGTGTTACCGGCACCCGGGACAACGACTCCGCCATTCCCTCCACCATTGACGCCGCCACCGTTGACGCCGTCGACGATGATGCCGACGTTGCCGTCACCATCGATGTCGATGTCGATGATGATGGTGGTGTCACCGGAGCAGGCGACCAGTGCTGCGTCGAAGAGGTCCTCGATGGCTTCGAAGTCGACGTTGATGGCGTCGGCGTCGAGGCGGATCTCGTTCGCGGCGGCGATGGCGAGTTCGAGACGAACGTTCGCGGCGATGATCTCCTCAAGGTTGCCTGCTGCTGCCAGTGCAGCCCGTGCTTCCTCGACGTCGTCCTCGGCTGCGGCCAATGCTGCCAGGGCTGCATCAAGGTCGGACTGGGCGGCGTCGACGTCGGCCTGACCTTCGGCTGCCGCCGCGACGGCGAAGGCGAGCTGAGCCTCGAGGGCGTCGAGATCAATGCCGGCCACGACCGCGGCCTGAGCTTCGAGAGCGGCGTCGAGTTCAGCTTGCAGTTCAATGATGTTCTGCTCGCCTGCCTCCTCCGCGTCGATGGCCGCCGCGAGAACAACCTCGAGGTCGGAGAGGTCCTGCTCCGCCGCGTCCCGGTTCGCAAGGGCCGAGGCCAGGGCCGCTCGGAGATCCAGAATCTGCTGCGCACCAATAGCCTGCGCGTCGAGGGCTGCGGTGAGGGTCACCTGCAGTTCGACGAGCTCGGCTGCTGCCGCGTCACGATCGGTGATCGCCAGCGCCAGTGCGGCCTGCAGTTCGGCGAGTTCGGCGGCGCCGAGTGCTTGGGCTTCCAGGGCTGCCTGAAGGGTCGCCCGAAGTTCGGCGAGCTCTGCTGCTCCGGTTGCCTGAGCGGTGAGGGCCGCGTCCAGGGCCGACTGGGCGTCGGCAACGGCTTGGTCACCGGATGCCTGGGCCGCGAGGGCCGCAGCGAGTGCTGCCTGAGCGTCGGCGATGGCCTGGTTCCCGGCGGCCTGCGCGTCGAGGGCCGCGGTGAGGGTCACCTGCAGTTCGACGAGCTCGGCTGCTGCCGCGTCACGATCGGTGATCGCCAGCGCCAGTGCGGCCTGCAGTTCGGCGAGTTCGGCGGCGCCGAGTGCTTGGGCTTCCAGGGCTG